>NZ_JBBMFK010000005.1:0-170251 GCF_040096055.1 Pseudoflavonifractor intestinihominis
TTGCCGCAGGGCGGATTCACTCCGCCCGAGGAGGTAAAATCAGGGGTCCCCGGGAAAGGCGCAGCCTTTTCTGGGGGAAAGCTGTGCGACTTTATCAAGGCCTTCGACAAAAACAACTGAGAAGGGGCGAATCAAACATGTACCGCATCAAAGCGCTGAATAAAATTTCCCCCGCCGGCCTGTCCGTGCTGGATCAGAGCCGCTTTGCCGTCAGCCCCGACGTGGAGAACGAGGACGGCATCCTGGTCCGCTCGGCGGACATGCACGAGTACGTATTCCCCGAGAACCTGCGGGCCATCGCCCGAGCGGGCGCGGGGACCAACAATATCCCCATCGACCGCTGCTCCGAGGCGGGCATCGCGGTGTTCAACACCCCCGGAGCCAACGCCAACGCCGTCAAGGAGCTGGTCATCTGCGCCATGCTGCTGGCCTCCCGGAATGTAGTGGGCGGCGCGGCCTGGGTCAAGGAGCAGGCCGCCGCAGGCGAAGACGTGGAAAAAGTGGTGGAAAAGGGCAAGAGCCAGTTTGTGGGCCCGGAGATCCAGGGCAAGACCCTGGGCGTGGTGGGTCTGGGCGCCATCGGCGTCCAGGTGGCCAACATCGCCACCAAGCTGGGCATGACCGTGTGGGGCTACGACCCCTTCCTGTCCGTGGACGCGGCGCTGTCCCTCTCCCGTATGGTCCAGCGGGCCAACGACCTGGAGACCATCTACAAAAACTGCGACTACATTACTCTCCACCTGCCCCTCAACGGGGACACCAAGGGCATGATTGACGCCAGCGCCCTCCAGATGATGAAGGGCGGCGTGCGGCTGATCAACCTGGCCCGGGGCGGCCTGGTCACCGACGACGACCTGCTCCAGGCCCTGGAGAGCGGCAAGGTGGCCTGCTATGTCACCGACTTCCCCAACAACAAGATCATCCAGGGGCGCAACGTGGTGGCCATCCCCCACCTGGGCGCCTCCACCCCCGAGAGCGAGGAGAACTGCGCCGTCATGGCCGCCCAGCAGCTGCGGGACTACCTGGAGAACGGCAACATCCGCAACAGCGTGAACCTGCCCGCCCTGGAGCAGCCCTGGAGCGGCATCGCCCGGCTGTGCATCATCCACCGGAACATCCCCGGCGCCATCGCCGCCATCACCAAGGTCCTCTCCGACGACAACGTGAACGTGGAGAACATGACCAACAAGTCCAAGAAGGACTACGCCTACACCGTGGTGGACATCAACACCAAGATCCGGGACGACGTGGTGGACGAGATCCGGGCCCTGGAGGGCGTCCTCCGGGTGCGGCTGCTGACCCACTGATCAAAATTATCCACAAAACCAGCTCCACATGTGTAAAAAAACAAAAGCCCGGACCGCAATGAGGCGGTCCGGGCTTTTGCGCTTACGGGGATCAGACGGCGGGCACCACGGAGATATGGAACCGGGTGCCGGCGTCGCCGGCAAAGGCGATGGCGCTGTTCTCCGTCAGGGTGACGGTGCTGTCCCCCCACACCACGGAGGAGGCGGCCAGCGCGCCGGTGCCGTCATAGACGTAGAACCCGCCGTTGCCCTCGATGTCCACCCGGATGGTCAGGCCGGCGGCGCTGCCCACGGTGTACCACCGGGCATAGCCGTCGGGCTGGATGGTGGAGTAGGCGCCCGCGCCGCAGTAGATGGGCTGGGCGATGGAGGCGTCTACGTAGAGGATGCCCTGGGCGTCCATCCAGATGTGGCCGTCCTGCTCGGTGATGGTGGTGTCCGAGCCGTCCCGGCCGCCGTTGCCGGGCAGCTGCACGGCAAACTGGGTGTGATTGGCGTCCACAATCTTCTGGGCCCCTACGTAGCCGGGGATGTACTCAGGCAGCTCGGCAGCGGCGGCGGAGCCCAGGGACAGCCACACCTGGGAGGTGTACTTCTCATTCAGAGGCAGGACGCTGGTGGAATTCCACTTGTCCCAGGCGGCCTGGACGTCGGCGGAGAGCTGGGCGGGCTCCACCTTCTGGCCCACGTAGTTGGAGGTGGGCAGCACGGTCAGGCCGGGGAGGAAGGCGTAGGCCTTCTGCCACAGGTAGGTCTCCCCGTTGTCCTCCACCACTGGCTTGACCATGGCGGCGGCGCCGGTCTGGTCCCGGAAGGAGCCGTCGTCAAAGTAGTAGAAGGTCTGGGCCGGGGCGCTGGGCACGGTGAGGGACTGGATGGTGAGCACGCCGTCGGCGGAGATGTCCACCTTGAACTGCTGGAGGGTGGAGGCGTAGTAGCCGGAGCAGTCCATCAGCTGGGCGGGCATGGCCTGGCTGGGGCTGGCGGCGGGCAGGGCGGGGATGGTCTCGTCCACCGTCACGCCCTGGTCCGTCAGGGCGTCGATGAGCATCCGGGCCGCGGCCATCTGGTTGTAGGTGGATACGCCGCCGGAGGTGAGCACCGCCGCCGCCATGTCGTACTCAGGGAGGACCACCAGCGCGGCGTGGTAGTACTGGGTGTCGCCGCCCTTGGCAAGGGCCTGGATGTTGTTATAGCGGAAGGGGGCCAGGGACACGTTGTCCCAGCCCAGGCCGAAGGCCAGGGCGTCGTCCGTGTCGTCGGGCCAGATGCCGTTGCTGTACTCGGGGGCGGCCATGGCGTCCAGAGAGGCGGAGGTGAGCAGATCATCCGAGCAGAGCAGGCCGCCGAAGGAGGCCAGGTCGGCGGCATCGGCGTAGATGCCGCCGGTGCCCACCGTGCCCAGGCAGTCCTGGGGCAGGGCCCGGGGGTCTTCGCCCAGGTAGGTCTTCACCAGGCGGGAGGTGTCAAACTCGTCCTGGGGAGTGAAGGTGTTCTCCAGGCCGTTGGGGGTCAGGATGGCCTCCTGGAGGTACTCGGGGAAGGTCTTGCCGCTCACCGCCTCCACCACCAGTTCCGCCAGGGTGAAACCGGTGTTGCAGTACACGCTGTACGCGCCGGGGTCGGCAACCAGCCGCTGGGTGGACAGGGTGTCCAGCAGGTCCTCGGTGGCGGAGCGGTCGTCGTCGGCAAAGAGCAGCATGTCGTGGGTGGCGCTCATCAGGCCGGAGGAGTGGTTGAGCAGCATGCGGACCGTAATGTCCTTATACCGCGCATCGGCCATCTTGAACTCGGGCAGGTACTTGGTTACCGGCGTGTCCAGGTCCAGCTTGCCCTGGTCCACCAGCTGCATGACAGCGGCTGTCACGTACATCTTGCTCACCGAGCCGATGCCGTACAGGTCGGTGTCCAGCAGGACCCGGTTCTCCGACTTGGAGTACACGCCGGCGTGGCCGGAGAGGGCGATCTCCCCGTCCTGCCATACGGCGTACTGCACGCTGACGGCGCCGCCGTACTGGGCGGCGAACTGGGCGGCCATGGCGGCGGACGCCTCGCGGGTAGCGGAGGGCTCCGCCTCAACGGCCAGTGCGGGCGCGGAGATACTGACCGCCATGACTGCGGTCAGCGCGAGGGCGCTCAGTCGTTTTTTCCACATAGCTGCTTCATCCTTTCCCGGCTCGTTCCCTGAGCCTGTAAGAAAATTATCCCACCGGCCTGTTCTGCTGTCAAATGAAAAAAGATTAAGAATCTGCCGCCGGTCGAGAAAAACATACACCTTTCACCAGGTGGAAGGTCAAGTACCCGGGGAACAATTGGAACAGAAATGTCCTCGGCAGAGGCACATAAAAATTTTTTCAAAAATTTTGCCTGGGTGTGTAACAAATTCTCTCTGTCAAACGTCTATATCATAGAAGGACCGTTCCGGAGGGGGAGGGGTGCACATGTATCGGAAGCAGCGGCTGTATCGAAAGTATGCGCTGGCGCGCTATGGCGCGCTGTGCCTCTGCTGCGCCCTGGCGCTGATGGCCCTGGCCCGGACCATGGGCTACCATCAGGCGATGCTGCTGCCCTTCTGTGTGGCGGTGGTGCTGGCGGTGCCCTACTTCAGCGCGGTGTACACCTATGAGTACGACGGCAGCCGCCTCGTCATCTCCCAGGGCAGCGGGGAAAATCCCCCGGTGCTGGAGATCATCGACACGGAGGACATCCTGGCCTACGGCGTCTACCTCCCCGGCCAGCTCTCCGCCCGGCAGGCCAGCCGGACGGTGCGGGCCTGCCTGTTCCTGGACCCCAGGAGCAAGCGCTACCTGCTCTACCGGCTGCCCGGCGGCGGCACCGGCATCCTCATCTTCTCACCCGACCGGGAGATGCGGGAGGCCTTGATCCGGGAGCAGTGGATCTTTCAGGTGTCCTGAAACGGCAAAAAATTCATAAAATCTTTCGTGTTTTCATCTTGCTCTTTCTGTAAAATCCGTGTAAGATTTTGATGCAACGGTAAGGATATCGCTCAATATGCCGCACCGGCCATTCCGGCGCGGCTGTTTTTTGTGCGGGAGATTATTCTGTATAGTTTGAATACGAGGTAAGGCGAGACCATGAAGACAGAGACAAAAATACCGGTCCACACCGGGAGAACGTGGGTGGAGATGCGGCGCTGGGGCCTGATCGTGGCGGCGCTGGTCTTTGCAGGGGTGCTGGCGGGCCTGCTGCTGTCCGGCTTCCCCTGGTGGGAGAGCCTGCTGTGGGCCCTGGGGCTGGCCCTGCCCATCCCGGTGCGGCTCAAGCTGGAGGGCCGGGCGGCGGTGTGGCTGTCCCGGCTGTTCTGGGCTGCCGGCCCGGTGGTGGGGTACTCCCTGGTGGAGATCCTCAACTGGAACAACCCCTTCACCAGCTTCTCCACCCTCCAGGTGGCCCTGAACCTGGCCTTCTACTACATCATCGCCCTGGCGGTATGGCTCATCGTGGGGCGGCGCAACCTGGCCTGCGGCATCTCCACCGCCCTGTTCTGGCTCATCGGCATGGCCAACCACTATGTCATCGCCTTCCGGGGCCGTACCATCTTCCCCGGCGACCTGCTCACCCTGGGCACTGCCGTCAACGTGGCGGGCAACTACAACTACGCCTTTGACACCAAACAGGCCCTCACCGCCCTGGGCCTGGCCCTCTTCCTGCTTCTGCTGCTGGACCTGCCCAGACAGAAGGGCCGCGCCAGGCTCCGTCTCCGCTCCGCCCTGCCAGTGACCGTCCTCTGCGCCGCATTCCTGGCCGTGTTCTTCGGCACCGGATTTCTCTCCGCCGTTGGCATCGAACCCTCCATGTGGACCACCCGGGGCAACGGCTTTGTGCTCAACTTCTCCGTGTGCCTGCGGTACTCCTCCGTGTCCGAACCGGAGGGCTACTCCCAGGAGACCCTGGCCCAGATCGCCGCCGGGGTGGAGGGGGAGTCCGTGCCGGCGTCGGGCACCGGCAGCGGCGACAAAGTGCAGCCGGTCAACCTGATCGTCATCATGAACGAGTCCTTCTCCGACCTGACGGGCACCTTTGACCTGGAGACCAACCAGGACCCCATGCCCTTCTTCCGCTCCCTGACGGAGAATACCATCCGGGGCACGGCCTACTCCTCCGTGTTCGGCGGCACCACCGCCAACTCGGAGTACGAGTTCCTCACCGGCAACACCACCGCCTTTCTCCCGGCGGGCACCGTGCCCTACCACCTCTATGTGAAGGAGAGCTCGGAATCCCTGGTGGCCCAGATGAACGCCCTGGGCTATGAGAGCGTGGCCATGCACCCCTACTACTCCTCCGGCTGGAACCGGATTCCCGTATACCGGGACTTCGGCTTTGACCGCTGGCTGTTCCAGAGCGACTTTGAGGACCCCGACTACATCCGGGAGTACATCTCCGACCAGACCGACTATGAGAACCTGATCCGGGTCTATGAGGAGAAGGAGGAGGGGGAGCCCCTCTTCATCTTCAACGTGACCATGCAGAACCACAGCGCCTACTCGGGGGCCTGGACCAACCTGCCCAAGGAGGTGTGGCTCACCGGAGAGATGGAGGGTAAGTACAACACGGTGAACCAGTACCTGAACCTGATTTACCAGAGCGACAAGGCCTTTGAATACCTGATCGACTACTTCTCCCAGGTGGAGGAGCCCACCATGATCCTGATCTTCGGCGACCACCAGCCCCAGGTGGCCACCAACTTCTACACCGACCTGCTGGGCAGCGACCCCACCGTGGAGGAGGCCCAGAAGAAGCAGGAGGTGCCCTTCCTCATCTGGGCCAACTACGACATTGAGGAGCAGCAGGACGTGAAGCTGTCCCTCAACTACCTCTCCGGGCTGCTGATGGATGCGGCCAACCTGCCCAAGACCGGGTATCAGACCTTCCTGAGCGGGCTGCGGGAGACGGTGCCGGTGGTCAACGCGGTGGGCTACCAGAACACCGACGGCACCTGGCACGAGCAGACGGATGACATGAGCCAGGCGGCCCAGGAGGGCCTGCTGGACTACCAGATGCTCCAGTACAACGAGATCTTCGACAGCCGGGACGACCGGCTGGAGGACTTCTTCTTCCTGCCGGAAAAAGAGTAAAAGCAAGCGGCGCATCCCATATTCGGGATGCGCCGCTGATCTTTAGTCCAGGCTGAGCAGGTCGGGGCCCTCCAGGTTCATCTTCCGCTTCCGTCCGGCGGAATAGGCCAGCTTTTCGGACAGCAGCTTGGTGTCCCCCGAGGCGATGGCCTCCCGGTAGGCGTGGAGATTCTCCTCCAGCCGGTCCAGGGCGGTGAGCAGGGCGGGGGCGTTCATGGAGAAGAGCTGGGTCCACAGCCCCACGTCCAGGGCGGCCACCCGGGTGCATCCCCGGAAGGAGCTGCCCTCAAAACCCTTGCAGGTGAAGAGCATGGGGTCGTCGCACACCGAGACCGCGATGATGTGCATCATCTGGCTGGTGTAGGCCAGGATGGCGTCGTGCTCCTCCGGGGTGGTGCGCACCACGTCCTTGCAGCCGATGTAGTCGGCCAGACGCTCCATCAGGGCGATATGCTCCGCCTTGCTGCTCTCCCGGGGGGTGAGAATCAGGTGGGACTTCTGAAACATCTCCCCAAAGGCGTGCTCAATGCCGGAGAACTCGGTGCCCGCCATGGGGTGGCAGCCGATGAAGTCCACCTCGGGTGGCAGCACCTCCGCCGCCGCCATGATGGCGGTCTTGATGCCGCACACGTCGGTGACCAGGCTGCCTGGCTTGAACCGGTCCTTGTACTCCTCCAGGAACCGGGTGATGCCCCTGGGGTGGAGGCACAGGATGGTCATGTCCGCCTGGGGCACCACCTCTCCGGCGTCGGCGGTGATGCGGTCGCCCACGCCGTGCTCCGCGGCGAAGCGGAGGGTGGGCTCCGACACGTCCACACCCACGATCTCAAAATCCTCAAAGCCCTTCAAAGCCAGGGCCATGGAGCCCCCGATCAGGCCCAGGCCGATGACAGCAATGGTTTTTGACATGAAAAAGACCTCCCTTTACACGCTGCGGCCCACGCAGGCGGCCACGCTGCGGATCTTGCCCATCAGGTCCTTGAACTGGTCGGGGGTGATGGACTGGGCGCCGTCGCACAGGGCGTTCTTGGGGTCGTTGTGGACCTCGATGAGCAGACCGTCGGCGCCGGCGGCCACGGCGGCCAGACTCATCCGCTCCACCATCCAGGCCTTGCCGCAGGCGTGGGACGGGTCCACCACCACGGGCAGGTGGGTCATCTGCTTGGCCGCCAGCACGGCGGACAGGTCCAGGGTGTTGCGGGTGTAGGTCTCAAAGGTGCGGATGCCCCGCTCGCAGAGGATCACGTTGGGATTGCCGCCGGCCAGGATGTACTCGGCGGACATGATCCACTCCTCAATGGTGGAGCTGAGGCCCCGCTTGAGCAGAATGGGCTTGTTGACCTTGCCCAGCTTCTTGAGCAGGTCGAAGTTCTGCATGTTCCGGGCCCCCACCTGGATCACATCCACGCAGGCCTCAAAGAGGGGGATCTGGTCGGCGCTCATC
Source organism: Pseudoflavonifractor intestinihominis (assembly GCF_040096055.1). Classification (NCBI taxonomy): domain Bacteria; kingdom Bacillati; phylum Bacillota; class Clostridia; order Eubacteriales; family Oscillospiraceae; genus Pseudoflavonifractor; species Pseudoflavonifractor intestinihominis. The sequence continues at coordinate 7,848 of NZ_JBBMFK010000005.1, forward strand.
AGCTCGGTGACAATGGGCAGGCCGGTGGCCTCTCTGGCCTCCCGCAGCAGCTCGATGCCCCGGGAGCCCATGCCCTGGAAGGCGTAGGGGGAGGTGCGGGGCTTGTAGGCGCCGCCCCGGAGGGCCACGGCCCCGGCGGCCTGCACCGCCCTGGCCACGCCCACGATCTGCTCCTCACTCTCCACCGAGCAGGGCCCGGCGATGACGGCCAGCTTGCTGCCGCCCACCGTCACGCCGCCGCCCAGGTCGATGACCGAGTCGTCGGGGTGGAACTTCCGGTTGGCCTTCTTGAAGGGCTCGCTGATCCGCATGACCCGCTCCACGCCGGGCAGCTGGGACAGCTTCTCCTCGTCCAGACGGCTGGTGTCGCCCTCGGCGCCCAGGATGGTGGTCTCGGTGCCCTTGGACACCATCACCTTGACCCCGCCGGCCTCCATGGCGCGGATGGCCTCGTCCATCTGCTCCGCGGTAAAATCAGGCTTTAAAATCACGACCATATCAATTTCATCCTTTCTCATTCCGGCGGTTCCCGCCGCCGCGCAAAAGAAAACGCGGCGGCCCAAAACGGACCGCCGCGGTGTGTTCTCCGATGAGGGAGTGCTCCCAGCTGGCAAACCGGTTATGGGCAGGCAAAATGACCGCTACGGTAATAGCGGTAATAGCCATATGCATAGCCGAAGCACAGCGCCATGGTGGAGCTCCTCTCCTGTTGATACCGTGACTTTAACACTTTTTGTTGTTAAAGTCAAGAGCTTTTTTTGCTTGAATTCCTACCAAACCCGTGGTAATATAGTTATAACTACCTGATGAAGAGGAGCCACTGACATGAAAATTTCCACCAAGGGCCGCTATGCCCTTCGTTTGATGCTGGACCTGGCGGTCCAGCCTGGAGACTCCGCCGTCCCCCTGCGGGACGTGGCCGAGCGGCAGGAGATCTCCGATAAATATCTGGAACAGATCGTCACCCAGCTGGCCCGGGGCGGCCTGGTCCGCAGCGTCCGGGGCGCGGGGGGCGGCTATCTGCTGACCCGGGCGCCTGAGGAGTACACCGTGGGGGAGATCCTCCGCCAGCTGGAGGGCAACCTGGCCCCGGTGAGCTGCGTGTCCGGCGGGGCCTGCTGCGGCCGGGCGGATCGCTGCGTCACCCTGGAGGTGTGGCAGCAGATCCAGGACGCGGTGGACAATGTGGTGGACAACATCACCCTGGCCGACCTGGTGAAGCGCTACCGGGAGAAGTGCCCCGAGGCGTGAGGCTCAGTCCTGGACAGGCTCAAAGGGCGTGAGCAGCAAGGAGCCGTCCTTGCCGCTCATGGAGATGGCGCAATAATGGACGGCGCCGGCCGAATCGGTAAAGACCAGGGCGGTATTGGGCATGTCGCCGGGGAAGGCCATGGCCACCACAAAGGGGCGGCCGGGCGTGATGGCGTCCAGGGTGCCCAGAACCGCCCCCAGCCGGAAGCCCATATCGTCCATAGGGATGGATACCACCTGGATGTCGGTGACCGTCTCAGTGGCGGTGATGGCCACGTCCACCCGGTACTCGCTCTCGTCCAGCACCAGCAGGTCATAGTCCTCCGGCCGGGCGAGCAGGTCCGGGTCCGCGTAGTCCGCCGAGACGACCGGCTCCGAATCCTCCGTCTCAGCGGGAGGGGTCTCCTCCGGCGGCTGACTGTCCTGGGGCGGCGTGGGTTCAGGAGGCGTCTCCGACGGCTGGCTCTCCTCCGGCGGCGGGGTGGACTGAACGCTCCCAACGGGAGATGGCGCGGTGCCGCTGGGGGCGGGGGATTCCTCCACAGGGCCGCAGGCGGCCAGCGCCAGGGCAAGGCCCAGGGACAGGAGCAGAGTGAAAAACCGTTTCATGCCGGGTCCCTCCTTATCGTGTACGAAAAGCCGCTCTTCCTTATCACCAGCATACCAGAAGAGAGGGTATAAATCCAGTAAAAAAGAGCTGCGGCGCAGATGCGCCGCAGCTCTTTTTGGTTTGCTCAGGCTCAGCCCGCCAGCTTGCCGATGGAGTTGGCGGTGAGGGCGTCGAACTGCTCCTGGGTCAGGTCGCAGTGGTAGAAGATGTCATAGTACCGGGCCACCTCGGTGTACAGGTCATAGTCGATCTGGTCGGGGTAGAGGAGGGCGCCCATCCACAGCATGCCCAGATAGCGGTTGACGGAGGGGGGGAAGCCCATCCAGTTGTAGGGCCCGAAGGGCACCTCGTAGTAGTCGCCGTTCTGGATGGCGGTCAGGTCCTGCCACACCGGGTCGTCGGCCACCTGGTCATAGTAGCTGTCGGGGGCGAAGAGGATGATGTCCGGGTTCCAGAGGAGGAGCTGCTCCATGTCCACCTCGTTGCCGGTGCCCTTGGAGGAGGGGGAGTCCACCACGGCCAGGTTGTTGGTCATCAGATCGATGACCTCGGCGTGGTAGGAGTTCTGGGCGATGACGTTCAGGCCCTGGTCGCCCAGGCAGTAGAGGATGTTGGCCTTGTTGTCGCCGATGGTCTCCATCATGGAGACGGTGTTGTTGTAGATCTCGTCGCAGTAGTCGGCGATGACGGCGGCCTCCTCCTCCATGCCCAGCAGCTGGCCCAGCATGCGGTAGGTGTCGCCCATGGTGGCGGTGTTGGCGTCGACGTGGACGGAGGGGATGCCCAGCTGCTCGGTGATGGCGTCCATGTCCTCCACGATGGAGTCCTTGGGCTCGCCGATATCGATGATCACCTGGGGATCGGCGGCGGCCAGGGTCTCCAGGTTCAGCTCACCGGCGATGGAGCCGTAGAGCTGGCCCAGGGCGGGCAGGTTGTAATACTTGGCGTCGATAAACTGCTCAGCGCCCGGGTCCCACTCGCTGGCCAGGCCCACGAACTTGTCGGGGCACAGGGCGAAGAGCACGATCTGGGCCATGGGGCCGGAGGGGGCGATGCGGTCGATCTGGGCGGGGAGCTCCACCGTGCGGCCGCAGGAGTCGGTGAACATGACGGTGTCGGCGGTGTTCTCCTCAGAGGGCTGGGCGCTGGGGGTCTGGGAGACGGAGGGCTCGGGGGAGCCGGAGGCCGACGGGCTGGAAGCGGGGGTGCTCTGGGTGCAGGCGGCCAGGGAGACCACCATGGCCAGAGCCAGCAGCAGAGACAGGGCTTTCTGTTTCATAAAAATCCTCCTTACTGTGTTGAAGCGGCTGTATGTTCCACCTGCTCGCAGGGGGAAAACGTGGGGAGATCCCGGGGGATGCACACCCGCATCCGTCCGTCCCGTAGGGGCACCACCTCGGCGTCGATGCCGTAGAGGGCCCGGATCAGGTCCTCGTTCATCACCTCGTCGGGGGTGCCGTGGGAGAGGACCTGGCCGTCCTTCATGGCCAGGATCTGGTGGGAGAAGAGATAGGACTGCTCCGGGTTGTGGGTGGACTGGATGACGGTGTATCCCGCGTCGGCCAGAGCCCGCACCTTGGTGAGCACCCGGATCTGGTTGCCGTAGTCCAGGTTGGCGGTGGGCTCGTCCATCAGCAGCACGGTGGACTGCTGGGCCAGGGCGCGGGCGATGAGCACCAGCTGCCGCTCGCCGCCGGACAGGCGGGTGTAGCTCCGCTCGGCCAGGTGGCCGATGTCCAGCCGCTCCAGGGCCTCCCGGGCGGCGGCCTCCTGCTTGGGGCCGGGGGGCGAGAAGCCCTTGCTCTGGGCCGTGGTGCCCATGAGGACCATGTCGAACACACTGTACTGAAAGGCCGGGTAGTTGGACTGGGGGATGTAGGCCACCCGGCGGGCCAGGTCTCGGGCGCCCAGGCTGCTGACCGACGCGCCGTCCACGGTGATCTCGCCCTGGAAGCCGTGGAGCAGGCCCAGAATGCAGCGGAACAGGGTGCTCTTGCCCACGCCGTTGGGGCCCAGCACCGAGAGGAGCCGGCCCTTGCCCACGGAGAAGCTGACATCCTTGAGCACCTGCCGCTTTCCGTAGGAGAAGGAGAGATGTTTGACCTCAATGCTCACGTCACATCGCCTCCCTTCATCATCAGATAGAGGAAGAAGGGCGCGCCCACAAAGGCGGTGAGGATGCCGATGGGCAGCTCGGTGGCGTAGAGGTTGCGGGAGATATTGTCCACGATGAGCAGGAACAGCGCCCCGCCCACCATGGAGGCGGGCATCAGGTACCGGGTGTTGCTGCCCACCAGGCGGCGGCACAGGTGGGGGATCACCAGGCCCACCCAGCCGATGGCGCCGCACACCGACACCGACGCGGCGGTGATGAGGGTGGAGGCCAGGATGATCAGCGGCCGCACCACCTTGGCGTTGACGCCCATGGTGCGGGCCTCCTCGTCGCCCATGGTGAGTACGCCCAGCTGCCACCGGAGCACAAACAGAATCACCAGGCCGATCAGCATGGGCAGGAACACAAAGGACACCTTGTCCCGGGTGGTGCCCGACAGGCTGCCCATGAGCCAGTAGGTGATCTTGGGCAGGGCCTCGTTGGGGTCGGCCACCAGCTTGATGTAGGAGGTGCCCGCCTCAAAGAGGGAGCTGATGACGATACCGGACAAAATCAGGCTCATGACCCGCTTGCCCTTGGCCTTGCTGCTCACCAGCCACACCAGCACTACGGTCAGGATGCCGAAGCCGAAGGCCATCAGCATGATGAGCTGGGCGCCGAACCCGGCGATAATGGCCACCGAGGCGCCGAAGGCGGAGCCCTTGGTGGCACCCAGGATGTCGGGGGAGGCCATGGGGTTCTGGAAGATGCCCTGGTAGGCGCAGCCGGCAGCGGACAGGCAGCAGCCCACCAGACAGGCCATGATGATGCGGGGCAGGCGGACGTTGAAGAACACGTTTACCATGGTGTCGGCCCAGAACTGCTCAATGGGGAAAAAGCGGGAGAGCACAATGCCCGCCAGCTCCGCCGGTGTGATGGGGTACCGGCCCAGACCAAAGGACAAAATGGCGGTACACACCAGCAAAACCAGCATAATCAGAATGATCAGGACTTTTCTTCTGCCCCCATGGGGCGATGCAGACGGCATGGGCGGAGCTCCTCTCTGTTTCTCCGAGCGGGCGAAAAAGGGGACAAAAAAACCTCCGTCGAGAGGACGGAGGCAACAACAATCAAACCATACCGCGCATACAGCGGTACAGCCTGAAAAAACCTCTCCTTCTCAAACACGGAAGGCCTGTCCGTTTCCAGCACAGACCCTGAAAGGACGCCGTGGCGGCGTCCACGGCCCGGGCGCCATAGCAAAGCCGTAGGCGCAGGGGCTCGGAGAATATTGAATTGTGGAAAAAACCGGAGTATGATACCACGTGAAAGACAGTGGGAACAAGGTGTCCCACGGGGGTATTGTAAAAAGTATACTATTTTTGAGGCTGCTTGTCAATATTTTTGGAGGTTTGCATGAGACATATTTTTCTAACCGGCTCGGTCCAGTGCGGCAAGAGCACGGTCATCACCCGGGTGCTGGAGGCATGGAGCGGGGCGGTAGGGGGCTTCCGTACCGGCTTTGGCCCCGACCGGGCCTGCCCGGAGCGGCTGCTCTACCTGTGGAGCGCGGTGGAGCCTGCCAGGTACGACCAGGACCATGCGGTGGTGAAGTTTTTCAACGGCTGTGCGCCGGAGGCCATCCACGGCCGGTTTGACGCCCTGGGCACCGCCTGCCTGACCGGGACGCCCACACTGTGGGTGATGGACGAGTGCGGCCGCCTGGAGCGGGACGCCTTGGCCTTTCAGCAGGCCATTCTGGAAAAGCTGGAGGGGGACACGCCGGTGCTGGGCGTGGTGCGGGAGGGCTTCCCGGGGTGGACCAAGACCATCGCTGACCACCCCAATGTGGAGCTTATCACAGTCACCGAGGACAACCGGGACGCCCTGCCTGGGCTGATTCGGGCGCGGCTGAGGGGAAAATAAGGGAAAACAGGCGGCCCGCCGGAATCCGGCGGGCCGCCATGGCTGTTTGCATCATTTTCTAAAACATCCAATTATGTACCTTTATCAGTCCGCCAGGCTGACACATCTCGACTCGCAATCCTACCTCTTCGTGAATGATATAGAATTCATAACTGTCCATGGAATCCTTCACCTTCAGGTAGACAAAGACATTCAGGCATTCCGGATCTCCCCCCTCAAAGAGCTGGAAGGAAAAGGACTGCGGATCGGATTCCCCTGTGGCCTCCAGATCCGAGGCGACCGGGATGGGTGGATAAGGCTGGGCGAAGCGGTCGTAATGGTCAATCCTGGTTCCGTTCTGGGCGTAAATGGTCAGGACATTGTGTTCCCTGTCATAGGTGCAGTTCAGAGGGAGATCTCCCCCCGCGCGCTTCCAGCCTCGGTATGCGTCGGAGACGGTCACAACGGTAAAAACAAGGACAGGGAAGAGCAGGAGAGCGAAGAGTTTCTTGTGCTCCGCCGGAATGGCCCGCAGCTTTTGAAGGAACGATAGCGCCCCGGCCCGTATCCGTTTCATTGTGGTCTCCCCCTCTCCGGACAGCCGTACTTCTCTTCTGCCAGCCGCACCGAGCGGAACGGCCTGGCGTTATATGGATACGGTAACTGCATATTCACATCCGCTGTTGATATTGCCAACACCAATACACATCTGGAAGTAATCTCCCACGTTTGCAAGATTGTAAGTGGACTGAAGCGCACAGCTGTAAACATAGATCTTTTTTCCGGGGTTGCTCAAAGAAGCCGTTTTCGTCAAAAAACCACTGCTGCTGGGTTCCAAGTCAAGCGCCGTACCCAAGACAGCGTAGGCTGTCGCAATGGTCAGGGGGGGAACCGAGGAGGCAATCTGATAGCCCAGATAACCCACGGAGAGCAGCTTGCTCACATTGACAGAGCTGCCCGTACCTTTTCCCTTCACATAAAATGCGTTAAAGTAAGCTTCGGCATCGCCGGCGTTTACCATTTGAAGTTCAAGATCCGGTTTTGAAATGAGCGCGTCCCCAACACTACCGGGATTAATTACAGCAAAATCGCTGTAAGTGGTGACGGAATCCTGAATTTTGATGCTGGGAACTATTTCATCCGAACCCATTTTTCCCACCTGAACACAATAAAGCGTCATATCCACATACTGGCCGCCGTCCGCGGAATAGATATTGAATTTACAGGAATAATATCCCTTGGTAATGCCGCTATTCAGATACTCTGTGACATCTTCCGAAATAGTATCGTTGCTGGGGTATTGTCCATATGCACTTGCCTGATCAAATACGTCCGTCGTAACGTATACGGTGCCCTCATCAGATACAAACTGATAACATGTCTTATCTGAACAGTTCACGACAGAGGGGCGGCCCCGCTCAGACAGAGATGTTATCATAATATAAGCTGCGATAGAAGGCATATTGAGCGTGGTATAGGGGCCGTAATTTGTGGCCGCTAGAGACGCGGGCATCGGACGGTTACTGACGCATTCTTCGGGCGTAATCAACCCCATCTCGACAAGCCCGGCCTCATCACTGGGCAGCTGCTCCAGCATCTCCTTTGCAACAGACCAGATGATTTCTTCTTCTCGAATATGCCGGGATACTGCTGCTACATTACTGCATTGGCGTACTCCTTTCTTAAATGGCGGTACGAAAGAATTTGGCTATTTTGCATAAATAATGTATCACAAGAAAAGGCAATTGTCAACAATATAAACAGCCGCGGCGGCCCGCCGGATTTCGACGGGCCGCCATGGCTGTTTATTCGCTCTTCTGGAACAGACCGGTGGACAGGTAGCGCTCGCCGGTGTCGGGGAGCACCACCACAATGTTCTTGCCGCGGTAGGCGTCCTCCCTGGCCAGGGAAGCAGCGGCAGACAGGGCCGCGCCGGAGGAGATGCCCACCAGCAGGCCTTCGGTCTGGGCCAGGGCCCGGCTGGCGGCAAAGGCGTCGTCGCCGGGGACGGTAATGACCCGGTCCACCACGGAGCGGTCCAGGACCGAGGGTACGAAGCCCGCGCCGATGCCCTGGATCTTGTGGGGCCCGGCCTGGCCGCCGGAGAGCACCGGGGACTCGGCGGGCTCCACGGCGACGACCTCAATGGCGGGGTTCTGCTCCTTCAGGTAGCGGCCCGCGCCGGTGACGGTGCCGCCGGAGCCCACGCCCGCCACCAGCACGTCCACCTTACCGTCGGTGTCCCGCCAGATCTCAGGGCCAGTGGTCTCGTAGTGGGCCTTGGCGTTGGCCGGGTTGTCGAATTGGCCGGGCATCCAGGCGGAGGGCAGGGTGCGCAGCAGCTCCTCCGCCCTGGCGATGGCGCCCTTCATGCCCTGAGCGCCGGGGGTCAGCTCCAGCTTGGCCCCCAGAGCGGAGAGCAGGTTCCGCCGCTCCAGGCTCATGGTCTCGGGCATGGTGAGGATGACCTGATAGCCCTTGATGGCGGCGATATAGCTCAGGCCCACGCCGGTGTTGCCGCTGGTGGGCTCTACGATGACGGTGCCCGGCTTGAGCAGGCCCTTGGCCTCCGCGTCCTCGATCATGTACTTGGCGGCCCGGTCCTTGGCGGAGGAAAGAGGGTTGAAGCACTCCAGCTTGGCCAGCAGAGCGGCGGGCAGGTGGTTGGCGGATTCGTACCGCTCCAGACGGAGCAGGGGGGTGTTGCCGATGAGGTCAATGAGGGAGTGTGCGATCTTCATTTTATTTCCTCCTTATTCAGTATGAATACTATGAAATTAATTTGAGAAAATGTCCCGGCCCTGCCGGGACATTTTCCAACATTTTAGCAGAGGGACAGCCGGTTGTCAACCATTAGAACATGGGCACCACGGCGCCGGGCCAGGTCTCCTCCATGAAGGCCTTGACCTCGTCGGACTGGAGGGCGGCCACCAGAGCCTGGATGGCGGGGTCGTTCTCCCGGCCCTCCTTGACGGCCAGCACGTTCACATAGGCCTGGGCGGCCTCGCCGTCGGTGGACTCGACAGCCAAGGCGTCGGCGGCGTTCAGACCGGCCTGAAGGGCGTAGTTGCCGTTGATGACGGCCAGGTCCAGGCTGTCCAGGGAGCGGGGCAGCTGGGCGGCCTCCAGCTCCTCGATCTGCAGGTTCTTGGGGTTCTCAGCGATGTCCAGCTTGGTGGCGGTCAGGCCTACGCCCTCCTTCAGGGTGATGAGGCCCTCCTGCTGGAGCAGGAGCAGGGCGCGGCCCTCGTTGGTGGGGTCGTTGGGCACGCCCACCTTGGCGCCGTCGGGCAGGTCGTCCAGGGAGGCGGTGGTGCCGGCGTAGATGCCGAAGGGCTCGTAGTGGATCTCAGCGGCGCTCACCAGGTGGGTGCCGTTCTCCTCGTTGAAGTTGTTCAGGTAGGTGATGTGCTGGAAGTAGTTGGCGTCCACCTCGCCCTCCTCGGTGGCCAGGTTGGGCTGGATGTAGTCGGTGAACTCCTTGATCTCCAGGGTGATGCCCTGCTGGGCCAGGACCTCCTTGGCTACCTTCAGGATCTCGGCGTGGGGCGTGGGGGAGGCGGCCACGGTGATGGTGGTGCCCTCGGCGGGGGTGGACGCAGAGGGCTGGGCGGACTCGGAGGACTGAGCGGGGGCGGAGGACTGGGGGGTGCCGGTGTCGCCGCCGGTGGGGGCGCTGGAGCAGCCGGCCAGCAGGCCCAGAGCCAGAGCGCCGGTGAGGAGCAGAGAGGTGAGCTTCTTCATGATGTATTTCTCCTTTTCTGTTGGATTGATTAGGGTTATGTAAACTGTCCCGGGGTACCGCCGGAGCAGCCGACATCGATTTCAGGCTGTTTTTGGCATTTTGGGCAACAAAAAACGCCCTTGATGCATCATCAAGGACGAGAGCCTTTGGCTTCGTGGTACCACCTTGCTTCACCCGCTCCTCACGGATGCGGGCCTTATGAAGTACGGGAGAAACTCCGATACTCCTGCGCTGTCACGGGCGCTCCCGTCGCAGCCTAATGCAGATACACTCGGTGCGCGGCTCCGAGACCATGTTCGGCCAGGCCTTCCGTACCCGTTTCCACCAATCCGGGCTCTCTGTGACGTATCTCCCAGCTTACTCTTCTCTTCCTTGCCTTTGGGTAAGCCTGTTCAGTTGTCTTGGAACTTGGGATTAGTGTATACCGCTCCGGCGGGAAAGTCAATTGTGTATTCTGCACAAAAGGACGGTGAAAAAGTTTTGGCAAGCCGGAGGAAGGGGAGAAAAAACGGGGATTCAAGCGGAAAATGTCCAGACTTTGTGAAAAACAAAACAAGGCAGGCCGCCCCATGGGGGCGGCCTGCCGGAGGGCGCAAGATGGATTACTTGCGCTTGGACTTTTTTCTGCGGCGGGTGTGGGTGAGCCGCTTGTCGCTGCGCACCGCCAGCCAGGTGCCCAGGGACTGGAAGATCTGCACCAGGATGACGATGAAGATGACCGCGATAAGCATGACGGCGTAGTTATACTTGTTGTAGCCGTAGTTGATGGCGATCTTGCCCAGGCCGCCGCCGCCGATGGCGCCTGCCATGGCGCCGTAGCTGAGGATGGTGATAAAGGCGGTGGTGGCGCCGGCGATGAGGGAGGGCTTGCTCTCGGGCAGGATGACCTTCCAGATGATCTGGAAGGGGGAGCAGCCCATGGACTGGGCGGCCTCAATGACGCCCTTGTCCACCTCCCGCAGGGAGGTCTCCACCAGCCGGGCCACAAAGGGGGCGGCGGCAATGATGAGGGGCGGGATGGAGGCCAGGGTGCCGATGCGGGTGCCCAGCAGCACCTTGCTCAGGGGGAGCACCATGAGCATCAGGATGAGGAAGGGCACGGAGCGGAGGATATTGATGACAAAATTGAGGGCGCTCATCACCGGGGCGGGCAGGGGGCGGACGCCGTCCTTCTCGCCCACCACCAGCAGCACGCCCAGCACCAGGCCCAGGACGCAGGCCAAGAAGGTGGCGATGACGGTGGAGTACAGAGTCTCCCAGGTGCCCGCCCGGAACTCCTCCCACAGGGCAGGATTGGAGAAAGCGTCGGTCAGATCCGCAAGAAACTTATCCATGGTAGTCCTGCACCTCCTCTACGGTGACATCACGCTGACTCTTCAGATAGTTCATGGCCTTGGCGGCCTCGGTGCTGTCCTGGGGCAGGCCCAGCAGCATGGAGCCGAAGGCCTTGCCGTCGATGTTCCGGGTGTCGGCGCCCAGAATGTTCACCTTCACGCCGCAGTCAATGGCCAGGGAGGCGATGAGGGGCTCGTAGGAGGAGCCGCCGTTGAACACCACCCGCACCACCTTGGCCACGGGGAACTGGTCCAGGGCCACCCCGTCGGGGAACACCAGCCGCCGGCCGGCCTCGCTCTTGGGGTTGGAAAAGACCTCCTCAACGGTGCCGGTCTCCATCACGTGGCCGTGCTCCAGCACCGCCACGTGGGAACAGATCTCCTCCACCACCGCCATCTCGTGGGTGATGACGATGACCGTGATGCCCAGCCGCCTGTTGATGTCCTGAATGAGCCGCAGGATGGAGCGGGTGGTGGTGGGGTCCAGGGCGGAGGTGGCCTCGTCGCACAGGAGCATTTTGGGGTTGCTGGCCAGGGCCCGGGCGATGGCGATGCGCTGCTTCTGGCCGCCGGAGAGCTGGGCGGGGTAGGAGTCGGCCTTGTCGGGCAGGCCCACGGTCTCCAGCAGCTCCCTGGCCTTGAGCCGGGCCTTGGCCTTGGGCACGCCCGCAATCTCCATGGGGAAGCAGATGTTGTCCAGACAGGTGCGCTGCATGAGCAGGTTGAACTGCTGGAAGATCATGCTGATGGAGCGCCGCTTTTCCCGCAGCGCCTTGGGGGAGAGGGCGGTCATGTCCTCCCTGTCAATGATCACATGGCCGGAGGTGGGCCGCTCCAGCAGGTTGATGCAGCGCACCAGCGTGGATTTGCCCGCGCCGCTCATGCCCACAATGCCGAATATATCCCCGTCCCGGATGGTCAGGTTCACGTCCTCCAGAGCGGTGAACGTGCCGTCCGGCGTGGGGAAGGTCTTTTGCAGATGCTGAATCTCGATCATGGTGAAGTCTCCTTCCGCTTGTATGATGGGAGCCGTCGCTCCGGTGGGAGGCCCTTCACATTCGCTCCCCGGAGGGAAAACGGCCTGAGCACCCCAGAAAAAGCATGACTGTATCCCTCCTGTGAAGACGGATTTTGCCCATCTGTTGAAAAAAGGGGGCAATGGGTATCCTAAATTGTATGACAGGGAGGCAATGCTGTCAAGGCGAAATTCCCGCGCCCTTCCGGACAGTTGGCTGTCAATCGCTTTTTTTCCACAAGAATGAGGGCCAAAATTCTACGCGGAATGGGAAGAACAACATGTTGACAGAAGCCGTCATCATGATACAATATATTGCGTGACCGATCCGACCCGCCTCACTGTGAGAGCGGGTCTTGCTTTGGCCGGAAACAGGGGCCCACGCCCCGGCGGCCTATAAACCTACCGGAAGAAAGGAAGAACGACATGGCGATTTCCGAGAACGCAAGAGCCGTGCTGGAGAAGCGATATCTGATCCGCGACGAGAAGGGGGAGCCCACCGAGACGGTGGAGGAGCTGTTCCACCGGGTGGCCAACGCCATCGCGGCGGCGGACGCCTCCTTTGACCCCAAGGCCGACGTGGCCGCCACCGCCCGGTGCTTCTACGACATGATGACCGGGCTGGATTTCCTGCCCAACTCCCCCACCCTGATGAACGCCGGCCGCCCTCTGGGCCAGCTGTCCGCCTGCTTTGTCCTCCCCGTGGGGGACTCCATGGAGGAGATCTTTGACGCCATCAAGAACGCCGCCCTCATCCACAAGTCCGGCGGCGGCACCGGCTTCTCCTTCTCCCGGCTGCGTCCCCGTGGCTCCACCGTCAACTCCACCGGCGGCGTGGCCAGCGGCCCCATCTCCTTCATGAAGGTGTTCAACGCCGCCACCGAGGCGGTGAAGCAGGGCGGCACCCGCCGGGGCGCCAACATGGGCATCCTCCGGGTGGACCACCCCGACATCCTGGACTTCATCACCTGCAAGAACGACACCAAGGAGATCACCAACTTCAATATCTCCGTGGGCATCACCGAGAAGTTCATGCAGGCCGTGGAGAACGGGGGAAGCTACGAGCTGGTGGACCCCGCCTCCCACAAGGTGACCGGCACCCTCAGCGCCCGGGAGGTCTTTGACAAGATCGTCTCCTCCGCCTGGCAGACCGGCGAGCCCGGCATCATCTTCCTGGACCGGCTCAACCGGGACAACCCCTGCCCCCAGCAGGGCGAGATCGAGTCCACCAACCCCTGCGGCGAGCAGCCCCTGCTGCCCTACGAGGCCTGCAATCTGGGCTCCATCAACCTGGTGACCCACCTGAAGGAGGAGGACGGCCGCTGGGTGCTGGACAAGGACAAGCTGACCACCACCATCCGCAATGCAGTCCACTTCCTGGACAACGTCATTGAGGTCAACAAGTACCCCCTGCCCGAGATCGACGCCATGACCCGCTCCACCCGGAAGATCGGCCTGGGCGTCATGGGCTTTGCCGACATGCTGCTCTACATGGGCATCCCCTACAACAGCGACCAGGGCGTGGCCATGGCCCGGGAGGTCATGGAGCTGGTGAACACCATCGGCCACGAGGAGAGCCAGGCCCTGGCCCAGGTCCGGGGCGCCTTCCCCCTGTTCAGCGAGAGCACCTACCGCAACGGCAAGCCCCTCCGCAACGCCACCGTCACCACCATCGCCCCCACCGGCACCCTGTCCATCATCGCCGGCGTGTCCTCCGGCGTGGAGCCCGTGTTTGCCTACGCCTATATCCGCAACGTGATGGACAACACCCACCTGATCGAGACCAACCAGATCCTCAAGAACGTGCTGGTCTCCCGGGGCCTCTACTCCGACGCGCTGATGCGCCAGATCGTGGAGCAGGGCAGCCTGGCCCACGTGGACGGCATCCCCGAGGACATCAAGCGGGTCTTTGTCTGCGCCCACGACGTGTCCCCCATCTGGCACGTGAAGATGCAGGCCGCCTTCCAGGCCTATACCGACAACGCCGTCAGCAAGACGGTGAACTTCCCCAACTCCGCCACCAAGGAGGAGGTGGCCGAGGTGTATACCCTGGCCTACAAGCTGGGCTGCAAGGGCACCACCATCTACCGGGACGGCAGCCGTGACGAGCAGGTGCTCAACATCGGCAAGGTCAACGACGGCAAGGACAAGGCGGAGAAGAAGGACACCACCGGCGACCCCATGGTGGACGCCGTGCTGGAGGCCAGCTGTGACGGTGCCGCCTGCGTCATGAAGACCAGCGCCTACGGCACCATCCTGCCCCGTCCCCGTCCCGCCGTCACCAGCGGCTTTACCGAGAAGGTGAAGATCGGCTGCGGCAACCTGTATATCACCGTCAACTACGATGAGACCGGCATCTGCGAGGTGTTCACCAACACCGGCCGGGCCGGCGGCTGTCCCAGCCAGAGTGAGGCCACCGCCCGTCTGGTGAGCGTGGGTATCCGCTCCGGCATGGACCCCAAGGAGATCATCCAGCAGCTCAAGGGCATTCGCTGCCCCTCCTGCCTGCGCCAGCCCGGCGTGCCCGTCACCTCCTGCCCCGACGCCATCGCCAAGTCCATCGAGAAGGTCATCAAGGCCACCCACGACGGCAACAAGCCCCAGCCCACCGTCTCCGCGTCCGCCAAGGCGTCTGCGCCCCGCGCCAAGGGCCCGGTGAACCCCAATATGACCCCCGCTGAGGCCAAGCTGGCCAAGTTCTGCCCCGAGTGCGGCAGCAAGCTGGAGCATGAGGGCGGCTGCGTCACCTGCCGCAACTGCGGATACTCCAAGTGCGGCTGATAAGAGTATAAAAAATCAGGCATTGCCGGAAGGCAATGCCTGATTTTTTATGGCGTGGAAGGGGCTCAGTTCTCCAGGGCCATGATCTTGTTCACCCGGCGCTCATGGCGGCCGCCCTCGAACTGGGTGTCCAGGAAGGCGGCCACGATGTGGTCGGCCTCAAAGGGGCCGGTGAAGCCGCCGGCCAGGGCCAGCATGTTGGCGTTGTTGTGCTGGCGGGTGAGCTGGGCGGAGAGCACGTCCCGGCACAGGGCGCAGCGGATGCCCTTGATCTTGTTGGCGGTGATGGAGATGCCGATGCCGGTGGTGCACACGACGATGCCCTTCTCGCACTCGCCGGATGCCACCGCCTTGGCGGCGGCGGCGCCGAAGTCAGGGTAGTCGCAACTCTCCGTGCTGTTGCAGCCGAAGTCCTTCCAGGCAATGCCGCGGCTGTCCAGGTAGGTCTTGATGTGTTCCTTGAGCGCAAAGCCGCCGTGATCGGAACCAAGTGCAATCGTCATAACAGGTACCTCCGTTTTTTAAATAATGGGGATAAATTCCGGCTTTCTCCGCCGGAATACGGTCACATAGCGGAACCCGGCCTCCCGCAGCAGCTCAAAGGCCTGGGGGACCCCCTTGCCCACGTTGTCGGGGGCGTGGGCGTCGGAGCCCACGGTGACGATCTCGCCCCTCAGGGCGCGGTACCGCTTCAGCAGGGGCATCCAGTCCTCCAGCGTCCGGCCGCACCAGGTGTTGACCTCCATGCCCCTGCCCCGGCCGATGGCGGTGCGGAGCAGGGCGTCCAGACGGTCCTCGTAGCCCTCCAGGGTGACGGGGCCGTCGGCGGGCTTCATGTACCGCAGGGGGTAGATGATATGGGCCAGCACATCGTAGAAATCGGTCTCCGCCAGCAGGGCCAGAGAGGCAAAGTAGTCGTCCAGAGCCTCCCGGCAGGCGGCGGCGGTGGAGTAGTCGGCGTAGTAGAAGTCCACGCCGCCCCGCTCCGGGGACTGGTTGTGGACCGAACCCAGCACAAAGTCCAGCCGGGGCTGGGCACAGATGCGCTCCGCCACGGCGGGGTCCAGGTAGGGCATGCCCAGCTCCAGGCCCAGCCGGAGGGAGAAGCCCGTCCGGCTGTGGAAGCCGTCGGCGGCGTCGTATTCCGCCAGGGCCTTGTCCCAGTCGTAGGTGCGCACCGGGACGCCGTTCTCATCCAAAAAGTCGCAGTGGTCGGTGATGCACAGCTCATTGAGCCCACCGGCCACGGCGGCCTGGGCCATGTCGATCATGGGGAATTTTCCGTCAAAGGACACCAGACTGTGGGAGTGGTAGTCGGAGAGGAACACAGCGCACCTCCTCAGAAGGGCCACGCGCCGGGGATCCAGCGCAGGAAGTTGGTGGTGTACCAGATGGGGACCATGATGCCCACCAGCACGGGGTAGAAGGCGGCGTACAGGGCCACGGCGCCGCCGGTGGTGCCGTAGACCGCCGCCCGCCAGCCGGGCGCCCTGCGGCCCGCCAGGTCGTTGAACACATAGGCCAGGGCCAGCACCAGGAAGAGGATAGAGGGGAAGTAGTGGTAGGCGAAGGTGATGCGGCCGATGAACATCCAGGGCACCAGCTGGGACAGATAGCCGATGAGGATGAACATGGCCTTGGCCGAGTACCGGGGGAAGGCCCTGCTGGCCAGATAGCCCAGTACCCAGTAGATGAGCACCCCGCCCACCAGCAGGCACAGGTTGCGCAGCCGGACCAGATTGTCCAGCTCGGCGCTGAGCACCCCGTCCACGCCGATGACCGCACCGGCAGCCACCAGGCCGGACAGGAGGAAGAAGAGCATCTTGGAGCGGAACCGGCGGAAGGACTGGGCGGCGCAGGCGATCATGGCCAGCAGGCCGCCCCAGCACACGATGGGGTTGGAGAAGGCGCCGAAGGCGCACTTGAGGCCCTGGGACGCGCCGCTGGTGTTGTCCAGGTAGTAGAGGATGGGACGGCCGTCCACGATCCACTGATACCAGCGGGAGGAGTAGGGGTGGGGGGTGTGGACGCCCTCGTGGTAGGTGAGCATGTAGACCTGATTGTCCCACATGACCTTGATCAGGTTCTCCAGGCTGGTGTCCCCCTTGGCGGCGGCGTAGGGCAGGTAGGAGGCGGTGTAGATCACCGCCGGGATGAGCACAAAGCACAGCACGGAGAACAGCAGGGTCTTGACCAGCCAGGGGGCGAACCGGGGGGCGTCCTCGGCCTGGGGCCAGTCCCGCCACTTGAAGTAGAGCCCGATGAAGTAGAGCAGGGCCAGGCCCACTGCGCCGTAGATCACGGTCCACTTGCTGGCCGCGCCGATACCCCACATAAGGCCGGACAGGAACAGGGGCAGGGCCCCCTTGCGGAAGGAGGTGCCGGCGGGCAGGGTCAGGTACCGGTACATGAAGTAGTACATGGCCAGGATAAAGAACACGCCGTAGGTGTCGATGGTGGCGATGCGGGTCTGGGTCAGGTGCATGAAGTCAAAGGCGAAGAGAGCCGTGCCGCAGAAGGCCACCACCGTCTTGCCAAACAGGTTTTTCAGGAACACATAGAGCAGAGGCACCATGAGCACGCCGAAGAGGGCGCCCATGAACCGCCAGCCGAAGGGGGTCAGGCCGAACATGCGGATGCCCAGGCCGATGATCAGCTTGCCCAGAGGCGGGTGGGAGATCTCGTAGGGGTAGATGCCCCGGATGTGCTCGTAGGCGGTGCGGGGGTGGTAGATCTCGTCGAAGTAGGAGGAGTTGTACCAGGTGGGCATGGCGGGCACGGTGTCCCCCTCGTCAAACAGGGGGGAGGCGCCCTCGCCGGTGTAGGAGATGTTCCGCAGGGTGATGAGCGCTCCGTCGGTGTCGTACAGGGCCAGCTCGCCCAGCTCCAGCCACTGGTCCCCGCTGTCGGGGTTGCCGGTGAGGCGGAACATCCGCACCTCCAGGGACAGGGGATCGGGGCCCTCTCCGGTGCGCAGCACGGAGTTGTCGATCCACTTGAACAGGTCGGAGTACTTCTGGTGGAGGGCGGCGGAGGTGTTGCCGCTGTCCAGCCCGGCGGGCAGGGTGGAGCCGCTCTTGTTCTCCTTCCAGATCAGGCCGGAGACGTGGTTCTCCTCATCCTCGTAGGCGAGCAGGGTATACCAGGTCTCGCCGTCCGGGCTGGCCTCCAGGGTGTAGCTGCCGGTATTCAGGCCGGTGTAGTACATGACCCGGGAGATGGCGGTGGGCTCGGCCAGAGTGAAGGTGACGGTCTGACCGGCGGAGAGCTGGCAGAAGGACTGGGGGTTGGTAAAGGATCCCAGGTTCCAGAAGGCGGTGAAGGCGTACACCGCTGTCAGCAGCAGCAGGGGCAGGGCGTCCTTCCGCCGCATGGGGAACCGGCGGCGGGGAAAGGACAGGGGGCGGGGGGTGCGGCTGGCCGCGGTGACCCACTCCAGGGTGCCTGTCCGGGGGGACATGGCGTGGCGGTAGTAGCTCAGCAGGCAGAACATGGCGGCCAGGACCACGATGGGGAGCACCAGCGTGGGGGTGATATACTGCATGAGGTTCATCATGGCAGACCTCCGGAGACAGAATGGGCGGGGGTGGAGGACATCTCCGCCGTAGGGCATAACACAGAGTCATTCTACCATAGATCGGCGCAAAAAAATAGGGGACGGACCAAAGTCCGCCCTCTATTTTTTATGGCATATGCTCCGCACCGCAGGGGTGGGGGGTTATTTCTTCTTCCGCTTCTTGTCGAAGAAGCCCTTCAGGCCGTCTTCATGGTCCGCTGGAATCTCGCCCATGGCTTGGCCATAGGCGTGCAACGCCTCCTTCTGCTCCCGGCTCAGGTTCCTGGGGACCTGGACCTGGACCGTGACGAACTGGTCGCCGCGGCCTCTGCCGTTGATGGAGGGGATGCCCTTACCCCGCAGGCGGAAGGTGGTGCCCGGCTGGGTGCCCTCGGGCAGGGTCCACTTCACCTTGCCGTCAATGGTGGGGATCTCCAGCTCTGCGCCCAGGGTGGCCTGGAGGAAGGACACCGGCTGCTCCATGTAGACGGACGTGCCGTCCCGCTTGAAGAAGGCGTGGGGCCGGACGGTGACGCTGATGATCAGGTCTCCGGCAGGACCGCCGTTGCGGCCCGCGCCGCCCTGACCCCGCAGGGACACGGCCTGGCCGTTGTCGATGCCGGCGGGGATTTTTACGGTGATCTTGCGCTGCTTGCGCACCGAGCCGGAGCCGTTGCAGGTCTTGCAGGGCTGGTGGATGATCTTGCCCGTGCCGCCGCACTTGGGGCAGGTGGTGGTGGTGGCGAAGGTAAAGGCCCCGCCGCCCCGCTGGATGCGGACGGTGCCGGTGCCCCGGCAGTTGGGGCAGATCTCGGCGGTGGTGCCCGGCTCACAGCCGGTGCCGTGGCAGGTGTCGCAGGACTCCTCCCGGTTGAGGATGATCTCCTTCTCACAGCCGAAGGCAGCTTCCTCAAAGGTGATGGTCACACCGGCCCGCAGGGTGTCGCCCTTCATGGGGCCGTTGCGCCGGCTGCTGGAGGAGCCGCCGCCGAATCCGCCGCCGAAGAAGGAGCCGAAGATGTCGCCCAGGTCGATGTCCCCGAAGTCGGCGCCCGAGAAGCCGCCGAAGGGTCCTCCGGCTCCCGCGCCGAAGTTGGGGTCAACGCCGGCATGGCCGAACTGGTCGTACTTGGCCCGCTTGTCCTTGTCGGACAGGACCTCGTAGGCCTCGTTGACCTCCTTGAATTTGGCCTCGGCGGTCTTATCGCCGGGGTTCAGGTCCGGGTGGTATTGCTTGGCCAGCTTGCGGTAGGCCTTCTTGATCTCGTCGTCCGACGCACTCTTGGACACGCCCAGGACCTCATAATAATCCCGTTTCTGATCTGGCATGGGAGTTCACCTCTTTACGCGGGAAACGGCGGGGGACAAGCCCCCGCCTGATATCCCAGTTGAAATTACTTATTGTTGTCGTCGTCCACGACCTTGTAGTCGGCGTCCACCACGTTGGGGTCGCCGTTATCGCTCTGGCCGGCCTGAGCGCCGCCGAAGCCCGCGCCGCCCATGTCGGGGCCGGGGCCGGCCTGCTGGCCGCCAGCCTGGCTGTACAGCTTCTCGCTGATGGGGTAGAAGGCCTTGCCCAGCTCCTCGGTGGCGGTCTTGATGGCGTTGGTGTCGGTGCCCTTCAGAGCGTCCTTCAGCTTGTTCAGAGCGGCGTCCAGGGTGTTCTTGTCCTCGGCGGACAGCTTATCCTTCAGGTCCTCCATGACCTTCTCGGTCTGGTACACCATCTGGTCGCCCTGGTTGCGCACGTCCACCTCTTCCTTCCGCTTGGCGTCCTCAGCGGCGAACTGCTCGGCCTCGCGGACGGCCTTGTCGATGTCCTCCTTGGACATGTTGGTGGAGGAGGTGATGGTGATGTGCTGCTCCTTGCCGGTGCCCAGGTCCTTGGCGGACACGTTCACAATGCCGTTGGCGTCGATGTCGAAGGTGACCTCGATCTGAGGCACGCCGCGGCGGGCGGGAGCGATGCCGTCCAGGTTGAAGCGGCCCAGGGTCTTGTTGTACTGGGCCATCTCACGCTCGCCCTGGAGCACGTGGACCTCCACGGAGGTCTGGTTGTCGGCGGCGGTGGTGAAGATCTGGCTCTTCTTGGCGGGGATGGTGGTGTTGCGCTCGATGAGCTTGGTCATCACGCCGCCCATGGTCTCGATGCCCAGGGACAGGGGGGTGACATCCAGCAGCAACAGGCCCTTCACGTCGCCCACCAGCACGCCGCCCTGGATGGCGGCGCCCATGGCCACGCACTCATCGGGGTTGATGCCCTTGAAGCCCTCCTTGCCGGTGAGCTTCTTGACCATGTCCTGCACGGCGGGGATACGGGTGGAGCCGCCCACCAGCAGGACCTTGGACAGGTCGGAGGAGGACAGGCCGGCGTCGCTCATAGCCTGACGGACAGGACCGGCGGTCCGCTCCACCAGGTCGGCGGTCAGCTGATCGAACTTGGCCCGGGTCAGGGTCAGGTCCAGGTGCTTGGGGCCGGTGGCGTCGGCGGTGATATAGGGCAGGTTGATGGCGGTGGAGGTGACGCCGGACAGCTCGATCTTGGCCTTCTCGGCGGCCTCCTTCAGGCGCTGCATGGCCACCTTATCGCCGGACAGGTCGATGCCGGACTCCTTCTTGAACTCGTCCACCATCCAGTTCATGATGTGCTGATCGAAGTCATCGCCGCCAAGGTGGGTGTCGCCGGAGGTAGCCAGAACCTCGATGACGCCGTCGCCGATCTCCAGGATGGACACATCGAAGGTGCCGCCGCCCAGATCGTAGACCATGATCTTCTGGTCCTGCTTCTCCTTATCGATGCCGTAGGCCACGGAAGCGGCGGTAGGCTCGTTGATGATACGCTTCACGTCCAGACCGGCGATGCGGCCGGCGTCCTTGGTGGCCTGACGCTGGGAGTCGGAGAAGTAAGCGGGGACGGTGATGACCGCCTCGGTGACGGTCTCGCCCAGATAGGCCTCGGCGTCCGCCTTCAGCTTCTGAAGGATCATGGCGCTGATCTCCTGGGGGGTGTACTTCTTGCCGTCAATGTCCACCTTGTAGTCGGTGCCCATGTGGCGCTTGATGGACATCACGGTGCGGTCGGGGTTGGTGATGGCCTGGCGCTTAGCCACCTGGCCCACCATACGCTCGCCGTCCTTGGAGAAGGCGACGACAGAGGGGGTGGTGCGGTTTCCTTCCGCGTTGGGGATGACGACGGCCTCGCCGCCCTCCATGACGGAGACGCAGCTGTTGGTTGTACCAAGGTCGATACCAATAATCTTAGACATAGTGTTTTTCCTCCAATATATCGAAATTGTTTTTTAACGAGTGGAATGGGTGGTGTCACGCTTCGCCTGTTCGCGACACCCGGCTTCCCTGCGGCTCAGGCTTGAAACAGGCCCGCTGTGCGGCCCTTCGGTTTCGCGCCCTCGCTCCGGTCCATCCGGGCTGCTCACGACGGCTCAGCGCTTCTCTTTAATTCGCCACTTTTACCATAGCGAACCGGACCACCTTGTCGCCGGACTTGAAGCCGGCCTGGAACACATCCACAATGGTGTTTTCGCCCACGGAGTCATCCTCCACGTGCATCACCGCGTTGTGGAGATTGGGGTCAAAGGGCTGACCCAGGGCGGGGATCTCCTCCACGCCCAGCTTCTTGAGGATGTCGCGCAGCTGGGTCATGGTCATCTCCACGCCCTTTTTGAAGGCCTCGTCGGCGGTGTCCTGCTTGAGGGCCCGCTCCAGATTGTCGTACACCGGGAGGAAGGCCAGCACGGTCTCCGACTTGGCGTCGTTCCATGCCGATTCCTTTTCCTTCTGGCTGCGGCGGCGGTAGTTGTCGTACTCGGCGGCCAGGCGGAGGAACTGGTCCTCCTTCTCCTTCAGGGCGGCCATAGCCTTTTCGGCGGACTCCAGAGCGGCGGTCAGCTGGGCGCTGTCGGGGGCGTCAGCCGTTCCGGCCTGGGACACGGCCTCCTCCTGGGGGGCCTGGGGGGTCTCCTGCTGGGAGACGGGCTCCTTTTCCTTATCCTTTTTACTCATAGCTTATGTGCTCACTCCTATTTCTTGCCGTCATGGTTCTCTTCCACGGGGGGAAGCTCGCTCTGTCCGAACAGCTTGGAAAGGCCCTGGGCCAGATAGGACAGGCGGGCGGTGATTTTGGCGTAATCCATACGGGTGGGACCCACCACGCCGATGACGCCCCGCATCCCTTCGCCGATGTCATAGCTGGCCACCACCACGCTGGTGTCCTTCAGGGCGTCGGCTACGTTTTCCGGGCCGATGAGGATGCTCATGGGGTTGTCCTTGGGGACGGGGAAGCGGCTGGGGTCGTTGTCCTCGGAGAGGTAGCTCATCAGAGTCTGGGCCTTCTCCAGGCTGCGGTATTCGGGGTGCTCGAGGAGATGGGCGATGCCCGCCGTGTGCACCTTCCGGTGCTCCAGCTCCTCCAGGACCTCGATGGCAAAGGAGACCACCAGGCTGATCAGCCCGTAGGAGTCGCCGGCGGCGTGCTGGGCCACCCGCATCAGCTCGGGGGTGATCTCCTCCAGGGTGAGTCCGGTAAAGGTGGTGTTGAGCAGGGTGTTGAGCAGCTGGAGCTGGGGCTCGCTCAGATCAGTAGGCAGCCGCACCAGCCGGTTGCGGACCACGTTGGTGTCCGTCATCACCACGATGATAAAGGCGCTGCGCTCCACCATCAGCAGGTCGAACCGCTTGATGGTCACCCGCTCCATGCCCGAGGAGAGGGCGAAGGCGGGGTACTGGGTCAGCTGGGAGACGATCCGTCCCGCCTGGTCGATGACCCGGTCCAGCTCCTGCATCTTCATCCGCAGGGCCTGGTTGATCCGCTGGGTCTCCTGGACGGAGAGGCGGTAGTCGTCCATCAGCTCGTTGACGTAGAGCCGGTAGCCCTTGGGGGAGGGGATGCGCCCGGAGGAGGTGTGGGGCTGCTCCAGGTAGCCCATGGCCTCCAGGTCGGCCATCTCGTTGCGGACGGTGGCGGAGGAGACATCCAGTCCGGAGGACTCGGCGATGGTCTTGGAGCCCACCGGCTCCGCCGATTCGATATAGTTATCAATGATAGCCCGCAGAATGCGTTTCTTTCGGTCTGTCAGATCCATCGTGCTGCCTCCCTTCTTGTTTTAGCACTCATACTTCCTGAGTGCTAACGTAAATGTACCACCATCCCCCGATATTGTCAATAGGTTGGTTGTAAATGATTTGTGAACAGAAAAAATTTGGGAACAGGGAAAGCAGATGGGAGGAAAGATTGCTAAGAACCGGCGGAGAAGGGAAAAAGACCGCCGCAGCAGAGGCGGAAGTTCCGTCCCTGCCGCGGCGGCAGATGGGGCGATTCAGAATTCCAGGGTCAGGCCGGTCCGGAGATAGGTCAGTTTTTCCCCCAGCTCCTCCTGGAGCAGGGCAAAGGCGGGGCCGCCGGTGCAGTGGCCGGTGTACACCTGTGCCACACCCAGCTCGTCGGTGAGCCAGTGGGCCAGGTTGCGGACAATGCCGGGGGCCACCCCCAGGGTGGCGGTGCCGCCGCTGCCCATCAGGTGGAACCCGCCCAGAATGGCGTACACCCGCTCTCCGGGGAAGCGGGACAGGATATCCTTTACAATATACCCGGCCCCGGCGTGACAGCAGGAGTTCATGACCACCAGGCCCTTGGCCGTCTCGGCCACCAGGGACTGCTCGTGCTCCACCGCGTCGGGGATGAGGTGGAGTCCGGGCAGCAGGTCCCGGGGTCCGTCGGCCAGGTCGAAGCGGTGCCGGAACTGTTCGATGAGGGCGGGGCTCACCCCGTCGTAGCTGCCGTCCTTCTCCCGGTACCGGGGCAGCAGGGCGGCGGGCCGGGCGTACACCGGTGCGGTGGCGTTGCAGGCGAAAAAGGCGGCCAGGCCGTCGGCGTGGTCCCAGTGGCCGTGGGAGAGGGCGGCCTTTTCCACGGCGGACAGGTCCACGCCAAGGGCGGCGGCGTTCTCCGTGAACCGGCCGGAGGAGCCCGCGTCCAGCAGGACGCTGTGGCCCTCATAGGACAGGTGGAGGGACAGGCCGTGCTCGTGGAGCAGGCAGTCGGGGGAGGTGTTTTCCATCAGGACGGTGACCTTCATGGGGAGCTCCTTTCCGCCGGGCGGCCCGGCACGAGAATCATTCCGGCGATTTCCGGTAGCTGACCTGGGTCACGTCGTGGATCCAGGCCCCCGAGCGGAACCGCCAAAGGCCGATGAAGAATTTCAGCACGTTTTCCAGGGAGATGCCCAGATAGACCCAGAAGATGTCCAGCTTGAGCACCAGCCCGAAGAGTGCGGACAGGGGCAGGGCGAAGCACCAGAGAGGGAGCAGGTCGTTGAGGGTGGCGGCCCGCACGTCGCCGCCGCCCCGGAGCACGCCCACGATGTTGGTGGTGTTGAAGGAGCGGACGGACAGGAAGGCGAAGGTGACCAGCAGCATCATGGTGGCGATGCTCTGGGCCTCTCTGGACAGGCCGAAGTTGGGGTACACCACCGGGCTGATGAAGAACAGGGTGCCCAGGATGCCCAGCACGCTCACCACCAGCCCGGAGAGAAAGGCCAGGGTGTTCAGGGTGCGGCCGGTGTCGTAGACCGTGTCCATCCGGCCGGCGCCGATTTCGCGGCCGATGATGATGGCCGCCGTGCCCGCGGTGGCAAAGACGATGACCGTGCACACCTTTTCAATGTTGCCCGAGATGGCGTAGGCCGCCAGAATCTCGGTGGAGCCCTCCATATAGCCCATGATGGTGGGGTAGAGGGCGGTGCCCAGGCCCCAGAGGGTCTCGTTGAGCACCACCGGGGTGGAGTACCGAATGTACCGGGCCAGCAGCTCCCGGCCGGGGCGGAACACCAGGGCGGGTTTGAAGGGGAAGCGGCGGCTGCGGGCGGCGTAGGTCACCATGACGGCAAATTCCAGCATCCGGGCCAGCAGGGTGCCCACGGCGGCGCCCACCACGCCCAGCCGGGGCGCGCCCAGGTTGCCGAAGATGAACACCCAGTTGAGAAAGGTGTTGGACACCATGGACACGCCCAGCACGCACAGGCCCAGCTTGGGGTTTTCCATGGACCGGTGGGCCCCCAGGTAGACCTGGGTGATGGAGTTGAACACGTAGGAGAAGCCCACCACCCGGCCGTACCCCGCCGCCAGCTCCACCACCTCCCGGTTGTTGGAGAACAGGCCCAGGAATTCCACCGGGAAGCAGTACATCACCAGGGCGAAGAGCAGGGTGATGCTGCCGGCTGCGTAGAAGCCGATGCCGATGACCCGGTTGATGGAGTCGGTGTCCCCCTTGCCCCAGAACTGGCTGATGAGCACGGAGGCCCCGCTCTGGAGGCCGAAAATGAGCAGCAGGATGACGAAGATGGGGATGTTGGCCAGGGTCACCGCCGCCATGGGGGCGTCTCCGGGCAGGGAGCCCACCATAAAGGTGTCCACCAGTGCCAGGGACTCAGTGATAAGATTCTGAAAGACAATGGGCAGGGCCAGCCGGACCACGTCACGGTAGAAGGCCCCGCCCCGGTTCATGTAGGAGAGCATAGCCACCTCTCTTTATCCCGTCTCAGGACAGGGTGGTAAACAGGGTGTCCCGGGCCTTGACCAGGGCCTCCCGCAGGCCGTCCACGTCCTCCCTGGTGCTGTCCGGGGAGAAGGACACCCGGAAAGCCCCGTCCATCTCGTTCTTGGGCAGGCCCATGGCGGCGAACACATGGCTGGGCTTGCCCCGGTGGCAGGCCGACCCGGCGGACACGCACACACCCATGTCCCCCAGCACCCGCACCAGCACCTCACTCTTGTAGCCGGGCAGGGTGAAGCAGAGAATGTGGGGGGCCTCCCCCTCGCCCACCCGCTTCAGCTCCGGAATGGCCGCCGGAAGCGACTCCAGCGCGTATTCTTTCAGCTCTTTCATACGGGCGGTATAGGAGTTCATCTCCCGCTTGCCCAACGCGCAGGCGGCGGCAAAGGCGGCGGTCTGGGCGGTGGCCTCGGTGCCGGGGCGCATGCCCTCCTCCTGGCCGCCGCCCAGCATCAGGGGCGGGAACCGGAGGCCCTTGCGGATGTACAGGGCGCCCACGCCCTTGGGGGCCCGGATCTTGTGGCCCGAGATGGTGAGCAGGTCCACCCCCAGGGCCTTGGGGGTGAAGGGGATTTTCAGAAAGGCCTGCACCGCGTCGGTGTGGAGCAGGGCAGGGGAGCCGGCGGCCTTGATGGCCCGGGCGGCCTGGGCTACGGGCTGGATGGTGCCCACCTCATTGTTCACCAGCATCATGGACACCAGTACCGTGTCCGGCCGGAGGGCGGCGGTCAGCTCGTCCATGGAGATGTGGCCGGTCTTGTCCGGCTTGAGCCAGGTGACCTCATACCCCTCCCGCTCCAGGGCCTTGCAGGGCTCCAGCACGGCGGAGTGCTCAAAGGCGGTGGTGATGATGTGCTTTCCCTTCCGCTTGCCCAGCTCCACGGCGCCGCGGATGGCCCAGTTGTCCCCCTCGGTGCCGCAGGAGGTGAAAAAGATCTCCTCCGCCGCGCAGCCCAGGGCGGCGGCCACCTGACTGCGCTGATCCTTGAGTCGCTTGGCGGCCTCACGGCCCAGGGGATAGCGGGAAGAGGGGTTGCCGTACTGCTCCGTCATGGCCTCCAGCGCGGCCTGGGCGGCCTGGGGACACACCCGGGTGGTGGCGGCATTGTCCAGATAAATCAAAGAAATTCGCTCCTTAGTCTCACAATTTCCCCTCAATTCTAATTCGGAACCAGTATAAAGTCAAGCGGGGCGGCCTGACAGAAAGGCCGCCCCGCTTGGGGGAGTGAAATCAGGTGTTGGGCATGTACTGCACGTCCAGCTCCTCCAGGTATTCGTCCACCACAGCAGGGACGTAGGCCACGCTGACGCTGGAGAAGGACTCCGGGTCGGGGGCATCGGACATGACATCAGTCTCATCCCAGTAGTCCTGGGTGTAGGTGATGCAATAGGCGGGCTGGATGTAGGGCTGATAGCTCTGGTTCATATACACCAGCTCCACATGGAGGATTTGGGCATTGGCGCCGTCGGTGGGGGCGTCCATGCCCAGATAATCCCCGGCGCGGAAGTCTGCCACCGCCTCCTCTGCCGTACGGATGGGGTAGAGCACACCCTCTTCCGTGGGCCAGCAGGGGAGGTGGAAGGCGGACATGCCGCCATCCGACTCGTGCCAAAATGTATCCCCGATGCGGTTGAAGCAGTAGTCCAGCAGCTGGTCGGTAAGGGAGTCCTCCAGGTCATGGTGGAACCAGAAGAAATTCTGGCTCTGCTCGCCGTAGATATTGTAATGGGTGGTGACCTCCAGGACGGGGCTGTCAAATCCGGCCAGGGGGGCCAGCTGCTCCCGCAGCAGCGGGGCAGCTTTTTCCAGGGTGTCCGCCCAGGCGGGGAGGGGCAGGTCCTCCGGCAGCCAGACGTGGCAGCTGATGAGATTTTCCATACTCATCCGTCCGCCATCAGCCATATGCGCGGAGAAGAAGCGGTAGGGTGAGCCGGTTTCCGGGCCGTAGCTCTCATAATCGGTGATCTCCGTTCCCAGGGCGGCGGCGACATTTTGGGCGAAGCGAAGCTGTTCCTCCTGGCTGGGGATGGGATTTTTGTATACAGGCAACTCTTTTATACTGTCCGTATTGTCCAGGGTGGGATTGACGCCCGTCATCTCCTCCAGGTCATGTACCATAAAGGAGCCCTGGGTGTCATCCGAGCCGCCCATACCCATGCCCACCGGGGCGGACCAGGAGATTTTCTCCAGGGTCTGGGCGGAGGTGTAGCCCGGGTCCTGGCTGACCGTGCCGCCGGGGAAGGTGCGGGGCGTGGGTCCGGAGAACCAGCGCCAGCCCAGTCCGGCGGCAATCACCAGAGCGGCGCAGGCGGCCAGGATGGGGAGCGTCCGGCGTCTGGCCGGGCGGGGGGAGGCGGATTCCATGGCGGCCAGGGTGCGCTCCCGCCAGTCCTCCCCAGGCGTGAGGGAGGACAGGGACTGCCGGTAAAGTTCAGCGTTGGTCATGGTCAAATTCCTCCTTCAGCAGATCGCGCAGCAGCTTTCTGGCCCGCATGAGCCGGGAGAGCACCGTGCCCCTGGGGCAGCCCAGCAGGACGGCGATCTCCTCTGCCGTGTACCCCTCTACATAGTGGAGGTATACGGCGGTACGGTACTTCTCCGGCAGCCGGCCCACGGCGGAGAGCACCGCTCCGGCCTGGGGCGGCTCCCCGGCGGGTGGGGTCCAGTCCGGGTCCAGGGGGACGGTGCGCCGCTTCCAGGCGGAGGCGGCCAGGTTTTTACAGCGGTGGGAGGTGGTGCGGATGAGCCAGGCACGGAGATGGGTCTCATCCCGGAAGGAAGGGCTGGACCGGACCAGGGCAACAAAGACCTCCTGGGCCGCGTCCTCGGCGTCCTGCCGGTTGCCCAGGGACTGCCAGGCCAGACGGAAGACCAGGGGGCTGTACCGGTCCAGAACCTCCTCCCAGGAGAGAGGGGAACCTTGCAGGGTGAGCATAGCGTTTCAACTCCCTTCTACCTATAAAACAGCGTGGGAGGAGATTTGATTGCGTGGAAGGGAAAAAAACGAAAAACCGCCCGCCCCTCGGAGAGGGACGGGCGGCTGAGGGGACTGGTTATATTACAGCTCCCGGGTGGGGACATGCCAGATGTTCTCGGCATAGTCCCGGATGGAGCGGTCGGCGGCGAAGATACCGGACCGGGCGATATTGATGAGGGACATCCGGTTCCAGGCCTTCTGGTCCAGATAGGCCTTGCCGGCCCGCTCGTGGGCGGCACGGTAGCTCTCAAAGTCGGCCAGCAGCAGGTACTCGTCGGGGGCGCTGCCGTTCTGACCGAAGAGGAGCCGGTTGGTCAGGTCGGTGTAGCTGACGCCGTCGTTGAAGCCGCGGGCAATCTGGTCCAGCACGGCCTTCATGCTGGGGGAGCCCACATAGTACTCGTAGGGCTTGTAGCCCCGGCGCTTGAGCTCCACCACCTCGTCGGCCTTCAGACCGAAGAGGAAGATGTTCTCGTCGCCCAGACGGTCGTGCATCTCCACGTTGGCGCCGTCCAGGGTGCCGATGGTCAGGGCGCCGTTCATCATGAACTTCATGTTGCCGGTGCCGCTGGCCTCCTTGCCGGCGGTGGAGATCTGCTCGCTCAGCTCGCTGGCGGGCATGAGCCGCTCGGCCAGGCTGACCCGGTAGTTCTCCAGGAACACCACCTGCAGCCGGTCCTTGCAGACCGGGTCGGCGTTGATGGTGGCGGACAGGGAGTTGATGAGGTGGACGATCTCCTTGGCCACATAGTAGCCGGGAGCCGCCTTGGCGCCGAAGAGGTACACACGGGGGGTGAAGGTGAAGTGGGGGTCGCTCTTCAGACGCTGGTACAGGTAGATAATGTGCATCACGTTGAGCAGCTGGCGCTTGTACTCGTGCAGCCGCTTCACCTGCACATCAAAGATGGCGTCGGTGTTCAGGATGATGCCGCTCTCCTTGGCCACGTAGGAGGCGAAGGCCTGCTTGTTCTCCGCCTTGATCTTGCCCAGGCGGGTGAGCACGCCGGCGTCGTCCTTGTACTTCTCCAGCTTCTTCAGGGCCTCGGGCTGGAGCAGGTAGTCATCCCCGCCGGTGCACTCCTTGATGAGGGCGTCCAGCTTGGGGTTGCACTGGGACAGCCAGCGGCGGTGGTCAATGCCGTTGGTCACGTTCTGGAACTTCTCGGGGGTGATGGCGTAGATATCCCGGAACAGGTCCTTCTTCAGAATGTCGGAGTGGAGGGCGGACACGCCGTTGACCGCGTAGCAGGCGCACACGCACATGTTGGCCATGCGCACGTCGCCGCCCCAGACGATGGCGTTGCGCTCCACACGGCCCATATCGCCGTGGAAGGCCTCGGTGAGCTTCTGCTGCCAGCGGTTGGAGATCTCCACGATGATCTCCCACACGCGGGGCACCAGGGTCTGGACCAGCTCCTGGGGCCAGCGCTCCAGGGCCTCGATCATGACGGTGTGGTTGGTGTAGGCCACGGTGTGGGTGACGATATACCAGGCGTCGTCCCAGGTATAGCCTTCCTCATCCAGCAGGATCCGCATCAGTTCGGGGATCACCAGGGTGGGGTGGGTATCGTTGATCTGGATGACGTGCTTCTGGTGGAAGTTGTGCAGGGTGCCGTACTGAGCCCGGTGCTTGCGCACGATGGACTGGATGGTGGCGGAGACGAAGAAGTACTGCTGCTTCAGGCGCAGAGACTTGCCCTCGTAGTGGTTGTCGTCGGGGTAGAGGACCTTGGCGATGACCTCGGCCATGGCCTGCTGCTCCACCGCCTTCAGATACTCGCCGCGGGAGTAGAGGGACATATCCACGGGCACGGGGCTCTTGGCGTCCCACAGGCGCAGCACGTTCACGTGGTCGGTGCCGTAGCCGGCGATCTCCATGTCCTTGGGGATGGCCAGCACGTCGGTGCCGCCCTCGTAGGCCACGCGGTGGCGGCCGTTCTCATCCCAGTAGCCGGTGACCTTGCCGCCGAAGTGGACGGTCTCGGTCTCGTCGACCTTGGGGATGAGCCAGGCGTCGCCCAGGCCCAGCCAGTTGTCCGCCAGCTCCACCTGCTGGCCGTCCACGATCTTCTGCTTGAAAATACCCAGCTCATAGCAGATGGAGTAGCCGGTGGCGGGGATCTCCAGGGTGGTCATGGAGTCCAGGTAGCAGGCGGCCAGACGGCCCAGGCCGCCGTTGCCCAGGCCGGCGTCGGGCTCGGCCTCGAACAGGTCGGCGGCGGAGAAGCCCAGGGACTCGATGGCCTGGGTCAGGGGCTCCAGCACGCCCAGGTTATAGGCGTTCTTCATCAGGGACCGGCCCATGAGGAACTCCAGGGACAGATAGTGGACCTGACGGGCGTGGCTGTCCTTCACCCGGTCCTCGGTCTCCAGCTCGTGGGCGGACATGATATCCCGCAGCACCATGGCGCAGGCCTTGAACATCTGAGGAACAGTGGCCTCATCCACATCCCGGCCGAAGTTGCGGCGCAGCTTGCCGGTGATCAGGTTGGTCAATTCAGTTTTCGTATAGTTATGCAAGGGAACGCATCTCCTATAACATAAAATAGGCTGGGAAAACAGAATAGCTGCCTTGGTAGCAGCGCCCTATTTTACCACAAGGAGTTATTTAATGTCAACGCAACAGATGTAAAATCGGAGATTAAGACAAAAATAACAGCTTATTTTCCGGTAATCCAACCGTAAATCTCCAGGTACTCATCGGCGGACTTGTTCCAGGAGAAGTCTGCGGTCATGCCGGCGTGCATCAGACCGCGCCAGGCCTTGGGGTTGTTGTGGTACAGATCCACGGCCTCGTGGAGGACCCACATCATGTCGTGGGCGCTGATGTTGGCGAAGGTGAAGCCCCGGCCCTGGCCGGTGAACTTGTTGTAGGGCCACACGGTGTCCTTCAGGCCGCCGGTCTCCCGGACCACGGGCACGGTGCCGTACCGCATGGCGATCATCTGGGACAGGCCGCAGGGCTCGGCCTCGCTGGGCATGAGGAACAGGTCGGCGCCGCCGTAGATGGCGGTGGACAGGGAGGCGGAGTACATCATGTGGGCGGCGAAGCGGCCGGGATACTGGGCCGCTGCGTGGCGGAATGCCTCCTCATAGTTCCAGTCGCCGGTACCCAGCACCACCATCTGCACGTTGTGCATGCTCATGATGTCGTGGATGGAGGAGGTGACCAGGTCAAAGCCCTTGTGCTTGACCAGACGGGAGATGCAGGCGATGATGGGCGCATCCGGGTCCTGGTTCAGGCCGCAGGCCTGCTGCAGGGCGGCCTTGCAGGCCTGCTTGCCCGCCAGGTCGTCGGGATTGAAGGCGGCGGCCAGGCCGTTGCCGTTGGCGGGGTTGTAGAGCTCGGTGTCGATGCCGTTGAGGATGCCCCGGATCTTGTTCCGGTTGTCCGCGACGACGCCCTCCAGGCCGTGGGCGTAGAAGGCGTACTGGAGCTCCTGGGCGTAGGTGGGGGAGACGGTGGTGACATAGTCGGCGGCGTAGATGGCGCCCTTCATCAGGTTCACGTCTCCGTGGTACTCCAGCATATGCTCGTTGAAATAGCCCGGCGCCAGGCCCAGCAGATCCTTGAGCACCTGGCTGCCGTACCGGCCCTGGTACTCGATGTTGTGGATGGTGTACACGCTCTTGGCGCCCCGCAGCTCGGGCACCACGTGGCGCTCCTCCAGCAGGTAGATGGGCACCAGGGCGGTCTGCCAGTCGTTGCAGTGGATCACGTCGGGCCAGAAGCCTATGTGGCCGGGGGTCTCGATGATGGCGCGGGAGAAGAAGGCGAACCGCTCGCCGTCGTCGTAGTGGCCGTAGATCTGGGAGCGCTTGAAGTAGTACTCGTTGTCCACGAAGTAGTAGGTGACGCCGTCCCGCTGCAGCTCAAAGATGCCGCAGTAGGGGGTGCGCCAGGCCAGATGGACGTGGAAATTGCACAGGTAGGTCATCTGGCTGCGCCAGTCCTGGCTGATGCCCTCGTAGAGGGGCAGGATGACCCGTACGTCGTTGCCCATGGCGGCCAGGGCCTTGGGCAGGGAGCCGGCCACATCCGCCAGTCCGCCAGTTTTGATAAAGGGGGCTACCTCGGAGGAAGCAAAGAGGATATTCATATGGGAGCTCCTTTCAGAACCGGCCGCCGGGGAGGCCGGTGAATTTTATTTTGGGGAGGACGCGAGCGAGAGACGAAGCCTGTCCGGCCCCGTCTCTCGCGGTCTCGGCGGTCGCCGTCCGCCGGTCAGATTATACAGTTTCGTCCTTGGCGATGGCCAGAGGATAGGTCTCGTGGCCCATGAGCATCCGGCCCGGGTTGACGTGGACGTTCTTGTCGGTGATGGTGTACTTGAGGACAGCGCCCTGCTGGATGGTGGTGCCCTGCATCAGGATGCAGTTCTCCACCAGAGCGCCCTCCTCCACCCGCACGCCGCGGAAGAGGATGGAGTTGCGCACCGTGCCCTCGATGATGCAGCCGTCGGCCACCAGGGAGTTGACCGAGCTGCCCTGCTCCCCGTAGTAGGTGGAGGGGTTGGACTGGTCCTTGGTCTTGACGGGGCGGTCGGGCACAAACAGGTCGGCCCGGACCTCGGGCTTGAGCAGCTCCATGCTGCGGGCGAAGTAGCCGGGGACAGACTGGAGCCGGGCGGCGTAGCCGTCGAAGATGTAGGGGACGATCTTCAGAGAGTGGACCATGGACTGGAGCACACCCTGGCTGAAGGAGGGGATATTGTGGGCGGCGCAGTGATCCACCAGGGAGAGCAGCAGGCTCTTGGAGAGGATATACACCTCCAGGGACTCGCAGCCCACCGGGGCATAGGGATGGACGGACACGTCGGTCACCCGGCCGTCGGCGCCGATGGTGAAGTAGTCGGAGGACTTGGGATCGCCCTTGGGGTTGCGGGTGCACACGGCGGTGATGTCGGCGCCGCTCTTGATGTGCTGCTGATAGATCTCACGCATGGGCAGGTTGACGGCGATATCGCCGCCGGCCAGCACCACGTGCTCCTGCTTGATGTTCTTCAGGTAGGAGTAGACGCCCTCCAGGGCATCCATACGGCCACGGCACACGCCGCCCCGCTGCTTGTTGGCATAGCCGAAGGGGGGCAGGATGCGCAGGCCGCCGTGCTTGCGGGACAGGTCCCAGTCCTTGCCGGAGCCCAGGTGGTCCAGCAGAGACTGATAGTTGGCGTGGACGATGATGCCCACGTCGGCAATGCCGGCGTTGACGAAGTTGGAGAGCATGAAGTCGATGATACGGTAGCGGCCGCCGTAGGGGACGGAGCAGGTGTTACGCACCTGGGTCAGCTCCCGCAGGTCGGCGTTGGAGCGGTACGCGAAAATGATGCCATGCAGCTTGTTCATCATTTCGCAGCACCCCCTTTCACATTACGGGTAATCATGGCGTTGGCGGGCACGACGGCGCCGTCGCCCACCTCGATGTCCTGGGCCACCACAGTGATGCCCCAGTCCCCGGGCTCGCCGCTGGGAGGCGGCGTGCCCACGGTGGCGTCGCGGCCGATGACCGCATTCTCCGCCACAATGGCGTAGTCCACAG
Organism: Pseudoflavonifractor intestinihominis; assembly: GCF_040096055.1. NCBI lineage: Bacteria > Bacillati > Bacillota > Clostridia > Eubacteriales > Oscillospiraceae > Pseudoflavonifractor > Pseudoflavonifractor intestinihominis. Next base: position 42,221 of record NZ_JBBMFK010000005.1, read on the forward strand.
TGGCGCCGGCCTTGACCACGGTGCCGGGCATCAGGATGGAGTAGCGCACGGTGGCGCCGGGCTCCACGGTGACGGAGTGGAAGAGCACCGAGTTCTCAACCTTGCCGTACACCTCGCAGCCGCCGGTGACCATGGAGTGGGTGATCTTGGCGTCGGGGCCGGTGAAGTGAGGGGGCTTCGTTGGCGACCGGGCATAGATGGGCCAGCTGGGATCGTAGGGGTCGATGCCCGTGCCGATGGACAGCATGTCCATGTTGGCATCCCACAGGGAGTTGATGGTGCCCACGTCCTTCCAGTAGCCCTTGAAGCGGTAGGCGGCCATCTTCTCGCCGGCGCCCAGCATGGCGGGAATGACGTCGTGGCCGAAGTCGTTGGAGGAGTCGGGGTTGGCCTCGTCGGCGATGAGGTAGTCACGCAGCTTGGACCAGGTGAAGATGTAGATGCCCATGGAGGCCAGGTTGCTCTTGGGCTCCTTGGGCTTCTCCTGGAACTCGTAGATGTTGTCCTCCTCGTCCACGTTCATGATGCCGAAACGGCTGGCCTCCTCAATGGGAACCTCCAGCACGGAGATGGTGCAGGCCGAGCCCTTGGCCTTGTGGTAGGCCAGCATGGCGCCGTAGTCCATCTTGTAGATGTGGTCGCCGGAGAGGATCAGCACATAGTCGGGATCATACAGCTGCAGGAAGCCGATGTTCTGATAGATGGCGTTGGCGGTACCCTTGTACCAGGTGCCGTAAGCGCCCTCCCGGACGTAGGGCGGCAGCACGTGCACGCCGCCGTCGGACCGGTCCAGGTCCCAGGGCTGGCCGTTGCCCAGGTAGGCGTTGAGCTCCAGGGGCTGATACTGAGTCAGCACGCCCACGGTGTCAATGCCGGAGTTGATGCAGTTGGAGAGAGGGAAATCGATGATGCGGTACTTTCCTCCGAAGGGGACGGCGGGTTTTGCTACGTGGCTGGTCAGGGCGTAGAGACGGCTGCCCTGTCCACCGGCCAGCAACATAGCGACACATTCCTTTTTCATTCCTAACACCTCTGCTTATTTGGTGGTAATGCGCTGGATGTATAACTTTCCGCCAGGGCGGCACGGCTGGGGCAGGCCGTCCCGGAGAAAAATCAGGATTTTTTGGCCGTGGAGCGCTTCTTGCCCACGGGGGTCAGCTTGACGGTGCCGGCCGTCTTGGCTGTCTTCTTCTTGAGGGCGGGCTTCTTCCGGGTGCACCGGTAGATCACGCCGCTCATGGGGGGGATGTCGATGACCAGGGACTGGTCCTGGCCGTGCATGGGGATATCCTCGGAGCTCAGGGGCTCCTTGTCGCCCAGACCGGAGCCGCCGAAGCGCTCGTCGTCGGAGTTGAACACACACTGATAGGTGCCCCGGTAGGGGACGCCCAGCCGGTAGCCGGGCCGGTGGACCGGGGAGAAGTTGCACACAGCCAGGATAAAGTCGCCCTTGCTGTCCTTCCGCAGGAAGGAGGCGCAGTTGTTCTGGTTGTCGTCGGCACAGATCCACTGGAAGCCCTCCCAGGAGAAGTCCAGGTCCCACATGGGCTTGTTCTCCAGGTAGAAGGCGTTGGCCGCCTGGAAGAAGGCCTTGATGTCCTGGTTCTCCTTGTTCTCCAGCAGGTGCCAGTCCAGGGAGTACTCGTAGTGCCACTCGTTCCACTGGCCGAATTCGCTGCCCATCATCAGCAGCTTCTTGCCGGGGTGGGTGAGCATGTAGGTGTAGAAGGCCCGGACGCCGGCGAATTTCTCCTCGTAGGGGCCGGGGATCTTGTTGAGGAAGGAGCCCTTCATGTGCACCACCTCGTCGTGGGACAGGGGCAGGATGAAGTTCTCCGAGAAAGCGTACATCAGCGAGAAGGTGATGTCCTTGTGGTTGAACTGCCGGAAGTAGGGGTCCAGCTTCATGTAATGGGTGATGTCGTTCATCCAGCCCATGTTCCACTTCAGGTTGAAGCCCAGGCCGCCCTCGTCCACCGGGTGGGACACCAGGGGCCAGGCGGTGGACTCCTCGGCGATCATCAGCACGTCGGGGTGGGGGACAAAGATGTGGGTGTTGAGGGTGCGCAGGAAGTCGATGGCCTCCAGATTCTCGTGGCCGCCGTACTTGTTGGGCACCCACTCGCCGCTCTGGCGGCTGTAGTCCAGGTAGAGCATGGAGGCCACGGCGTCCACCCGCAGGCCGTCGATGTGGTACTGCTCCAGCCAGAAGAGGGCGGAGGAGAACAGGAAGGAGCGGACTTCCTTCTTGTCGTAGTCAAACACCCTGGTGCCCCAGTCGGCGTGTTCGCCCTTTCGGGGGTCGGCATACTCGTAGCAGGGCTCGCCGTCAAACTCGTACAGGCCGAAGGCGTCCTTGGGGAAGTGGGCGGGCACCCAATCCAGAATCACGCCGATGCCGGCCTGGTGGAGCTGGTCGATGAGGTACATCAGGTCGTGGGGGATGCCGAACCGGCTGGTGGCGGCAAAGTAGCCGGTGCACTGGTAGCCCCAGGAGGCGTCCAGAGGGTGCTCGGTGATGGGCATCATCTCCACGTGGGTGAAGCCCATCTCTTTCACATAGGGCACCAGCCAGCACGCGATGTCCCGGTAGCTGAGGAACTCGCCCTCGCCGGTGCGGCGCCAGGAGCCCAGGTGCATCTCGTAGATATTCAGCGGACTGTGGTAGACCGGATGGCTCTTCCGGTACTCCAGCCACTTCTGGTCGCCCCACTGATAGCCGGACAGGTCGTAGAGCTTGGAGGCGTTGCCGGGACGGGTCTCGGCGTGGAAGGCGTAGGGGTCGGACTTGGCCAGCACCCGGCCGTCCCGGGCGTGGACCGCGTACTTATATGTATCGTACTGCTTCATGCCCGGGATGAACAGCTCCCACACGCCGCCGTCCAGGCGGTTCATGGGGTGGGACTCCTCACTCCAGCCGTTGAAGTCGCCCATCACGGACACGCCCCTGGCGTGGGGCGCCCACACGCGGAAGACATAGCCGTCCTGCCCGTCCACACTGGCGGGGTGGGCGCCCAAATAGTCCTGGGTGTGGCAGTTATCCCCCTGCAAAAAATGAAAAAGCGGTGTATCAGGTTGCTGGGGGGCCGGGGTAGATTGATCCGTGCGGGTCATAGGGAACACCTCCAGAGAATTGGAAAAAAGTTACAAAAAAGAAGACAAATGAGCGGTTTTGATTGTCGAATTGACACAATTGACTGTTTTTAACGGAACTTATTTGTATAAATTATACAACAATACGGGGTATCAGTCAAGGGTGGAACTGGTAAAAACTAAATAAGGTGTGAAACCCGCCTGCAAACAGGGGAAATGGGCACAAAAAAGGCAGACGGATTTCAGATCAATCCGTCTGCTCGCCGGAGGCGGCCTGGTGGTTCTGCTCCATGGCCTCAAAAGCGCGGAGAAAAGCCGCCCGCTGCTGGGCATAGCCCTCCTCCCCCAGACGGGTGAGGCAGGTCCCCAGGATCAGGGACAGCTCGGCGGAAAGCCAGGCGCTGCCGTACATGCCCTCCTGATTGTAATACTGGGCGTTCTCCGCCAGCTCTCTGGCCTCCACCAGGCGGCCTGCGTCCAGGGCCTCCCGGGCGGCGGCGGCACCGGCCAGAGCGTGGAGCAGATAGCCCTCGTCCGTGGTGCCCGCCTTGTTGTCCGCCTCCAGAGCGGTGAGGCAGTCGTTCCAGCGGTGCTCCCGGTAGGCGGCGCGGGCCTCGTCCAGACCGTCGGGGGCGGTGCCGTCGGACACCGGTGCGCCGGAGAGAAAATATCCGGTGGGAAAGCCCAGGGCCCCGGCCAGATACTCCAGGGTGCGCACGGAGGGAATGGCGCTGTCATTTTCGATTTTGGAGAGCATATTGCGGGTGATATAGTCCCCGACCAGCTCTTTTTGGGTCATTCCCTTGCTCTGGCGGGCCTCGCGGATCTTCTGGCCAAGGGTCATGGCTGGTCCCTCCCTGCGTAACTGAGATTTACTCCTCTGTCATTGTAGCAGGTATGGAGACAATTTACAATTGAAAAATGGCGGACAGGCCTGGAAAATTCAGGGCAGAGGGAAGGGGCCCGCCAGCGTCAGGGTGAGGAAGGCGTTGGAGTAGGCGGGGGTGGCGGGGAGGGAGACCGGGGTGTTGTTGTCGGCGGAGTCCACGTGGATGCCCACAAGAAAGGTGGGCAGCAGGGGCACGGCGATGGTGCGGCTCACCAGTACGCCGTTGGCCAGGGGGGTGCGGGCCCAGGAGAGATAGCCGCCGGGGGTGATGCCGATGGTGATATAGTGGGGCAGGTCGGTGTTGGACAGGGCGCCGAAGCTGATGAGGTAGAGCCCGGCGGTCTGGATGACAGCGTACTGGCCGTTGGCGCTCTGAGTGATGCCCTTGCCGTTGAACTGGTCGAAGGTGATGGAGCCGTAGCGGGGGGTATAGAAGGTCTGGGCTGCGCTGCTGGAGAAATTGCCGTACACGGCGGGCTGTGTGGGGCCTGTGGCGCCGGTAGCACCGGTCGCACCGGTGGGTCCAGCCTGGCCGTCCTGTCCGTCCGCACCCGCAGGCCCTGTGGGACCGGTTGGCCCTGTGGGTCCCGTGGCCCCCGGAGCGCCGTTCTCACCTGCGGGTCCTGTGGGTCCGGTCGCCCCTGTCGGTCCTGCGGGCCCGGGCTCTCCTGCAGGCCCGGTGGGCCCTGTGGCCCCCGGAGCGCCGTTCTCACCTGCGGGTCCTGTGGGTCCGGTCGCCCCTGTCGGTCCTGCGGGCCCGGGCTCTCCTGCAGGCCCGGTGGGCCCTGTGGCCCCCGGAGCGCCGTTCTCACCTGCGGGTCCTGTGGGTCCGGTCGCCCCTGTCGGCCCTGCGGGCCCTGGGTCTCCTGCCGGACCGGTGGGCCCCAGAGCGCCGTTCTCGCCTGCGGGTCCTGTGGGTCCGGTCGCCCCTGTCGGTCCTGCGGGCCCGGGCTCTCCTGCAGGCCCGGTGGGCCCTGTGGCCCCCGGAGCGCCGTTCTCGCCTGCGGGTCCTGTGGGCCCGGTCGCCCCTGTCGGCCCTGCGGGCCCGGGGTCTCCTGCCGGACCTGTGGGCCCCGTGGCCCCCGGAGCGCCATTCTCGCCTGCGGGCCCTGTGGGTCCGGTCGCCCCTGTCGGCCCTGCGGGCCCGGGGTCTCCTGCCGGGCCTGTGGGCCCCGTGGCCCCCGGAGCGCCGTTTTCGCCTGCGGGTCCTGTGGGGCCGGTCGCCCCTGTGGGTCCTGCGGGCCCGGAATCTCCTGCCGGGCCTGTGGGTCCAGTGGGCCCCGTAGGGCCGGGGATGGGGCATACGGTCACAGTGGACCAGGGACAGAAGGGGCGGCGGGGATCGGGATTGCCGGAAAAGTTGTTCATAGTCAAAACCTCCGCCCCAGTATATGACAGGGCGGAGGCGCGGGAGAAAAGAGCCGCCCCTGTGCCGAGAAGCCTCGGACAGGGGCGGCAGCTCTTCTGCTTTTCAGTTGGGATGGGCTCAGCCCACGGGCAGCACTTCCACGATGCGGCACACCACGGAGTTCTCGGTGATGCGGTCGTTGTTGGCCATCAGGTCGGCCAGGACGTCCTGGTCCTCCTCCAGCTCCAGCTTGACCACAGCGCCCTGGTGGCGCTCCTCCTTGGTCTCGGCGGCGGTGTTGGGGATGTCGAACACCATCTTGGCCACCTTGTCCCGGAGCAGGTTGGTCTTGGTGGCGTTGTCGGCAAAGCCGAAGACGATGTGGCTGTCGTCACCGGCGGCGCCGGGGGTGAAGATGGCGATGTTGGGGGTGCCGTCGGCGTTGACGGTGGACACCACGGACACGCCGCTGTAGGCGGCGATGGCGTCCAGCAGCTCCTGCTGGCTCATGTTGCCGTACAGGCCGGTGGTGACGGAGGCGGTGGTGACGGCGTCGGCGTTGCCGTCGGTGGGAGCGGGGGAGCTTTCGCCGGCGTCGGGCTGGCTGCAGGCGGTGAGGCTGAGGGCCATTACGCCGGCCAGGGCGGCAAGGACAAGCGCGTTCTTTTTCATGGTGGGACTCCTTCCTTTTCAATCACAGATAGAATCGTTTCCTTGTTAAACGATGGTATTCTATCGTATTGTCAGGAATTTGTCAAAGGTCAAATGTACAAAATGCGCATGAATATATAGACCAAATACTGGCGATAGGGAAAATTGACAGAGAAGTTGCGCTCATATCTGCCCCTCCATGGGACAGGGGGCGCCGTAGGAGGAGTAGGAGGCGGCAATGTCCAGGAAGCGGCGGAGGGTGTCGCTGATAACCTTGTTGCGGTGGTAGCACAGCAGGAAGGAGCGCTGCCACACGCAGCCCTCCACGTTGACCCGCCGCAGCTCGCCCCGGGCCAGTTCGCCGCTGACCAGCCGGGCGGAGAGGACGGCCAGCCCGTACCCCCGCATGACGGCCTGCTTGATGGCGGTGGCGCTGCTGCACTCCCACCTGATGTTCAGGGGCAGGCGGCGGGCCATAAAGGACTCGAAGAGGGCGCGGGTGCCGCTGCCCTGTTCCCGGAGGATAAAGGGCTGTCCGGCCAGCTCCTCCGGCTCCACCGCCTTCCGGGCGGCAAAGGGGTGGTCGGGCGCGCAGACCAGGATGAGGCAGTCGCTGATGATGGGGGAGGAGAGGATCTCCTCCCGGTGGATGATGCCCTCCACAATGGCGGCGTCCAGCTCGTTCTGGAGGAGCTTGCCCTCAATGGTGCGGGTGTTGTCCACCTGGACCGACAGGTCCACGTTGGGCCGGACCGACCGCAGCTCGTCCAGGATGGGGCAGAGCACCGTGCTGCCCACGGTGAGGGTGGCGCCCACCCGGAGGGCGGGCCGCTCTCCCTCGCCCTTCATGACCTCGTCCAGCCGGTCGAAGGCCTCCACCGCCAGAAGGGCCTGGGCCCGGAGGGTGCGGCCTGCCTCGGTGAGAAAGAGCTCCTTGGGGTAGCGCTCAAACAGCCGGGCCTTGTACATCTTCTCCAGCTCGCCGATGGTCTGGGAGACCGTGGGCTGGGACACGTAGAGCCGGGCGGCCGCCTCGCTCATATTCCGGGTCTCGGCCACGGTGAGAAAGATTTTCAGATGGCGGATGGTGATCAATTGTGCCCCCTCCTTTGACGGTATCGGTTTTTCTGATTGCCTGTATCCAATTTTACTATTTTACCAATAGCAGAACAAGTGATAAAATAAAAACAATGCGTGAAAGGCGGGTCAGCCGCCGGAAAGGATGGATATTCCAATGAAAATTTTGGTTATCGGCGGCGTGGCTGCGGGCACGAAGACAGCCGCCAAGCTCAAGCGCGAGGACCCCACAGCGGAAGTGACCATTCTCAACAAGGGCGAGGACATCTCCTACGCCGGCTGCGGCCTGCCCTACTACGTGGGCGGCGTCATCGCCGACCGGAGTGCCCTGATCGTCAACACCCCCGCCAAGTTTGAGAAGCTCACCGGCGTGGCGGTGAAGTGCGGCGTGGAGGCCGTGGCCCTGGACCGCGCTGCCAAGACCGTCACCGCCAAGAACCTCTCCGACGGCAGCGAGAGCGTGTACAGCTACGACAAGCTGGTGCTGGCTGTGGGCGCGTCCCCCGTGGCCCCTCCCATTGAGGGCGTGAACCTGAAGAACGTGTTCTTCCTCCGCACCCCTGAGGACGCCGTGGCCCTGCGCCAGGCCGCCGAGAGCGGCGAGGTCCGCCGGGCCGTGGTGGTGGGCGGCGGCTACATCGGCCTGGAGGCTGCGGAGAACCTGGCCTCCCGGGATATCCGCACCACCGTGCTGGAGATGGCCCCCCAGATCCTCCCCGGCTTTGACCAGGAGATGGCCGCCTGGGCCGAGGACCGCCTGGCCGACCAGGACATCATGGTCTTCACCAACGAGCGGGTCACCGCCATCACCGGCGAGGAGAAGGTGGAGAAGGTCCTGTGCGAGAACCGGAAGATGAAGGCCGACCTGGTGGTGCTGTCCACCGGCATCCGGCCCAACACCAAGTGGCTCATGGACAGCGGCCTGGACATGGTGAAGGGCACCCTGCTCACCGACCTCCACGGCCAGACCAATGACCCGGCCATCTGGGCCGTGGGCGACTGCGCCATGGTCCACAACCTGATCACCGGCGCCCCCGCCTGGTCCCCCATGGGCTCCACCGCCAACATCGCCGGCCGCAGCGCCGCCGTGAACCTGGCGGGCGGCGAGAGCGAGTACCTGGGCGTGCTGGGCACCGCCGTGTGCAAGCTGCCCGGCCTCAACGCCGGCCGCACCGGCATGAGCGTGGCCCAGGCCGCCGCCGCCGGCATCGACGCCGAGAGCGTGGTGTGCGTGCTGGACGACAAGGCCCACTATTACCCCGGCTCCGGCGAGTTTATCATCAAGCTGGTGGCCGCCCGTGAGGACCAGCGGCTGCTGGGCATCCAGGTGCTGGGCAAGGGCGCCGTGGATAAGATGGTGGATATTGCAGTCACCGCCATCACCATGAAGGCCCGCCTGGCCGACCTGGCCAATATGGATATGGCCTACGCGCCCCCCTTCTCCACCGCCATCCACCCCTTTGTGGCCGCGGTGCAGATCCTGCTCAACAAGCTCTCCGGCAAGCTGGTGAGCATGGGCCCCGCCGACTTCCAGGCCGGCAAGGCCGAGGGCTACCGCATCCTGGACGTGGGCATGGCCCCCGCCGTCACCGGCGCCCCCTACCTGGACTTCACCGCCCTGCCCGCCGGGCTGGAGGGCATCGGCAAGGACGAGAAGCTCCTGCTGGTGTGCGCCAAGGGCAAGCGGGCCTACCTGACCCAGAACCGGCTGCGCGCCCTGGGCTATGCCAACACCGTGGTGCTGGAGGGAGGCACCACCGTCAACGGCACCGAGCTGGTGAAGTAATCGAGATACGTTCTGCGCTGAGACATAAAATTATACATAAGGAGAGGTAACAATTATGGCCTGCACCATCAGCCCTGAGGATATCAAGCGGGTGAAAGCCCTGGGCTTTCTCAACAACAAGGGAACCGACTGCTTCAATGCGCGCATCATCACCGTAAACGGCAAGATCACCGCCAAGCAGAACCAGACCATCGCCGAGGCCGCCGAGAAGTTCGGCAACGGCACCGTGGCCTTCACCACCCGCCTGACCGTGGAGGTCCCCGGCGTCCACTATGACAACATTGAGCCCTTCCGGGCCTACATCGCCCAGGCCGGCCTGGAGACCGGCGGCACTGGCTCCAAGGTCCGCCCCGTGGTGTCCTGCAAGGGCACCACCTGCCAGTACGGCCTCCACGATACCTTCGCCCTCTCCGAGGAGATCCACGAGCGGTTCTACAAGGGCTACCGCAATGTCCGCCTGCCCCACAAGTTCAAGATTGCCGTGGGCGGCTGCCCCAACAACTGCGTCAAGCCCGACCTGAACGACCTGGGCATCATCGGCCAGATGATCCCCAACTTCGACCCCGAGGAGTGCAACGGCTGCAAGAAGTGCGGCGTGGCCCAGGTGTGCCCCATGGGCGCGGCCAAGCTGGAGGACGGCGAGCTGACCATTGACAAGGACGTCTGCAACAACTGCGGCCGCTGCATCGACAAGTGCCACTTTGACGCCATGGACGGCGGCACCTTTGCCTACAAGATCTACATCGGCGGCCGCTGGGGCAAGCACACCGCCACCGGCCGGCCCCTCAGCAAGCTGATCTCCACCAAGGAGGAGGCCCTGAGCATCATCGAGAAGGCCATCCTCCTGTTCCGGGAGCAGGGCAAGACCGGTGAGCGCTTTGCCGACACCATCGAGCGCCTGGGCTTTGACCACGTGGAGAAGGAGCTCCTCTCCGACGACATCCTCTCCCGCAAGCAGGCCATTCTGGACGCCCAGCTGCACATCACCGGCGGCGCCACCTGCTGAGCCAACACCCAATCAACACAAGGACCGCCCTCCGGCACTACCGGAGGGCGGTCTGTCTCTTTATGGGATTATTCGGGCTCCAGGCCGTCCCGCCAGGCCTCCAGAAAGGCCTCGTCCTTCCGGTCCAGGCCGTGCTCGCCGGCCAGACCCTCGATGTGGTGGGTGAACTCGTGGGCCAGAGTGGTGTAGAGCTCCTCCTCCCAGTCCTCCTCGGTCCAGTTCTCCTTGGCCGCCAGGGCGGCAAAGGAGCCGTAGTACAGGAGGATGTACCGGCCCATCTGGTCGTCGCAGTACTCGCCCAGAATGTACATCTCCCCCGGCGGGAACTCCGGGTCCGGCTTCTCGTCTGGCAGCAGGGAGATGCCGCCGTTGAGGTCGGTGTAAAACGCCTCGGGGAACTCCTCCGCCATCTGGTCCAGCAGATCGCCAGCTTCATCAAAAGTCATGCGTATTCCTCATTTCTTGGCTGTTCCGCTCACCATACCGCAGAGGAGTCCACCCACCGGGAACACCACCCAGGCGGGGTGCCAGGCGTTGAACACAAAGCCCGCCACAAGAAAGATGATGGTGGCGGCGGACATGATGAAGCCGCACCGGCGGTCGGCGGCCTCATTGGGCTTGTACTCATAGCTGCCGGTCTCGGCGGCGGCGACGCTGCCGTGGTACTTGCTGTGCTCAATGCCCAGGTAGACCAGGACCGCCACCGCAGCGGCCACCACCAGGAAGAACACCGTGCAGGCCGCCGCGCCGCCGCTGGGCTGGGACTGCCACAGGACGGACAGCCCGATCAGCAGGGCCACCGCCACCAGAATGGCGGCCACTGCCGCGGCGATGCCTGCCCGGAACACCTTGCGGAAGGCGGCTATGGCGTCGGCGTTGTAGAAGGGCGGGATGTCCGGGTGGGCCTTGCGGAAGTCGCTGTGGGCGATGCCGCCCCACACGAAGAGAAAGACCGCCGCCGCCACACACAGAAAGAAGGGCAGCACCATCAGGCCGGTGTCTCCCCACTTCAGATAGCCCGCCAGCAGGGCGGCCACGCTGGCCACAGACAGGAACACCCCGGCGGCCATGAGGGCGGAAAAGCGGTCCATGTGCTGGTCGTAGGCCACGAAGAGGGCGAACCGGGCCTCCTCTGCCTCTGTGTCAGGGGCAGGGGGCGGGGGAAAATCCGCCTCGGACAGCTCCTCCCGCATCAGCTGGTCCAGGGTGCAGGAGAGCAGGTCGGCCAGGGTGAGCAGGGTGGCGGCCTCGGGCAGGCTCTGGCCGCTCTCCCACTTGCTCACCGCCTGGCGGCTCACCCCCAGGGCCTCGGCCAGGCCCTCCTGGGTGTACCCGGCCCGGCGGCGGAGGATGGGCAGGTTATGTTCAAAATGAGTCATTTAAATCGGTCACTCCTTTCAGCACCATTTTGCCGGAAGAAGGCCGGTTTTACCACCAACCCGGCGTTTCGGCGGGGATTTTTTTCGCGCAACTTCAGGTTGCGCGGCTGCTTTCGGGCTCAGGAGGGCTTCTTCATGGTGAGGGAGATGCGCTTTTTCTTCTCATCCACTTCCAGCACCCAGACAGTGACGATATCCCCCACGGCGCACACCTCGCTGGGGTGCTTCACCCGGCGGCCCGCTCCCAGCTGGGAGATGTGGACCAGGCCGTCCTGGTGGACGCCGATGTCCACGAACACGCCGAAGTCGATGACGTTGCGCACCGTGCCCGTCAGTTCCATGCCTGGCTTCAGGTCCTTCATCTCCATCACGTCGGTGCGCAGGATGGGCTTGGGCAGCTCGTCGCGGGGGTCCCGGCCCGGCTTCATCAGCTCGCCCACCACGTCCCGCAGGGTGGGCACACCCACGCCGCAGGCCTGGGCGGCCTTCTCCTCGCCGTAGTCCTTCACCCGCTGGGGCAGCTGGGACAGGTTGCCTGCCTTCACGTCGGCCATGCCGTAGCCGCACAGCTCCAGCAGCTTGCCGGCGGCGTCGTAGCTCTCCGGGTGGACGCCGGTGTTGTCCAGCACGTTGGCGCTCTCAGGCACCCGCAGGAAGCCGGCGCACTGCTCAAAGGCCTTGGGGCCCAACTTGGGCACCTTCAGCAGCTGCTTGCGGGAGGTGAAGGCGCCGTTTTCCTCCCGGTACTTGACGATGTTCTTGGCGGTGGTGGTGTTGAGGCCGGCCACCCGGGTGAGCAGGGGGGCGGAGGCGGTGTTCAGGTCGGCGCCCACCGAGTTGACGCAGTCCTCCACCACGCCCGACAGGGTCTCGTCCAGCCGGGCCTGGGGCATGTCGTGCTGGTACTGGCCCACGCCGATGGCCTTGGGGTCGATCTTCACCAGCTCGGCCAGGGGGTCCTGGAGCCGCCGGGCGATAGACACGGCGCTTCTCAGGTTCACGTCGTACTCGGGGAACTCCTCGGCGGCCAGCTTGGACGCGGAGTACACGCTGGCCCCCGCCTCGCTGACGATCATATAGCTCACGCCGCCCCCCAGCCGCTTGATCATCTCCACCGTCATCTGCTCGGTTTCACGGCTGGCGGTGCCGTTGCCGATGGCGATGTGGGCCACGCCGTGCTTGCGGATGAGTTTGGAGAGCACGTCGATGGCCTCCTCCTTCTTCCGCTCGTTGAAGGTGGGGTAGACCACCGCCGTGTCCAGCACCTTGCCGGTGCCGTCCACCACGGCCACCTTGCAGCCGTTGCGGTAGCCCGGGTCCAGGCCCATGGTGACAAAGCCCTTCACCGGAGGCTGCATCAGCAGGGGCTTCAGGTTCAGTCCGAACATCTTGATGGCGCCCTCGTCGGCCTGCTCGGTGAGCAGGTTGCGGATCTCCCGCTCCAGGCTGGGGGAGATGAGCCGGTCGTAGGCGTCCTCGGCGGCGGCGCGGACAAAGGCCATGGAGGGGGCCCCGGGCACCAGCACCGCCCTGCGCACCACGATGAGGGCGGCCGCCCGGTCCATCTCCACCGAGACCTTCAGCACCTCCTCTCGCTCGCCCCGGTTGATGGCCAGGATCTGGTGGCCCATGGCCCGGGAGACCGGGGTCCTGAAGTCGTAGTACAGGCGGTACACCGTGTCCTCGGGCTCCTTGTCCGCCGCCTTGGACACCAGGCTGCCCTTGCTCCGCCACAGCTCCCGCAGGCGCTTGCGCAGGTCCGCGTCGTCGCTGATGGCCTCGGCGATGATGTCGGACGCCCCGGCCAGGGCCTCCTCCACCGAGTTGACCCCCTTCTCCGGGTCCACATAGTCCGCCGCCGCCGTCTCAGGGGCGGGGCAGTCCCTGCCCTGGGCAAAGAGCAGCTGGGCCAGAGGCTCCAGGCCTTTCTCCTTGGCGATGGTGGCCCGAGTGCGGCGCTTGGGCTTGTAGGGGCGGTACAGGTCCTCCACCTCCGCCAGGGTGGCGGCGGCGTCGATGGCGGCGGACAGCTCCTCGGTCAGCTTGCCCTGGCCCTCGATGGAGGCCTTGACCTCCTCCCGCCGCTTGTCCAGGTTGCGCAGGTAGGTCAGGCGGTCGGCCAGGGTGCGGAGGGTGGTGTCGTCCATGGTGCCGTGCATCTCCTTGCGGTACCGGGCGATGAAGGGGATGGTGTTCCCCTCGTCCAGCAGGGTGATGACGTTCTGGACGTGCTCTTCCTTTCGGCCCAGCTCCCGGGCCAGGATCTGAACAATGGTCTCCATTGCAAAACTCCTTTATATCAATACCCGGCGGTGCCGCCGGCAGGCTTGTCCTGTGAGGTATATTTTACGGCATCTCCCCCCGGAAGTCCAGGGGAAAGCTTGCGCAGCGGCAGGGGAACAGGTAGAATAAAAGAGAGAAAACCGGCGAAAGGAGCGACGGAACATGGCGCGCACACTGGAAGAGCTCAACCGCACCCTGGCGGAGCTGGGGGAGCGGCAGGAGAGACGGCGGCGGCTGCTGGTCCAGCGGTCCGCTCTGGGGGACGAGGCGCGGGAGCGCTCCGCCCGGGCGGAGGAGCTGGCCCAGCAGCTGGCCAAGGAGCGGCGGGATGTGGAGGAGCTGGAGGGCGTGAGCCTGAAGGGGCTGTGGCTGCGCATCACCGGTGACCGGGAGGTGCGGCTGTCCAAGGAGGAAGCGGAGGCGCTGGCGGCCCAGGCCAAGTATGAGCAGGCCCTCCGGGACGTGGAGGCGGCCCAAAACCGGCTGGCCGAAATGGAACGGGAGCTGGAGGGCATGCCCGACTGCACGGCGGAGCTGGAGGCGGCCCTGGAGGAGAAGCGGGCCCTGCTGCGCACTGCGGGCGGCCCGACCGGGGAGCGGATCGCCGAGCTGGAAGAGGAGATCGCCCGGCGGAAGGACAGGATCAAGGAGCTCCGGGAGGCCTCGGCCGCCGGGGAAGAGGTGTTCTCCTGCCTGGACGTGGCAGACGACAAGCTGGACGAGGCCCAGGGCCTGGGCACCTGGGACATGCTGGGCGGCGGAGTCTTCGTCACCATGATGAAGCACGACAAGCTGGACGAGGCGCGGAACTATGTGGACCGGGCCCAGCAGGCCATGTCCCGGTTCCGCACCGAGCTGGCCGACGTGGACCTGATCTCCCGGGCCCAGGTGTCCATCGGGGACTTCGCCACCTTTGCCGACTACTTCTTTGACGGACTCTTTGCCGACCTGGCGGTGCAGGAACAGATCGAGCAGTCCCGGGACAGCGTGGTCCGGGCGGGGATGGAGGTGAAGTCGGTGCTCCAGCAGCTGGCCGGCCTGGAGGGGGAGGAAGAGACGGGCATTGCCCGGGCTCAGGCGGAGCTGGCGCGCATCACGGAAGCGGGATAAATCCAGACAGTAAGGCGCGGCCCGGAGCAATCCGGGCCGCGCCTTTGTTTGCTTATGGAAAGGGGCTCAGCCTGCCGCCACAGCGGCGGCCTGCTCGCCGGCGATATAGCCGCTGCCGAAGACCCACATACCGGCGTCGCCGCCGATGGGGTACTCGGCGCCGGTGGCCATGATGTTGCCGAAGCCGTCGTTGCCCGCCACGAACAGGTTCTCAATGGCGGTGCCGTCCTCACGGACAGCCTGCATGTTGCTGTTGACCTCCACACCGCCGCAGGAGCTGATGGCCAGGCCGCAGCACTTCATCACATAGTAGTACTCGCTGCCGTCGGCATTGGCATCGGAGGTGCTGGTGCCGTAGGCGGCGGCCAGAGTGCCGTCCTCAAAGCCCAGCAGGGCGTCGCCCTCGGACAGGGAGGACACCTTCCAGGCAAAGCCCTGGCTCACGGCCTGCTCCATGACGGTATCCACCCAGTCGCCCAGGGCCATGCCGGCGGGGATGCCCAGACCCACGTTCTGGAAGCCCATGGCGTTGCTGGTCAGGCCGCTCTCGGCGTAGGCCTGGAGCTGCTCGGCGGAGTAGACCACATAGTAGGAGGAGCCGATGGAGTAGGTGCCCATGGCGCCGGAGAAGCCGCCCATGGGGTTGTAGGCGTCATAGTCCTCGGGGCGGAAGGAGGTGCCGTCGTCCTCCACGAACACGCCGTCGGGGTTGCAGGCCAGGATGACGGTCAGGTCGTTGGGGGACCACTGGGTACCGTCGTCGGCGGTCTGGACCTCAAAGGCGGTGATGAACTGCTCGCCCATACGCTGGTGGCTCATGGGGTAGGCGTCCAGATTGTAGGGAGCCGCGCCGGCGTCCAGGGCCATAAGGATGCCGTCGCCGTCATTGCCCTGCCAGCCGTAGTAGAGCCAGTCGTCGCCGCCGCCGGCCCACTCGTCCATCAGCTCGTCGCTGCCGCCGTAGCCGCCGGTGGCCAGCACAACCGCCTTGGCGGTGACATAGTAGGTGGTGCCGTCGTCGCCGTGGGCCTCCACGCCGGTGATGTTGCCGTCGTCGTCGTAGGTCAGGTTGGTGACCGTGGTGGACAGCAGGGCCTGGCCGCCGTTGGAGATGAAGTTGTCGTACACGGTATCGTAGTACTTCTCCGCCTCATAGTAGGAAACGCTGGTGCCCTCGCCGTCGGTGCCGAAAGAGTAGACATCGTCTGGCGTGAACAGGTCGGGCTCTTCAGGCGTGGTGGGCAAAGCCATAGGACCGCCCTCTGTAACGTTCTCCATCACCATAGACATGGAGGACTGGACAAAGGCCATGCCGTACTCCATGATTTTTTGGATGCCCAGACCGGAGGCGGGCACCACGGCCTTGTAGGCCTCGGCGTTGACGGGGGTGAATTCGTCGGCGTGGGCGGCGACATAGTCCGGGTCATTCCACTGGGAGTCCTCCTCGCCGTGGCGGTGGTTGGCAATGGTCTGCTCATAGGTGTCCAGGATGGCCTGGGCCTGGTCGGCGGTGGTGTCCGGGCTGTAGGCCTTGGGGCCGCCGGTCATCATGGACTGTCCGCCCCAGCGGAAAGTCTTTTCGATGTTGAGCACGGATGCGCCGCTGTCCAGGGCGGCCAGGGAGGCCACCGCACCGGCGGCGCCGGCGCCCACCACCACTACGTCGCAGCTCAGCTCCTCCACGTCCTCAGTCTTGGAGGAGGGGGTCATGAACATGGCGTTGATGGCGGTGTTGATCTCGTCATCGGAGTAGCCGGAGGCGTCAAAGGCCTGCTCCAGAGCCGAGCGGATGGCGTTCTTGATGCCGTTGGAGGAGCCGGTGGCGCCGGTGACGGCATCCACGCCGATGCTCTGCAGCTCCAGGATCTGGGGCTCCAGCTCCTCAAAGGCCCCAGTGCACAGGTAACGGTTCTCATAGGAGTCCTGGTCGTCCACAAAGTTGTCCTGGAGGGACAGGGAGACGATGCTGCTCTCGTCCACCGTCACGTCCACGGTGACAAAGTCGATGCAGGAGAAGCCGTGGGACTGGCCGGTGTAGGTGCCGGAGGTCATCTGGTACTCAGCGGTGTCCAGCAGCCCGGCCTGGCGCATGGCGTCCTGGAGGGCGGCGATGACGCCGTTGGAGGTGCCGGTGGCGCCGGACACCGCGTCCACCTGGCCCTGGTTCTCCACGATGGCGGTCTGGAAGTGGTCGATCTGGGCGCCGCCGATATCAGGGGTCTCGTCGGGGGCGTCGATGGTGCAGGCGGTGATGACCCCGTCCGCCACCTCGATGGTGACGCTGATGTCCCCGCCGTAGCCCCGGGCAGTGCCGGTGTAGGACGCGGTCTGAGCCTGGGAGCCGGAGGGGCTGGTCTCAGGTTCCTGGGACGAGCAGGAAGCCAGGGAGAACGGCAGCGCCAGCGCGAGGAACAGAGAGATGCTTCTTTTCATGACAGATTCCTCCTCTATGTGCCGTTGGCAAATAAGTAACATGCTATATATATGGGAAAAAGAAGAAGGGCTATTCGCCCAGCTCCTTTTGCAGATTATCCCGGACCACCTTCAGCATCCGCACCAGCTCGGCCCGCTCCTCCGGTGAGAGGCCGCGGGTCAGCAGCTCCTCGCTGTCCTCGATGGCGTTGAGGGCCTCGTCCTTTGCGTCGGCGGGAGGGAGAGGGTAGAGGTTCCGGGCCCGCTTGTCCTCCGGGTCGGGCACGCTGATCAGCAGTCCCTTTTCCACCAGACGGCTTACAAGGCCCACCACTGTGGGGTGGGACACACCCAGAAAGGCCTCCACGTCCCGCAGCGTGGTCCGGGCGCCGCCCTGGGCCATGACAAAGCGGAGTACCTCCGCCTGGGCCGGGGTGATCCCCTCGGACCGGAAACGCTGATAGAGTACCTTTCCGTGGGCGTCGTAGATCAGCTTGATCAGAAATCCTACGTCGCTCTCTCTGCCCATGAAATCCTCCAAATATATAGCGTGTTACCTTTTTCGTATTGTATGGCACACGCAAGAGATTGTCAAGTGTTTGACAGACAAAAAAGAAATTATTCCAGCCCATCCTGCCGGAAGACCTGCCAAGGCAGCACGGCGGACAGCTCGATCAGCACCGGTGAGAAGCCGCCGGTGAGGTCGGCGGCCTGTCGGGGCGTGCGGAGAAGAGGGGGCTGCTCCGGCCGGCTGACAGGGAGGGATACCGTGGCCCGCAGGCCTTCGCCGGTCCTGCTCTCCAGCATCAGTGCGCCGCCGTGGAGGGCGGCGATCTGCCGGGCGATGGGCAGGCCCGCGCCTGCGCCGCCGGCATTGGAGCGGCTGCCCAGACCCGGGCCGCTGTCCCACACGGTGAGAAGGGCACGGCCGCCGGTCTCCGTCAGCCGCAGGCCCGCCCTGCCGCCGCTGCCGGCGGCCTGCAGGGCGTTGGAGATGAGGCACAGCAGCATCCGCTGGATGAGCACGCTGTCCCCGGTGGTGAGCAGAGAGCCGCAACGGTCGTCAAAGCGGAAGGATACCCCTGCGGCCTCCGCCAGGCCGGACACCTTCCGGCACAGCTCCCGGCACAGACCGGCCAGGTCCAGGGGAGCGGCGGACAGGGTCAGCCGTCCCTCCGCCAGGGCGCCGGCGGTCTCGGCGTTGTTCATCAGGCGCAGCATCCGGTAAAAGCTCTGGTGCATGATGGCCAGGTACTGCTCATATTTGGGCCCCAGCTCCTGCAGAGCGGGCGTAATCAGCTGAGCGGCGGCAGTCAGATTGCCGATATTCTGCCGCATCTGCTCCAGCAGGGCGGCGGTGCCGGGAAAGGGGGAACTTACCGGATCCTCAGGCAGAAGGACCGCCAGCAACCCGTCCCCCTGGGGGGACAGGGAGAACCGCCAGGTCCGGCCGTTGGCGGCGCAGGTGCCCACAGTGGGGCCGGAGTCGGAAGAAAAGCCGGAGAGGAACTCAGGCGCCGGCCCGCCGGCAGGGTCCAGACCCAGCAGTTCCGCCGCCGCGCTGTTGCAGACAGCGGTTTTTCCCTCACGGACGATCAGGGCGGGAAAGGGCACGTGCTCCAGGGAAAAGGGAGAGAACGGCGTGTTGTCCATAGGCTGCGCTCACCTCCATTCAATATCTCATGCTGCGTTATAGCTTATGCAGTTCCGGGTGGAACCGCGTTTTTTTCAGTATACCAAAATCTGGCCCGGGCAACAAGTGGATTTGTCGAAAAGGGTCGAATGAGGAGAAAAGCGGACTAAGGGCCGCGTTTTGCCCCCGGCGGCCGGTTGAAGAGAGGGAAAAACAGGAATAGATTCCGCTTGGAGCGGATAAACACGGAAGAAGCTGGCGGAACACCGGTACAAAGCCGGGCCGGCGGACGCTTATGCCGGACTTAAGCGCTTTTGTGGGCACACTTGCTATAACTTGAATAAAAAAAGCAAATTTTTTGGGAAATTTCAAAAAAACTCTTTAAAAACGCAACAAGATAGGCTATAATAGGGGGCGCACGAGGATACCTCGAACATTTTAAAAGGAGAGAATTGAAATGAGCATTAAAGTCGGCATCAATGGCTTTGGCCGCATCGGCCGTATGGTCTTCCGCGCTAGTCTGAATCATCCCGAGATCGAGATCGTGGGCATCAACGATCTGTGCCCCGCCGACTACCTGGCTTACATGCTGAAGTTCGACACCATGCACGGCCAGTTCGCCGGCGAGGTGAGCAGCAACGAGCAGGGCATCGTGGTCAACGGCAAGTGCATCCCTGTCTTCGCCGAGCGTGACCCCGCCAACATTCCCTGGGGCAAGCTGGAGGCCGAGTACGTCGTGGAGTCCACCGGTCTGTTCCTGACCCAGGAGAAGGCTGAGGCCCACCTGAAGGCCGGCGCCAAGAAGGTCGTCATGTCCGCCCCCTCCAAGGACAGCACCCCCATGTTCGTCTGCGGCGTGAACCTGGACAAGTACACCACCGACATGAACTTCGTGTCCAACGCCTCCTGCACCACCAACTGCCTGGCCCCCATCGCCAAGGTCCTGAACGATAACTTCGGCATCACCGATGGCCTGATGACCACCGTTCACTCCACCACCGCCACCCAGAAGACCGTTGACGGCGTGTCCATGAAGGATTGGCGCGGCGGCCGTGCTGCTTCCGGCAACATCATCCCCTCCTCCACCGGCGCCGCCAAGGCCGTGGGCAAGGTCATCCCCGAGCTCAACGGCAAGCTGACCGGTATGTCCATGCGTGTTCCCACCCTGGACGTGTCCGTCGTTGACCTGACCGTCAACCTGGCCAAGCCCGCCACCTACGAGGAGATCTGCGCCGCCATGAAGGCCGCCTCCGAGGGCGAGCTGAAGGGCGTTCTGGGCTACACCGACGAGGATGTTGTCTCCTCCGACTTCCTGGGCGACACCCGCACCTCCATCTTCGACGCCAAGGCCGGCATCGCCCTGACCGACACCTTCGTGAAGGTCGTGTCCTGGTACGACAACGAGGTGGGCTACTCCAACAAGGTGCTGGAGCTCATCAAGCACATGTACTCCGTCGACCACAAGTAAGCTGGTCCCCAAAACGGAAACGGAAAATCCCCTCCGGAGCGATCCGGAGGGGATTTTTTATCTGCCTGGAATCAGATGGCCATGGCCTCGCCGCCGGGGAGGGCCACGCCGGCCAGGGCCCGTCGGCCCAGCCGGACGCTGAGGAAGAGGGTCACCAGCTCCACGGCCGGGAAGGAGAGCCAGATGCCGGTCATGCCGAAGAGGGAGGCAAAGAGGCAGGCGGCAGGCACAATGCCCAGGCAGCCCCGGAAAAAGGACACCCGGAAGGAGGCGCCCGCCTGCTCGGTGGCGCCCAGCAGGGCGGCGGTGACAAAGTTGAAGCCCACGAACAGGAAGCCCACAAAGTACAGCTTCAGTCCCGGCTCGGCGATGGCCTGGAGCGCGGCGTTGCCCTCGCTGTTGAAGAGGGCCACCAGCTGCCCGGGGAAGAGCAGGGCGGCGCCCAGCGCCGCAAGCCCCAGAACAGAGGCCAGCGCCAGGGCTTTGCGGTACACCCGCCGTACTACGTCCAGGTCCTGCATGCCGTAGGCGTGGCTGAGGAGGGGCTGGCTGCCCTGGGAGATGCCGGTGAAGATGGACAGTACCACCAGGGCCAGATTGGCCACCACGCCGTAGGCCGCCACGCCTACAGTGCCCGCCGCGTGCATCACCAGCAGGTTGAACACCACCAGGGTGATGCCGGAGGAGAACTCGTTGATAAAGGCGGCGATGCCCAGTCCGGCCACGGCGGCCATCTTCCGCAGGGACAGCCCGGTGGGCGCGGCCTTGAACCGGCTGCGTCCGGGCAGGATATGGCCGAAGAGGGAGATGGCGATGCCGATGATGGGGGCGGTGCCGGTGGCCAGGGCGGCACCGAAGATGCCCATGTTCAGGGGGTAGAGGAACAGGTAGTCCAGCACGATGTTGGACAGGCTGCCCACCAGCATGGCCGCCATGGCCAGCTTGGGGCTGCCGTCGTTGCGGACAAAGGCCACCAGAATGTGGTTGAGAATAAAGAAGGGGGCGAAGAGAAAGGCGGTGCGCAGGTACACCGCGCACATGGGCAGGATCCGCTCCTCCGCGCCCAGCAGCCTGGCCAGAGGCTGGGAAAACAGCAGTCCGAAGACCACCAGCACCACGCCGGCCCCGATGCCGGCAATCAGGGACAGGGTGAAGGAGGCGTTGGCCTCCCTGTCGTCCTCCCGGGCCTTGCAGATGGCGTACCGGGTGGCGCCGCCGATGCCCAGCATCATACCCAGGCCGTTGATAAAGCCAAACACCGAGATGGCCAGGTTCAGGGCTGCCAGGCCGTCCGACCCCAGACGGATGGCCACGAAAAAGGTGTCCGCCAGGATATAGCCCGACATGCCCACCATGCCCAGAATGTTCAGGGACATGTAGCGGGCAAAGGTGCTGTTCAGATTATGCTCGTCCATAGGTTGATCCCTCGCTTTTCAAAGATGGGGCTGCCGGACCCCGCAGAGCAAAAAAGTGCCTGGATATATTCCTTCTAAGACCTACGGAATATATACAGGCACAGACTGCATTTACCCGGTGGTAAATGCCGGCACGAATCAAAAATTGTCGTAAGAGAGGATAACACAGGCGGTGGGAGAATGTCAAGCCCTCAGCCCAGGATGCCAAGATGCTCCAGCAGGATCTTCACGCCCATGAGGATGAGCACGCACCCGCCGAAGAGCTCGGCGCCCGAGCGGTACCTGGCGCCGAACACGCTGCCAATCTTGACGCCGGCGGCGGAGAACAGGAAGGTGATCACGCCGATAAAGGCCACGGCGGGGCCGATGTCCACCCGCAGGAAGGCAAAGGTGACGCCCACGGCCAGGGCGTCGATGCTGGTGGCCAGAGCCAGGGGCAGCATGGCGGCGGGGGAGAAGGAGCCGTCCTGCCGCTCCTCGTCGCCGCGGGACTCCTTGACCATGTTGCCGCCGATAAAGGCCAGCAGCACAAAGGCGATCCAGTGGTCCACGCTGGTGATGAGGGCCTCGAACTGGGAGCCCAGCAGCCAGCCCAGGAAGGGCATCAGGGCCTGAAAGCCGCCGAACCACAGCCCGGCGGTGAGCATATGGCCCAGGCGGACCCTGCCCACCGACAGGCCCTTGCAGATGGAGACGGCGAAGGCGTCCATGGACAGCCCCACGGCGATGATGAACAGTTCCAGAAGACCCATAATAAAAAACCTCCGGTCGGGGGATTTGGCCCGGCCTGAGGGCCGGAGCGGGAGAAAACAGCGCATTTTTCCAAAAACAGGCAAACAAAAAGAGACCTATCCACCCCCTGGCAGATAAGTCTCGTCATTTCAGGCTGAACCAGAGGCCCCAGGCCCCAGTATGTTGGCTCCGCCGCGCACGCCGCGCCGACTACTCCCTTATGTTCGTCCATTCTAACATTTTCCGCCCCGGCCTGTCAAGAAAAAACAGACGGTTTCCTGTCCTGTCCGGGGTAGCCATCGGGGCGGGGCTGTGATAAAATGTTCCATGCTCGACTGAGAAGCACCACAGGACGGAGGGAGAACCATGGGAAAAAGCACGGCGGGGGAGCGGCGCTACCCTGTGACGGAGAAGGGCTATCTGCTGGAGTTCCTGCTGGAGCGGGTGAAGGGGAAGTCCCGCAACGCGGTGAAGCACCTGCTGTCCGGGCGGCAGGTGGCGGTGGACGGGAAGATCGTCACCCGCTTCGACTGGCCCCTGGAGCCGGGGGAGGTGGTGACCATCCTGCCCCAGGGCGGGGAGGAGCGGGCCAAGGCCCCATTCCCCATCCTCTATCAGGACAAGGACCTGATCGCCATCGACAAGCCCGCCGGGCTCCTCACCGTGGGCCACGAGGGGGAGCGGCAGCGCACGGCCTATCGGATGTTGGCCGACACCCTGCGGGACGGCAGCCGAGAGAAGAAGCTCTTTGTGGTCCACCGGCTGGACCGGGACACCTCGGGCGCGGTGCTCTTCGCCCGGAATGAGGAGATGAAGCGCTCCCTCCAGGAGGACTGGGACAAGCTGGTAAAGGAGCGGATCTATCTGGCGGTGACCGTGGGCGCGCCTGAGCGGCAGGAGGGCGTGGTCCGCTCCTGGCTGAGGGAGACCTCCACCCGGGTGGTCTACTCCGCCGGTCCTGGCAGCGGCGGCAAGGAGGCCATCACCCGCTACAAGGTCCTCTCCCGGGCGGGGGAGTACGCCCTGGTGCGGGTGGCACTGGACACGGGCCGGAAGAACCAGATCCGGGTCCACATGGCCGACCTGGGCTGTCCCGTGGCGGGGGACAGAAAGTACGGCGCCGGCGCCGGCCCCATGGACCGGCTGGCCCTACACGCCGTGCGGCTCACCATCACCGACCCCCGCACCGGAGCGCCCCTGACTGTGACTGCGCCGGTGCCCAAGCCCTTCCTCCGCCTGTTCCCCGGGGCGGAAAAAGGGGTCTAACAGGCCAAAAGATGGGAAAACCGCGTTGTAAAGCGGGGAAGAATCAGATATAATAAAAAAGATACAGCGATACAGACCATGCGCCGGACAGGGCGCGTGAAAAACGTTTGAGTAAAGAAGGAGCCTGCTGCATGTCAAATATCTGGCACGATATCAGCCCCAAGCGCATCACCCCCGAGGATTTTGTGGCCGTCATTGAGATCCCTCAGGGCAGCAAGAAGAAGTACGAGCTGGACAAGGAGACCGGCCTCATCATCCTGGACCGGGTGCTCCACACCTCCACCCACTACCCCGCCAACTACGGCTTTATCCCCCGGACCTACGGCGACGACGGCGACCCCCTGGACGTGCTGGTCCTCTGCTCCGAGTCCATGGACCCCCTGACCCTGGTGCGGGTGTACCCCATCGGCTATATCTCCATGCTGGACGACGGCAAGAACGACGAGAAGATCATCGCCATCCCCTTCTCCGACCCGGCCTACAACGGCTACCGGGACATCAGCGCCCTGCCCGCCCACGTCTTTGACGAGATGGCCCATTTCTTCTCGGTCTATAAGCAGCTGGAGGGCAAGGATACGGTGGCCGGCGACGTGAACGGCCGTGAGGCGGCCATCAAGGTCATCCAGCGGGCCATCGACCACTACAACGATACCTTCCTGGGCAACACCAACGGCCCCACCGACGGCCGCTTCGACCGGTTCGGCGGCTCCGACCGCTGAAATATTTCGGCAATTTAAGGCTTTCTTAATACTTTTTCCGTTCATTTTATCCACAAAATCTGGTAAGATGGAGGAAAGATCATGCTGCGAGGTGTTCATTCCATGAGTCAGAAGTACGACTGCCTGGTCATCGGCGCCGGCTTCGCCGGAGCGGTGACCGCCCGGGAGCTGGCCGAGCGGGGCGGGAAAAACGTGCTGGTGCTGGAGCGGCGCAGCCACGTGGGCGGCAACGCCTACGACCGGCTGGACGACGCCGGCGTGCTCATCCACCAGTACGGCCCCCACATTTTCCACACCAACAGCCAGCGGGCCTATGACTACCTCTCCCGCTTCACCGCCTGGCGTGACTATCAGCACCGGGTGGTGGCCAATGTCCACGGCACCATGATGCCCGTGCCCTTCAACCTGACCTCCCTGGAGCTGGCCTACGGCCCCGAGAAGGCCGCCCGGCTGGAGAAAAAGCTGGTGGAGACCTACGGCGCGGAGAAAAAGGTCACCATTCTGGAGCTGCGCAGAAGCGACGACCCGGAGATCAAGGCCCTGGCGGATTATGTATATGAGAACGTGTTTGTCCACTATACCATGAAGCAGTGGGGACAGACGCCGGAGGAGATCGACCCCAACACCACCGCCCGGGTGCCCGTGTTCCTGTCCCGGGACGACCGGTATTTCCAGGATACCTGGCAGGGCATCCCCGCCGAGGGCTACACCCCTGTCTTTGACCACATGCTGGACCACCCCAACATCACCGTGGAGCTGGGGGTGGACGCCTCCGACCGCCTGAGCCTGGACGTCTCCGGCCTCTCCCTGGACGGCGAGCCATTTACGGGCGCGGTGGTGTACACCGGCGCGGTGGACGAGCTGTTCGGCTGCTGCTTCGGCCGCCTGCCCTACCGCACCCTGGACTTCAAGTTCGAGACCCACCCGGTGGAGTGGTTCCAGCCCCGGGGCACGGTGAACTACACCGTCAGCGAGGACTACACCCGCATCACCGAGTTCAAGTATTTCTCCGGCCAGGATCTGCCCGACCGGACCACCATTGTCAAGGAGTACTCCCGCGCCTACACCGGCGCGGCGGAGGAGACCCCCTATTACGCCATCATCAATGAGGCCAACAACGCCCTGTACGCCAAGTACCGGGCCCTGGCCGACGCCCTGCCCGACTTCCACCTGCTGGGCCGGCTGGCGGAGTACAAGTACTACAATATGGACGCCATTGTGGTCCGGGCCCTGGAGCTGGCGGACCGTCTGCTGGGCTGAGGGCCCGGCAAACAGAAGGGTGAGAGAAAAATGGATAAGATTATTACCTTTGCCGTGCCGTGCTACAACTCGGCGGCCTACATGGACCACTGCATCCAGACCCTCCTGGAGGGGGGCGATGACATCGAGATCATCCTGGTGGACGACGGCTCCACCAAGGACGACACCCCCGCCATCTGCGACCGGTACGCCGAGCAGTACCCCGACATTGTCCGGGTCATCCACCAGGAGAACGGCGGCCACGGCGAGGGCGTGAACCAGGGCATCCGCAACGCCTCCGGCATCTACTACAAGGTGGTGGACTCCGACGACTGGCTGGACGTGGACGCCCTCCACAAGGTGCTCAATAAGCTGCGGGAGTTTGCCAAGATGGAGCGGCCTGTGGACATGGTCATCGCCAACTATGTCTACGAGCACGTGGAGGACAACACCCGCAAGGTGATGGGCTACACCAACGTGTTCCCCAGGAACCGGATCTTCACCTGGAACGACATCGGCCGGTTCCGGGCCTCCCAGTACCTGCTGATGCACTCGGTCATCTACCGCACCAAGCTGCTGCGCAAGTGCGGCCTGGAGCTGCCCAAGCACACCTTCTATGTGGACAATATCTTTGTCTACCAGCCCCTGCCCTACGTCAAGACCATGTACTACATGGACCTGGACCTGTACCGGTACTTCATCGGCCGGGCGGACCAGAGCGTCAACGAGAAGGTGATGGTGGGCCGTGTGGACCAGCAGGTCCGGGTCACCCGCCTGATGATCGACGCCCACGACCTGCGCCGGGTGCTCACCGTCCAGCCCAAGCTGGGCCGGTACATGCGCAACTACCTGGCCATGATGATGACCATCTCCTCCATCTTCCTCATCATCGACGGCTCTCCCGAGGCGCTGGGCAAGAAGACCGAGCTGTGGGAGTACCTCCGGTCGGTGGACGCCCGGCTCTACCACAAGCTCAAGTACCGGGCGGTGTCCTTTGTGGGCAATATCCCCGGCTATCAGGGCCGGAAGCTGTCCGTGGGACTGTACCGCATGGCCCGGAAGATCTACAAGTTCAACTGACATAAAAAGAAACCGGCTGTTCCCCACGGGGACAGCCGGTTTTTGTGTGTCTCAGATATGGCCCGCCTCTTTGAGCAGCTCATGCTTGATGTCCCACAGCTTCTGAGACAGGTCCACATAGTAGTTGTGGGGGTTCTCAAACCGCTTGACCTCGTCCCACTGGAGGTCGATCTGGGCGGCGCAGTAGGCCCGCATCTCGGTGATGGAGGGGGACTGGTACACCAGCCTGCCCTCCTGGAAGATGGGCACCAGCAGCTCTACCGCGGTGAAGTCGGTGACGGTCTTCCGCTTCCAGGTGGCCTCCGGGTCGAAGAGCTCCAGAGGCTGGGTGGGGTCGATGACCTCGTCGTGGACGCAGATCAGGTCGGCCATGGCCTTGCCCGTCTCGTTTTCAAAGATGCGGTACACCTTCTTGAAGTGGGGATTGGTGATCTTGGAGGGGTTCTCGGAGATCTTGATCTTGGGGATGATGTTGCCCGCCTGGTCCTCCACAGCCGCCAGCTTGTACACGCCGCCGAACACCGGCTCGCTCTTGGAGGTGATGAGCCGCTCGCCCACGCCGAAGGAGTCGATCTTGGCCCCCTGGAGCAGCAGGTCCCGGATGATATACTCGTCCAGGGAGTTGGAGGCCACGATGGAGCACTCGGTGAGCCCGGCGGCATCCAGCATCTTCCGTGCCTTCCGGGACAGGTAGGTCAGATCGCCGCTGTCCAGCCGGATGGCGCACTTGGTGATGCCCTGGGGCAGCAGCACCTCCTTGAAGGCCCGGATGGCGTTGGGCACGCCCGACTTGAGCACGTTGTAGGTGTCCACCAGCAGGGTGGCCGAGTGGGGATAGAGCTGGCAGTAGGTCTTGAAGGCGGTGTACTCGTCGGGGAACATCTGGATCCAGGAGTGGGCCATGGTGCCGCCGGCGGGAGAGCCGTACATCTGGTCGGCCAGGGTGCAGGCGGTGCCCGCGCAGCCGGCGATATAGGCCGCCCGGGCGCCCAGCACGGCGCCGTCGCTGCCCTGGGCCCGGCGGGAGCCGAACTCGCTCACCGGACGCCCGCCGGCAGCCCGGACGATGCGGTTGGCCTTGGTGGCGATGAGGGACTGGTGGTTCAACGTGAGGAGCAGGTAGGTCTCGATGAACTGGGCCTCAATGGCGGGGGCCCGCACGGTCATGAAGGGCTCGCCGGGGAAGATGGGGGTGCCCTCGGGCACGGCCCAGATGTCGCCGGTGAACCGGAAGTCCCTCAGGTAGGACAGAAAGTCCTCGCGGAAGGTGTTCTTGCTCCGGAGAAATGCGATGTCCTCCTCGTCAAAGCGCAGGTTCTCAATATACTCGATGACCTGCTCCAGACCGGCGGCGATGGCAAAGCCGCCTCCGTCAGGGACGGTGCGGAAAAACACGTCAAAGTAGCAGATCTGGCTGGACATACCGGTCTGGAAATAGCCGTTTGCCATGGTGAGCTCGTAGAAGTCGCACAGCAGGGTGTAGTTCATAGGATTCTTTTTCATGATTGATCAGCCTTTCAGCGCACAGCGCATTACGTCCGGTTGGCCACGGTCACCTGGAGCCCCTCCAGCACGTCCAGACACTTCTGATGGAGGACGGGGTCGGCAGAGGCGGTACAGGAGGCGTCCACCACAATTTCCGCCTCGGGCAGGGCGGCCTTGGCGATGACGGCATTGGACAGCACGCAGATATTGGACACCAGCCCCACCAGCTCGATCTGCCCGTAGTCCTGTCCCTTCAGCCACTCGCCCAGGGCCAGGGAGGGGAAGGTGGGCTTTTCAAAGCGGCGGTCGCCCTCACAGGCGGCCCTGGCCGTCGCGCCGTACAGCGCCCAGCCCTCGCTGCCGCGGATGCAGTGGGCCAGGGGCAGCTTGCGGCCCTCCTGGGTGGAGAGATAATCGGGGGTGTGGGTGTCAAAGGTGAAGGCCACGTCGTCCCCGGCGGCGCGGTAGGCGGCGATCTTGGCCGCAATGGGGGCGTCCAGCAGCTCCGCGCCGGCAAAGCCCAGGGAGCCGTCCACAAAGTCCTTCTGATAGTCCACCACAATGAGCAGCTTTTTCATAGATGCAACCTCCTGGGCGGGATACGCCTGAGAATAGATTTTATTTATTATATGTGATTTTCACCAAAAAAGCAAGGACGGCCACAGGGAACTCCGTCAGGGGACGGCTCAGAGCACCTTTTCAAAGCAGGGAAAGCCGTCGGGGCGGCCCTCCCGGTCGAAGTGGACCTGGCCCACCTGGGTGAAGCCCTGGCTGCGGATCAGGGCCTGCATCCGGTCATTGCGGGCGTAGGTGTCGAGATGAAAGACGGGCAGCCCCAGACGGCGGGCCATGGCCTCTGCAAACTGAAAGAAGCTCCGGCCCACGCCCCGGCGCTGGGCGGCCGGGTCCACCGCCAGACGGTGGAGCACCATGGCCGGGCCGGGTACGGCCCAGGGCAGGGGGGCGTACTCGGGGGCCTGCTCCTGGTTGAGGCACACCGCCCCCAGGATGGTTCCGGCCTCATCCACTGCCACATACAGCTCTCCGCGGGCCTGGTCGGCGGCGTAATGGGCACGGGTGGGGTAGTCCTCTCCCCACTGGGGGTTGCCCAGGGAGCGCATGTGGGCGACCGCCCGCTGCACCAGCGCCCACACGGCGTCCATATCCTCAGGGCGGGCGAGACGAATCGCTGTCATATCAGAGTCACTTCCTCTGTCGGGTTTTATCACAGTATACCCCGGCGGCGGGGGAAAGGGAAGAAAAACTTGACAACCCGGCGGGGGCAGGATATGGTGAAGATGGAGATGAAGCCGCAGAGCGTGGACGGGCTGGCCCGACGGCCCGGGCAAATGGGAGAAAGGAGATGCCCATGAAACGACTGACAGCGCTGTTTCAGGCAGGGGTGGTCCGCCCGGACCGGCGGAGACCGACCGCACTGGCCGCGGTGCTGGCCGCGGTGGTGCTTATGGCCTCCGCCTGTACCTTTGGAGCACCGGCGGACGCATCCCACCCTGCTCAGAGCGAAAACCCGGATAACAGCCCCCAGCCCACGGAGACCGCCGCAGCGGAGCTGCCCGAGGACTGGTCGCAGGTGAGCGGCAGGCTGTACAGACGGGGCTGGCAGGTGGACTACCAGCTGGCCGTGCCGGAGGAGTACAGCGGCGATATTGAGAGAGGGATCACCTCGGTGGCTCTGGGCATGGAGGGCTGCTCCCTGGTCCTCCTGGCGGAAAATGAAGTACCCAGGGAGGCGGCGGTCCTTGGCGGTAAGATGGTCCGGATAGAGAATCTGGACGCCGACGGAAAGCCCATTGAAGATGGGACGGCCTCTGATTCTGAGGATTCGGATGCGATTGTGTGCACCGGCTGGTACATTCCCCTGGATGGGGAGCGGCGTCTCCGCCTGCTGTGGCCCACGGAGGAGACGGAGCTTGGGGAACAGGTGGCGGCCACCATCACATGGAGCGGCCTGGAGAACAACCCCGAGCCCGACCTGCCCCTGCCCACGGCGGAGCAGATGGGCCTCACCGGTGATGCAGCGGTTCTCTTTGACGCCCTGCAGGCCCAGTATGCCGACCCGGAGCAGATTCCCGTGCGCTCCCGTCCCAACGATGTGATGATTCCCTCCTTCACCATCTGGGACAGCTATGAGGAGGACGGGGATACGGTGCTGGTGTGCAGCGTCAACGAGCGGTTTTACTACACCGTTCAGCTGGATGGCAGCTGCGATGGATGGGGCGGCGGAGGCAGTCCCACCGCCTTCCGGGGACGTTACGATGAGGATGGAACTTTCCAGGTGACGGAGATCATAGCGGCCGCGGACGGAGAGGGGTATGCCGCCTCCATCCGGCGGCTGTGCGGTCCCCTGGAGGAGCTGGCGGATTGGCTGATCAGCGGCGAAGGGGAGCAGCCGGAACCCATCTGGGACGAGATGTCCGATCAGAACGAGATGATGCGCATCTACCTGGCGGAGCTGGGCCGGATGGTTATGGCGGGCGCCTTTGACTAACACAAAAGACGACAAAAAACGGTCCCGGAGCACAGCTCCGGGACCGTTTTGATTGTGGGTTCAGCCCTCCTCGGCCTGCATGGCCTTGGCGGCGGTGAGGGCCTTCCCGCCCCAAAAAGCCGGGGCTTTTTGGGGACCCCCGCTTTTATCTGCACGGGCGGAGTGAATCCGCCCGGCATCAAGGTTTTGCCTGACGGCAAAACGCTTGGGACGCCGCACCGGCGGCGAAGCGTGGAGGCATGAGGGAAATCAGCCCTCCTCGGCCTGCATGGCCTTGGCAGCGGCGATGGCCTTCTCCTGGACGGCGGGAGGCGCGTCCTCATAGCGGACAAAGTGGAAGGTGAAGGAGCCGCGGCCCTGGGTCATGGACCGCAGGTCGATGGCATAGCGGCTCATCTCGGCCATGGGCACCTCGGCCTCTACCACCTGGTTGCCCTCGTGGTCGGGGTTCATGCCCATCACGCGGCCCCGGCGCTTGTTCAGGTCGCCGATGATGTCGCCCATGTAGCTGTCGGGAATGGTGACCTTCAGCTCGCCGATGGGCTCCAGCAGGACGGGGTTGGCCTCGGGCAGACCGGCCTTGTAGGCCAGCTGAGCGGCGGTCTTGAAGGCCATTTCGGAGGAGTCAACAGGGTGATAGGAGCCGTCGAACAGGGTGGCCTTCAGGTTGACCACCGGGTAGCCGGCCAGCACGCCGTGCTGCACGGCCTCGCGCAGGCCCTTCTCCACGGCGGGGAAGTAGTTCTTGGGCACCGCGCCGCCGAAGACCTCCTCGCAGAACTCCAGATCCTCGCTCTCGCCGGGCTCGAAGCGGATCTTGACGTCGCCGAACTGGCCGTGGCCGCCGGACTGCTTCTTGTGGCGGCCCTGGACCTCCACCTTCTTGCGGATCTTCTCGCGGTAGGGCACGCGGGGTTCGGACAGGGTGGCGTCCACGCCGAAGCGGCTCTTCAGCCGGGAGAGGATCACGTCCATCTGCATGTCGCCGGTGCCGGAGACCACCATCTGGTGGGTCTCGGCGTTGTTGACCCAGGTGAAGGTCAGGTCTTCCTCGTTCATACGGGTCAGGCCGGCGGCCACCTTGTCCTCCTGGCCCTTGGTCTTGGGGGCGATGGCCACGGAGTAGCAGGGCTCGGGGAAGGGGATGGGCTCCAGCTTGACCACCTTGCGGGCGTCGCACAGGGTGTCGCCGGTCTTCAGCTTGTCCATCTTGCCGATGGCGCCGATGTCGCCGCACTGGAGCTCCTTGACCTCGTCGGCCTTCTTGCCGGTCATCACGTACAGGCGGCCCAGCTTCTCGGTGGCGCCGGTGCGGGCGTTGACCATGGGCATGTCGGGCTTGATGGAGCCAGAGAGCACCTTGACATAGGAGTACTTGCCGTACTGGTCAGAGGTGGTCTTGAACACAAAGGCGGTGGGCAGAGCGCCGGGAGAGGAGACGAACTCATCCAGCTCGCCCTCGGCGTTCTCGGCCACAAGGGCCTTGCCCTCCAGGGGGTTGGGCAGCAGCTCCACAATGGTGTCCAGCAGCATACGGGTGCCCAGGCCGGACATGGCGCTGCCGCAGAGCACCGGGAACAGGGACAGGTCCTTCACGCCCTGGCGCAGGCCCTGGATCATCTCGGCGTAGGTGAAGTCCTCGCCGGAGAAATACTTGTCCATGAACTCCTCGCTGGTCTCGGCCACAGACTCCTTCAGGGCGTCGTACAGCTCGTCCAGCACAGGCTTCTTGTCCTCGGGCACCTCGATCTCCTGGCGGGAGCCCTTGACGAACTCAAAGGCCCGCTTGTGGAGCACGTCGATGATGCCGATGACCTTCTTGTCCGCGTCCCAGATGGGGGCCACCAGGGGGGCGATGTTCTTGCCGAACCGCTCGCGCAGGGTGGCGAAGGCGGCGTTGTAGTCGGCGTTGTCCTCGTCGGTCTTGGAGATGTAGAGCAGACGGGGCATCTTGCGGCTCTCGCAGAGCTTCCAGGCCTTCTCAGCGCCCACGCTCATGCCGCCCTTGGCGGAGCAGACGATGATGGCGGCGTCGGCGGCCTGCATGGCCTCGATGACCTCGCCGGAGAAATCAAAGTAACCGGGGGTGTCCAGAACGTTGATCTTGCAGCCGTCATATTCCACCGGGGCCACGGCCAGGGAGATGGAAATCTGGCGCTTGGTCTCCTCGGGATCATAGTCGCACACGGTATTGCCATCGGGGACCTTGCCCAGTCGGGCGGTGCCGCCGGTCAGATACAGCATACTCTCTGCCAGGGAGGTCTTTCCGTTTCCGCCGTGCCCCAGCAGGCAGATATTACGAATGTTTTGCGCGGAATAGCTCATACGTTGTTTCCACTCCTTACTTTTAGGGTCACTCCAGGCCGGCCGGACGCCGGGCGGTCTGAGATATTAGTCATTATACACCAAAGGATGCGGACTGACAACTTATATTTTTAGAAAGAATATAGAACGGCGCCCGAACCATGGGCCCGCCCGGGACAGAAAGTTATTATTTTGACAAAGCGGAGCGGGAAGGCGGCATTTTTGGCGGAAATTCGGGTGGACAGAGCGGGAAATGTGGGATACTATAACCTGTGGAAGATCACAGATGAACAGATGAAAATGGAGAAAGCGAGAAAGTATGGCTAAGAATAAAACGGAACAGATCATCACCGGCGTGTTCCAGGGCACCAGCCGGGGCTTCGGCTTCCTGGTGCCTGAGGACGGGAAGAGCCGGGAGGACGACTATTTCATCCCGCCCAGGGCCACCGGCGGCGCCTGGGACGGGGACAAGATCCAGGCCGCGCCCGACCCGGAGACGCCCTGGGAGGAGGGGCGGCGCACCGCCTCTGTGGTCCGGGTGGTGGAGCGGGCCAACAGGTTCGTCACCGGCGCGGTGGAGAAGCTGGGCCGGGAGCTGTGGCTCAGGCCAGACTCGGACAAGCTGCCCGGGCCCATCAAGATCTCCGGTAAGACCAAGGGGCTCCGGGTGGGGGAGAAGGCCGCCGTGGAGATGCTGGGGTACGGCACCGCCAAGACGCCCCCCATGGGCGCCCTGCGGGAGACCTTCGGCCCTGCGGGCACCCGGCAGTCCTCCACCGCCGCCATCCTCTACCACTACGAGATCGACCCTGAGTTCCCGCCCGCCGTGCTGGACGCGGCGGCCAAAGCCCCGCGGGAGGTGGAGCAGTCCGCCCTGGCGGGCCGCGCCGACCTGCGGGACAAGATCATCATCACCATTGACGGCGCCTCCTCCAAGGACCTGGACGACGCGGTGAGCCTGGAGCGGGACGACAAGGGCCGGTGGGTGTTGGGGGTCCACATCGCCGACGTGAGCCACTATGTGCAGGAGAAGTCCCCGCTGGACCTGGAGGCCTGGGAGCGGGGCACCTCGGTGTACTTTGCCGACAAGGTCATCCCCATGCTGCCGGTGGAGCTGTCCAACGGCATCTGCTCCCTGAACCCGGGGGTGGACCGGCTGACCATCTCCTGCTTCATGACCCTGGCCGCCGACGGCCAGGAGGAGGACCACCATATCTGCAAGAGCGTCATCCGCTCCACCGAGCGGATGACCTATGAGGACTGCAACAAGCTGCTGGCCGGAGAGGACCAGGAGCTGGAAAAGCGGTACGCCGACATCCTGCCCATGCTGAAGGATATGGCAGTCCTGGCCAAGGTGCTGGAGAAGCGCCGCAAGCTGCGGGGCAGTCTGGACCTGGAGACCAGCGAGAGCTATATCATCTGCGACGAGACGGGCAGGCCGGTGGACATCAGGGTGCGCAGGCAGGGGGAGAGCGAGGCACTCATCGAGTCCTTTATGCTCGCCGCCAACGAGTGCGTGGCCAAGCACCTCTTTGACCGGCACAAGCCTGCGGTCTACCGGGTCCATGAGAAGCCCTCTCAGGATAAGGCCGAGGGGCTCAAGACCATGTTGGCCCCCTTCGGCTACACCTTCCAGGAGGCGGACAGCTTTGCCATCCAGAAGATCCTGGAGGACGTCAAAGGCAAGCCGGAGGCCCCCATCATCAGCACCATGGTGCTCCGCTCCCTGATGAAGGCACGTTACGACGTGCAGAACCTGGGCCACTTCGGCCTGGCGGCCAAGTACTACTGCCACTTCACCAGCCCTATCCGCCGTTACCCCGACCTGATGGTCCACCGGGTGCTCACCCAGGTGCTTGCTGACGAGGCCGACCCGGCCAACGTGGGCAGGACCATGCCCTGGGAGAAGCGGATGGCCGCAGTGGCCGCCCGGGCGGCGGACCAGTCCTCCCAGCGGGAGGTGGCGGCCCAGAACGCCGAGCGGGAGATCGAGAAGCTCTATATGGCCGAGTATATGCTCTCCCACGTGGGGGAGCAGCTGTCGGGCACCGTGTCCGGCGTGACCAAGTTCGGCCTGTTCGTCATGCTGCCCTCCGGCGTGGAGGGCCTGATCCCCGCCGAGGCCCTGCCCCGGGACCACTACCACCTGGACGACCAGCACATGGCCCTCCGGGGGGAGCACACCGGCAAGGTGTACTCCTTCGGCATGGCTCTGGACGTGGTGTGCGCCGCCGCCGACCCGGGCAGCGGACAGATCACCTTCCATCTGGACGGCGTGGAGCCCCAGGCCGCGCCCCAGCGCACCGAGACGCCCCGCCAGAATCCCCGGCGGCCCGGTCCCCGCTCTGCGGCCCGCAGGAGCGGCGAGCACCGGAGCAACGAACACCGGAGCGGCGGCCAGCGCCGCAGCCGCCCGCCCCGCCACAAGCCGGGCAAGGGCGGCAAGAAGCGGGGCTGAGGGCCGCGCAGGAAAAAGCAAACAGGAGCGCCCGCGCAGATGCGCGGGCGCTCCCGTTTTCTCCTGAGCGTGTTACTTCTGCTTCAGCAGCTCCCGGTGGACCGCCTTGGCGATGAGCTCCTGGCCCTCGGGGGACCGGAGGGTGTCCAGCACGATGGAGCGGAGCAGGTCCTGGACCTGCTTGCTGGAGAGCACCGAGTCCATCACCGTGCCCTGGGGCTGGGCGGAGGGCTGGGCTTTCCGGGGGGCAGGGGTGGGGACGTGGACCGGCTCGTCCTGGGGCACGGCGCCGCTCATCCAGTCCTCCTGGCGGGTGGGATCGCTGCTCTCGCCCCGCAGGTAGAACAGGGACACACCGAAGTAATTGGCCATCTTCTCCTGCTGCTCCTTGGTGGGGGTCTGGCGGCCGGTCTCAAATTTCTCAAAGGCGCCCTTGGGGAAGCCCAGAGCGGCGGCCGCTGCCGGGCGGCTCAGGCCCTTGGCGGTGCGGAGCTCCTCAATGCGCTGCGCAAGTGTAACCATGAAACAAACTCCCTTTCGGTTGATCTGACAGGCCATATTATACCGCCCCGGGCCATCTGCCGCAAGAGCGGAGCGGGGCGGGTTTCCACCGGAGGGGCGGAAAATGTGGAAACACGACCGGGGCGGAAAAAAGAAAGCGGGACGCATTCCATTCGGAATGCGTCCCGCCGGTGTGACGGAATTAGTCGGTCACGTAGGGCAGCAGAGCGATCTGACGGGCCCGCTTGATGGCCTCGGTCAGCTGACGCTGATGCATGGCACAGGTGCCGGTGGTACGGCGGGGCAGGATCTTGGAACGCTCAGAGAGGAAGCGGCGCAGCTTCACCGCGTCCTTGTAATCGATGTGCTCGACCTTGTCCACACAGAAGGTGCAAACCTTGCGGCGCTTCCGGCCGCGGGGACGCTCTCTATCCATAGCCATGGTAGCAAAACCTCCGTTTCGTGGGGCGATGACCCCTTGATGTCATAGGGCACGCGGATGCGGCCCGGAATGTTGTGTGTGGGCTGCCCCTTTAGAAGGGCAGCTCGCCGTCGTCGTCGGCCAGGTCGCCGAACTCGTTGCCGGCAGGGCCGGCGGGCGCGGCGTAGCCCGTGGACGGGGCGGGGGCGGGAGGCGGCGCATAGCCGCCGGGCGCGCCGTAGGCGGGGGCGGAATAGCCGCCGGCCTCAGCGTCCCGCTTGGAGTCGCCGAAGTAGACATTGTCCGCGACCACCTCGGCGGAGCGGCGCTTGCCGCCCTCCTTGTCGGTCCAGTCGCGGATCTGCAGCCGGCCCTCCACCACGGCCATGCGGCCCTTGGTGAAGAAGCGGGAGACGAACTCGGCCGTCTGCCGCCAGGCCACGACGTCGATGAAATCGGTGGCCTTCTCGCCGGTCTGCTTGTCCTTGAAGTCCCGGTCCACGGCCAGGGAGAAGGAGGCCACAGGGGTCCCCGTCTGGGTGTGCCGCAGCTCGGGATCACGGGTCAGACGGCCCATGAGAATAATGCGGTTAAGCATATCTTCCTCCTTACTCGTCCTTGCAGACGATCAGGGAGCGGACAACGCCGTCGGTAATGCGGAAGATACGATCCAGCTCCAGGGGGAAGCTGGGGGCGGAAGTAAAGGTCATGAGGACGTAGTAGCCGTCGTTCTTGTCGTTGATGGGATAGGCCAGACGGCGCTTGCCCCACTCGTCGACCTCGGTCAGAGTGCCGTTGGACTCCACCAGGTTCTTGAACTTGGCCACGAGGGCGGCGGTAGCCTCCTCGCCCAGATCGGCGTCCAGAATGTAGACGGCCTCGTAGTTCGCGCTGAGCTTTGCCATGTTTTGTGCACCTCCTTATGGACGTATGGCCCTCATATCTCGGATGAGGGCAAGGATGAGTTGTCTGTATTGAATACAAACAAGCTATACTATTATATAAGAAATTCAATAATTGTCAATGGGAAAAGTCTAAAATTTATTAAAATATAAAATTAAAATTTTTGAGAAATAAACAGTGAATATGGTAAAATTAAAACAAATAATATTATTATATTATCCATTTAGGAGGTGATAGCAATGATGATGCTATAAAATAGCATTTGCTTACTTAAGGCGAGAAGATGACATGCGGTAAAGGAGGAAAAAATGAAATGCACTACACGAAAAGCTACCAATTTTATTCTTGCAATTGTAATGCTCTCCAGCCTCATGGTAAGCGGTGCATCGGCAGCGGCGGAACGCCCAAATTTGAACGGTCCAGAAGACCAAACAGCTCAGTATAACCCTGCACTTTACACAGAATACACGATACAATTTGATGATGGGCAGGAACAAGGGGGAAGCGCGGCTGGAATCGCACCTTGCAGTGTGCCGGACGAGAGTAATATTGAAGCCGCAAAGGATTTCGTTACGTCGCTGGATTTGCAGGAAAAGGGATATGGGTATATAGAAGAATCTTGCCTTAGACAACTTGAAGACTTTGATGAAAGCGGAAGTATTGTGCTTGAATCGTATACTGTACTGGTACCCCAAGACAATGAATCTAGTATGAATGTATTGGTATGAAGCCATGAAAACAAAACGACTTATCCGTAACTGCGTCATAGGGGCCGCAGTCGTGGTGCTTCTCTTCCTGTTTCTGCCCCGCCCCGTGTCCCTGCTGCTGTCCGGTCCCCTGGATGAGGTCAACCATATGGGGCTCTTGTACACATCAGAGGACGCCGACAACCGATTTCAGGATGCTGATCTGACGGAGGAGCAGGCGGACAGGGCGCGCGCCGCGCTGGAGGGCATGGTGGTCTGGTACAGCCCTGATTTTTCCCACTTTGCCGGGTGGATTCCCGTGCCCAACTATGAGCTGCTGCTCTTCCGGGACGACGCGGCAAACAGGGAGGAATACGGCAAGCTTACCTTTGACCAGAGGGGATATCTCTATAAGCCCAACGGGGCACGTTACCGGATTCTCTCTGGCGGGGAGGAGCTTCTGGCGGTTTTTCAGGCCTGTATTTCAGAATAACACGCGGAGAGACCGCAGCGTCAGCAGAGCGATTCAGGACACCGGGCCGGGGAGCTTCCCCGGCCCGGTTTTTTGCCGGGAAAAATTTTTTGAAAAAATTTTTGCCGCCGTGCAATAAAACCTCCGCCCCGTCCGTTAATGGTGCAGAAGGGCACACAAGGGGCGGACCTCTCCCGGGGGAGGGCGCTCCGCCCACACACCATAACAAATTCTCAAACGGGTAAAGAAAGGAAGTATCGAGTATGAAAAAGAATTTCTTCAGTGGTTTCGGCGCCGGTATCCTCACCACCGCTCTCGTGCTGGGCCTGGGCGTGTCCGCCTTTGCCGCCAGCCGCAACATCACCGTGGACGACAACATCCGCGTGACCATCAACGGCGCGGTCTTCTCCCCCAAGGACGCCAACGGTAAGGCTGTGGACCTCTTCTCCTATAACGGTACCACCTACGCCCCCGTCCGGGCCATCTGTGAGGCCGCCGGCCTTCAGGTGGAGTACGACTCCGCCACCTACACCGCCGTCCTCACCACCGCTGACCGGGTGGCCGCCTCCGACCCCAACTCCGGCAGCTACATCGGTGCGGACAAGGCCAAGAGTATCGCCCTGGCTGACGCGGGCGTCAACGCCGCCGACGCCGTGTTCCTCAAGGCCAAGCTGGACCGGGACGACGGCCGGGTGGAGTACGAGGTGGAGTTCTACAGCGGCAGCAAGGAGTATGACTATGACATCGACGCCCTCACCGGCTCCATCCTCAGCCGTGACTGGGAGCTGGACGACTACTATCTGGGCGGCGCCCACAACAGCGGAACCGCCACCGGCAGCACGGGCAGCAGCGCCAATCCCGACGTGATCACCGCCGAGGAGGCCAAGGCCATCGCCAAGGCCAAGGCCCCCTCCACCGCCACGGTGGTCAAGTGCGAGCTGGACAAGGACGACGGCCGCTGGGTCTATGAGCTGGAACTGCGGGACGGCCGCACCGAGTACGAGTGCGACATCAACGCCGTCACCGGCGTCATCCTGGACTGGGAAGTGGACCACGACTAAACCCGAAACAGCAAAAATCCGCCCCTGCCAAGCGGCAGGGGCGGATTTCTTATAAAATCAGCTTCAGAGCAGCTCCGCCTTCTCCTTGATGAAGCCCCTGAGCCATGCGCCGGTCTCAGGGTGGTCCAGAGCGAAGTCGATGGTGGCCTCCAGGAAGCCCTTCAGGTTGCCCGTGTCGTAACGGCGGCCCTCAAAGTCCACCGCCACCATCCGGCTCTGGCGGCACAGGGTGCGCAGGCCGTCGGTCAGCTGGATCTCGCCGCCGTAGCCCGGGGCCTGGTGCTCCAGAATGTCGAAGATGTCGGGGGTGAGGACGTACCGGCCCAGGATGGCGTAGTTGGAGAACATCTCCGTGGGCGCGGGCTTCTCGTTCATGTCGGATACGGAGAAGATCCGGTCCTCCAGGGGCTGGATCTTCACCGAGGAGTACTTGCTGATGGCCTCGGTGGCCACCTTCTGCACGCCCACGCAGGAGGCGTTGTACTTCTCCGCCGCCTCAATGAGCTGCTTCATCACCGGCTTGCGGGCCCGCATGATGTCATCGCCCAGGAGCACGGCAAAGGGCTCGTCCCCCACAAAGCGGCGGGCCCGGGAGATGGCGTGTCCCAGACCCTTGGTCTCCTTCTGCCGGACGTAGAAGATGTTGGCCAGGTCGGCGGCCCGCCGCACCTCCGCCAGCTCCTTCTCCTTGCCGGCCTGGTTCAGCCGGGTCTCCAGCTCGGGGTAGTAGTCGAAGTAGTCGTCCATGGCCGACTTGGCCCGGTTGGTGACGATCAGGATGTCCTCAATACCGGCGGCCACGGCCTCCTCAATGATGTACTGGATCACCGGCTTGTCCACCATGGGCAGCATCTCCTTGGGCACCGTTTTGGTGGCGGGGAGCATGCGGGTGCCCAGGCCGGCGGCGGGAATGACAGCTTTACGGACCTTCATAGCGAAAACCTCCAGCTCGTGCGGGCGGAGGACCGCCCGCGGTTTACAGGTGTGCCATATGTGCGGCGGGGATCATGGGACGGAAGAACTTGACCTTGGGCAGGGCCTTCAGCAGCACGGTGCCCAGCACATAGCAGGCCACGGCCTCGCCCACCACAAAGGTCCACATGTTGAACCAGTAGGAGGCCCAGAAGGCGCCGTTGACAGCGCCCGCCTCCGCCCAGGCCCACATGGGGGGCAGCAGCAGGGCGTTCATCACGATGGGGGGCAGGGCGGCCAGGTACCACCGGGGCATCTTCATGGTCAGCCAGGCGGCAATGGCGGTGGCCAGCGTGCCCACGATCATGTCGATGGGGCCGTAGGGGGAGAGGACGTTGGTCAGCAGACAGCCCAGCGCAACCCCGGGCGCAGTGGCGGGGAAGAGGAAGGGCAGCACGGTGAGCGCCTCCCCCAGCCGCACCTGGACGGGCCCGAAGGTGAGCTGAAAGATGTTGCCGAAGTAGCACAGCACGAAGTACACGGCCGCCACCACAGCGGCCAGGGTCAGCTCCCTGACGGTGAATTTGCGGTTGGAAACGATCATAGAAAACAATACCTCCAATTTTATCTTTAGAATGCGCGCGCCGCGCACAGTGGAACAGGTCCCTACCCCGGAGGCATGGCGCATACGCCCCCGGACGGCTATCTCTGTTCCGGTTGGACCGGGTTTTGGGAACCGGTCGAAGGTATTGTAGCATGGTTTTTCCCAAAAGGAAAGTGGAAAAGGCAATAAACAGGAAAACAGCGCGCCCCGCTCTGCGGGGCGCGCTGTTTATGCGCGGAACATTACATGGGAGAAAAGCTGTCCTTACCCACCTGGCACAGGGGGCAGACCCAATCCTCGGGCACATCCTCCCAGGCGGTGCCGGGGGCCACGCCGTTGTCGGGATCGCCGACCTCGGGATCGTAGATATAACCGCAGATATCGCAGACGTACTTGCCCATGGGATATCGCTCCTTTACTTTCAAAATTCGTCGCCCGGCCAGGGATACCTTGCCGCTTGTCGCCGGGGTGGCTTTATGATACAATGGCGGTAATCC
The DNA here is from genome assembly GCF_040096055.1 of Pseudoflavonifractor intestinihominis. NCBI lineage: Bacteria > Bacillati > Bacillota > Clostridia > Eubacteriales > Oscillospiraceae > Pseudoflavonifractor > Pseudoflavonifractor intestinihominis. Next base: position 83,620 of record NZ_JBBMFK010000005.1, read on the forward strand.
TTTTGTCAACTGAGGTTTGCAGTGAAAATTAAAAATGTTACAATAAATTCAAAATTGTGCCTGGCGCCCATGGCCGGCGTCACCGATCTGGCCTTCCGCACCATCTGCCGGGAGCTGGGCGCCGGGTACACCGTCACCGAGATGGTCAGCGCCAAGGCCCTGTGCTACCAGGACAGGAAGTCCGTCCCTCTGCTGGAGCTGGGGGATGGGGAGCACCCCGCCGCCGCCCAGATCTTCGGCAGCGACGAGAAGTGCATGGAGGAGGCCGCCGCCATCGCCGGGGAGGTGTCCGGCGCGGACATCATCGACGTCAACATGGGCTGCCCCGTGCCCAAGGTGGCCAACTCGGGCGACGGCTCCGGCCTGATGCGGGATGTGGACAAGGCGGTCCGGGTGGCCGAGGCGGTGGTGCGCGGGGCGGGCGACCGGCCAGTCACCGTCAAGTTCCGCCTGGGCTGGGACAAGGGCTCCATCAACTGCGTGGAGTTTGCAAAGGCCATGGAGGCCGCCGGCGTGTCCGCTGTGGCGGTCCACGGCCGCACCCGCACCCAGATGTACGCCGGCACCGCCAACTGGGACTATATCCGGGAGGTAAAGCAGGCGGTGTCCATCCCGGTCATCGCCAACGGCGACGTGTTCGACGCCCAGGCCGCGGTGCGCATCCTGCGGTACACCGGCGCGGACATGGCCATGATCGGCCGGGGCTGCTTCGGAAACCCCTGGGTGTTTCAGCAGGCCAAAGCCGCTCTGGAGGGGGAGGAGATCCCGCCCCTGCCGCCCCTGGCGGAGCGGGTGGACACGGCGGTGCGGCAGTTTGAGCTGGCCGCCGCCCACAAGGGGGAGCACATCGCCTGCCTGGAGGCCAGAAAGCAGTACGCCTGGTATCTGAAGGGCGTGGCCTTCGCCGGGTACTACAAGGAGCAGATCAGCCACATCAATACCCTGGAGGACATCTATCACATTACAGCGGGTATTAAACGGGACCTGAAATAACAAAACGGAATTAGAAAAAGGCAGGTGAGAGGGAGTGGAAAACGAGCGGGAGCTGGTGGCCCGGGCCAAGAAGGGAGACCAGGAGGCCTTTGGGGTCCTGGTGGAGGCCAACCAGGGCCGCATCTACAACCTGACCCTGCGGATGACGGGCTCTCCTGAGGACGCGCTGGACCTGTCCCAGGAGGCCTTTCTCAATGCCTGGCGGGGGCTGGACAAGTTCCAGGGGGACAGCTCCTTCTCCACCTGGCTCTACCGCCTGGCCTCCAACGCCTGCATCGACTTTCTCCGCCGGGAGAAGCGGCGCAGGGACATCTCCATGACCGTGTCCCTGGACGACGAGGAGGAGGGCCGCCAGGCCGAGCTGCCCGACCACCGACAGTCCCCCCAGGGGGAGCTGGAGCGGCGGGAGCTGCGGGAAGATATCCGACGGGGGCTCATGTCCCTCTCCGAGGAGCACCGGCAGGTGCTGGTCATGCGGGAGATCAACGGCATGAGCTACGCCGAGATCGGCGCGGCGCTGGAGCTGGAGGAAGGGACGGTCAAGTCCCGCATCGCCAGGGCCAGACTGGCTCTGCGCAAAATTTTGGTGAAGGACGGGAACTTTTCCGGCGCGCCGTCGTCCATAACGTGAAGAAAGAAATTCGCCCCCCGGAGCAAAGCGGCTTCGTGTATGCGAGTTAGGGAGGTGAACCACCATGTATACCTGCGATCAGGCGCTGGAGCTGCTCAGCGCCCGGCTGGACGGGGCGCTGACCCCGGAAGAGGAGGCCGGGCTGGAGGAGCATCTGGCCCAGTGCCCGGAGTGCCGGGCGCTGGCCGCCGACCTGACGGAGCTCCACGACGCCATGCCGGGGCTGTACCAGGCGCCGCCCCCGGAGCTGAAAGAGCGGGTCATGGCTCAGATCAGGGCGGAAAACGCGCCCATCTCCCTGGACGAGGTTCGAAAGAAGCGTTCCGGGCGGAAAACATGGCGTACTTGGGGCGCTATGGCGGCTGTGATGGCCGTGGTGTTCATGAGCGCAGTGGCCATGCGCTTCGGCCATGACGGCGACACGGCGGGCATGCCGGAGAACACGCCGGTTCAGAGCGCGGCGGTCTACTCCGTCCAGCCGGAGAACGGCGGAGAGGCTGGAACAGAGGGCGCACAGAGCCGGAGCGCGGCCGGTGACGGGGCGCAGTCCGGCGAGAGCGCGGCGGAGAAGAGCGCCGACGGCGCCGTGCCCGACGAGGCGATGCTGATGGAAGGCGCGGGGATAGACTCCGTCCAGCCCCAACCCGCAGGAAAGGTGTACTACGACCGGCTGCCGGAGGGATGGGAGAAACTCTTCCCCGACGTGGCCGGTGTGGATGCCATGTGTGTCTCCGGCGAGGAAGCCCAGGCGTTCCTGGAGCTGCTTAAAGAGCAGAACATTCCATACGCCGTGGAGGGGGACCTGTCGGGAAAGGACGGGGACGTGCAGCTGCTCTCCGGCCTGCCGGAGTGAGCCGGAACCGCTCAGAGAAAAGAGAAAAAGAGCTGAGGCCGCGGGCCTCAGCTCTTTTTTGCAGCTAAGAACAGAAAACCGGCGCCGCCTTATGAGGCAGCGCCGGTCTTTTGCAGTAATCTTACTTGATCAGGCTCAGGACAAGGGTGAGCACCATGAACAGGATGGCGACCCACTTGGTCCACTTGGCCAGCTTGGCGTCCCAGGTCTTGGCCTTGTTCTTGGCCATGAAGGTGTCCATGCCGCCGGCGATGGCGCCGCTGAGGCCGGCGCTCTTGCCGGACTGGAGCAGAACCACAGCGATGAGGAACAGACCGGAGAGGAGCTGAATAACCGTCACAATAATCTTGGGAATGCTCATTGCTTTCATCGTTCCTTTCGACCCCGAAGGGGCGCTGTATTTTCACAAAAGGGCGCACTCTGACCATGCACCGTCTAAACGTAGCACTAATCATAGCATATTTGCCCCGGGATTGCAAGAGGACGATGAAAATTTCCGGATTTTCTCCGCGCTTTTGGCTTCACCGGCCACGGACGATCCGGCGGCTGCCCCAGCAGGTGGCCAGGAAGTAGGCACCGTACACCACCAGGATAAATGCGGCGGTGACGGCGCTGGAGGCCACGGCGTCCAGCTTGCCAACCGCCAAGATGGCCTTGTTGGCCGCCGTCATGCCCACCACCGCGTGGATGACCGCCAGGAACAGGGGCAGGAAGAAGGCCAGAAACACCTGGACGTACACCGAACGGTCCCGCATCTTTTCCTCCACGCCCAGACGGGTGAGCACCGCATACCGCTCCTGGTTGTCCGCCGCCTGGCTCAGCTGCTGGAGGGCCAGCACGGCCGCCGAGGTCAGCAGGAAGATGATGCCCAGGTAGATGCCCAGGAAAAGGACCAGAATCTTGGTGCCCATGGTCTCCATGTAGATATTCAGCTTAGTGTTGAAGCTGGTGCTGCCCGCGTCCTGCCCCAGCACGGAGCGGTAATAATCGGAGATCACGCTCTGGAGCAGGGCCTCGGTCTCCTCCTTGGGCACGTCGGTGCGGTAATTGGCGCAGTAATAGGTGACGTTGTGGTACATTTTACTGGTGTCCCAGTCGCCCGCACCCTCCAGCACCGCATCGGGGACAATGAAATAGTTCTCCACACCGGCGGAGTAGCCGATGGACAGAACGGCATAGATGGGGTCCGCTCCGGCTGTCAGGGTGTGGTGATTGGCCACCAGAGAGGGACTGTCCGCAAGCAGCCGGGTCATCCATTCATCCTCATCCCCCACCACCCAGAGGTATGTGGAGGGCTCCAGCGTGATGGGCTCCAGCCCCTCCAGGGAGCGGAGGCCGTTGTAGCTGGACAGGGGGAGCACATGCTCCATCAGATATTCGTCCCACTCGGGCGCGTAGAGCTGCCCCTGCCACAGCTCCACCTCGGCGCTCTGGGACAGCTGGACCGCCGGGTCAAAGCCCGCCTCCTTCAGGGAGGCGGGAATGTCCACGGGCAGCGGCTCCCCGGTCTCTGCGTCATAGCGGTTGGCGGACAGGGAGACGTCATAGGGGGCCTGGGTGCTGGTGAGCTGGGAGATGGTGTTGTTCAGGCCGATGGAGCAGGCGGTGATGCCGATGGCCAGCAGGAGCATGAGACAGATGACCGTCATGGACACATAGGTGCTGTTGATGCGGGAGTTGAACTGCCGCAGAATGAACATATTCAGGCCCTTGTAGTAGAGCTTCTTGTTGGCCTGGCACACCCGCAGCAGGAAGCCGGACAGGGACAGGAAGAACAGCAGGGTGCCCGCCGTGCCCAGGGCCAGCATGACAAAGAACAGGGTGTCCACCCGCAGGATGCCCCGGTAGAGGAGCATGGCGTAGGCGATGCCCAGCAGCACAGCGCCCACCACAAAGAGGACTGCCGACACCCCCAGGTGCTTCACCTTCAGCTCCTGGTTCCGCTTGCCCGCCTGCATCAGGTCCAGCAGCTTGCACCGGGACACGGACAGGGAGTTGAAGCACATGACCACCAGGAAGATGACGCCGAAATAGAGCACCGTCTTGCCTACGGCTCTGGGAGAGAAGACGAAGTGGAACTCGGGGACGCTGATGGCAAAGAGGCTGGCGGTGAACACCGAGATGAACTGGGACAGGAATACCCCCAGAGCCAGGCCAACGCCCAGGGACAGCAGGCCGATGAGCAGGGTCTCCAGAAAGAGCAGGCCGGAGATGGCCCCCGTACCCATGCCCAGCAGCAGGTAGGTGCCCAGCTCCTTCTTCCGGCGGCGGACCATAAAGCTGTTGGCATAGAGAATGAGAAAGGCCAGCACCACCGACACAAACACCGAGATGACGTCGATGAGCTGGATGATAGTGCGGGCGATGTTGTTCCCGCCCTTGAGGGCCTCCATGACGTACTGGGCGTCCATGGAGTTGAACACGTAGAAGATGCACACGCCGAAGGTGAGGGTGAGGAAGTACACCGAGTAGTCCCGCAGGCTGCGGGTCACGTTCTTCAGGGCCAGCTTAGAGAACATCCCGGTCGTCACCTCCCAGCAGGGTCACAACCTGGATGATGCGGGTGAAGAAGTCCTTCCGGCTGTCCTCCCCCCGGATGAGCTCGGTAAAGGGACGGCCGTCCTTGATGAAGAGAATGCGGTGGCAGTAGCTGGCGGTAAAGGCGTCGTGGGTGACCATGAGGATGGTGGCCTGCCGCTCCCGGTTCAGGGCCTCGAACCGGTCCAGCAGCAGCCGGGAGGCCTTGGAGTCCAGGGCGCCGGTGGGCTCGTCGGCCAGCACCAGGGCCGGACGGGTGATGATGGCCCGGGCCGCCGCCACCCGCTGCCGCTGGCCGCCCGAGAGCTGGTAGGGGTACCGGGACAGGCAGTCCTCAATCTCCAGCAGCCGGGCCGTCTCCTTCACCCGGGGCTCAATCTCCTTTGCCGGAGTCTTGAGGATGGTGAGGGCCAGGGCGATGTTCTCGAAGGCGGTGAGGGTGTCCAGCAGGTTGCAGTCCTGAAAGACAAAGCCCAGCCGCTCCCGGCGGAATTTGGACAGGGCCTTGTTCTTCATGGCGGTGATGTCCGCGCCGTCCACCGTGATATGTCCGGCGGTGGGCCGGTCGATGGTGGCAATGCAGTTGAGCAGGGTGGTCTTGCCGCTGCCCGACGCGCCCATGATGCCCACGAACTCCCCCGGCTGGACGGAAAAGCTCAGGTCGTCGATGGCCCGGGTCACCGAGCTGCGGGCGCCGTAATATTTTTGAAGATGGGTGACAGTGAGAATCGGTTCCATGGCGGAATCCCTCCTTATGGGACCAGTTTACCCCAATCCCTCCGGCGGGACCATGGGCGGACCTTACGGGGAGGTGACAGTTTTGTAAGGTTGGCCCTCCGCCAGATGGAAGCGGCCCAGGGGGAAGGTGAGGGCGGCCAGGGTGCCGCCGCCGGGCGGGCAGGAGAGGGACAGGCCCAGCCCCAGCCGGGCGCACAGCTTTTTGCACAGGTACAGCCCCAGGCCGGTGGAGCGGGTGGACAGCCTCCGGCCGTTGGCGCCGGTGAAGCCCTTGTCAAACACCCGGGGCAGGTCCTCCGGCGGGATGCCGGGGCCGTTGTCCCGGAGGGTGAGGACCACCCCGTCCCGCTTTACCTCCTGGGAGAAGGTGAGCTTGGGCGCGGAGGAGCGGTACTTGAGGGCGTTGGAGATGAGCTGGCCCAGGATGAATTCTACCCACTTCCCATCGGAGCAGACCACCGCGTCCAGCTCCCCCAGCTCCACCCGGAACCCGGCCTCGATGAGGGGGCGGGCGTACCGCCGCAGGGCAGCGGAGACAGCCTGATTCAGGGGCAGGGCGCGGACGGCGTAGTCCCGGTCCACCGCGCCGCTGCGGGCGTAGAACAGGGCCTGTTCCACATAGCCCTCGATCTGGAACAGGGAGTCCTCCACGCTGTCGGCCAGGGGGCCGGGGTGGTTCTCCAGGCACAGCCGGGCGGCGGCAATGGGGGTCTTGACCTCGTGAATCCAGGTCTCAATGTACTCCCGGTACTCCCCCATGTCCCGCCGGGCGTCCCCCACCTTCTCCGCCATGGAGGCGCCCATGGCCCGGGCGGCGGAGAAGAGAAATTCCCCCTCGGGAAAGTCGGGCTCCACCATCACCTCGGAGAGAAGGTACTTCTCGTCCAGGGCGTCCAGCCTGCCCGCCATGTCCTGATAGAACCGGAGCTTGCGGGCGATCTCGCCGCCCAGGGGAAGGAGGACACACAGGGCGATCACCAGACAGAGGAAAAGGGTGGCCGAGGGGGGTACCCGCAGCAGGGACAGCAGGGCCGCCGTGAAGAGCAGGGAAAACACAAGCCCCAGCAGATGAGGCAGCTTTTCTTTCAGCAGGGCGGATAGGGTCATGGCGTGACCTCCCTTTCAGCGGAATGGAGCCGGTCAGGACAGCAGCAGCTGGTATCCCTGGCCCCGGCGGGTGATGAGCACGCCCTTCAGGCCCAGCTCCTCCAGGGTGCGGCGCAGCCGGGCCACGTTGACGGTGAGGGTGTTGTCGTCCACAAACTGGTTGGACTGCCACAGGGCGTTCATCAGGGCGTCCCGGCTGACAATCTGCCCCGGCTGGCGGAGCAGCTGCCGCAGGAGCAGCACCTCGTTGCGGGTGAGGCGGGCTTCCTTCTCCCCAAAGCGCACCGTGCCGCTGCCCAGGTCCAGGGACACACCTCCCGCCGACAGCACCGACGCCCCGCCGCCGGAGGGATAGGCCCGCTGGAGCAACCGGGCCATCCGGGCCAGGAGGATCTGGGGGTTGAAGGGTTTGGTGATAAAGTCGTCGGCACCCAGGTTCATGCTCATCAGCTCGTCCAGCTCGTCGGAGCGGCTGGTGACCACCATAATCGGCAGCTGGGCGCTGCGGGCGCGCAGGTCCCGGCAGACGTGGTACCCGTCGTACCGGGGCAGGCCCAGGTCCAGCAGCACCAGCTGGGCCCCGCTGGACAGGATCTGTTCCGCCAGATCTTCAAATCCCGCCGGGAACAGGCAGCGGTAGCCGTACCGCCCCAGCAGTGCCGAGAGCTCCTCACGCAGGCGCAGGTCGTCCTCAGCCAGGAACACGGTATATCCCATAACCTCACATCCTTTTCCACAGTGTACCACGGAATTGTGGACAGGGTCCTTAAGAAAACATAAAAAACACCCCGGAGCCTGGCTCCGGGGTGGAAAATCAGCGCGGCTCAAGCAGCAGCCGGTACACCGCGCCCTGGACATAGTCCACATCCTCAAAGGTGACGCCGGGGGCGGGACAGAGGCGGAGCAGGCCGCCGTGAGGGTTAGCCGGGTCTGTACAGTCCACCATGATGTGATACTCCTGATCCAGGCGGCGGGCCATCTCACGGTTGTCCCGGCCGGTGAAGTCCACCGCCACCAGCGGCGCCCGGAGGGCGAAGGGGTCGGAGGGGCCGAGCACCCGCAGCCCGTCCTCCTCCAGCTCCAGCATCCGGCCCAGCAGGTGCCGCAGCAGCCTGGCCCGGCGGCCCTCCGGGACCTCGTCCGGCCCGGCGGGACGGTGATTCATCACAACCGTTCTCATGCAGCAGCCCTCCTCACCAGTCCAGGGCCTGGCCCACGGCCAGGCGGAAGGTATACCCGTCCTCCAGCAGGGTGGGCAGGATGATGTCCAGCACCTGGGCCGAGCGGGCGTCGTCGTCCAGAGTTATGTAGGCCAGGGAGCGCTTGGCGTCCACGCTGCGGAGCACGGAGGACGCGCAGTAGGAGACCGAGGAGGACTCGGGCAGGGAGACGTTGCCCACCCAGGCCGACCAGCCGTCGGCCTCCAGGGCTTCGATGGTGTCGTCGTCCCCGTTCTCCACCAGTACGGTGCGGGTGTTCATGTGGGCGGCCAGCTCCAGCAGCCGGTTGCCTTCGGACAGCAGCTGGACGGCGTCGGCGGCAGGGCCCCCGGCCACCGACAGCCCCACGCTGTGCCCCGCGCCCACCATGCGGCGGATGAGGGCGGCGTTGTCCCCTATGGCGTCCGGCGGCAGGAGAAAGAGGGCGGACAGGTTGTTTTGGGCCAGGGTGTCCAGAATATCGGCCAGCCCGGTACCGTCGGTGTGGCGGAAGGCCAGCGCCACCGTCACATACCGCCTGTCGTCACTGCCGGTGCTGGTGGGCGACGGGGAGGGGGAGGCCACGGGGACCGACGGAGACGGGGAGGCCGACTGGGAGGGGGAGGGAGAGGGGACCAGGCTCTCCCGGGCCTGCCAGTATTTCTTGTAGGCGTCGGCAATGGAGGTGGACAGGGCGGAGTCCATGAAGGCCCGGTCGGAGAGCACCGCGCTGGAGGTGGTCAGGCGGATGACCTGGCCGTAGACGGTGGCCTCCTGGTAGAACTGGATGCCGAAATAGGAGCACACACTGGGCATGGAGACATAGATCATGCTGCCCCGGACAACGGCCCGGGTGTATCCGGTGTTGCCGTCCCGGTCCTCACAGGTGCCGGCGTTCAGGTCGTATTTCAGCAGCACCTGCTTGGTATAGAGGGTCAGGACATTGTCCCGCAGGGAGTACTTGACTCCCAGGTCCACGTCCACTACGGCGGGGTCAAACACCGTATAGGGGAGATAGTAGGTGCCGCCCACCTTGAGGGGCATATTGGTGGAGCTGATGGGGGTGATCACCTGGTCGTTGAGGCACAGAATGGTGATCTTGCCCTCAGCCGCCTGGGCGCCGGACAGGGTGATGCCCAGCACAATGGCGGCGGCGCACAGCAGAGAGAGCAGGCACTTTTTCCAGTTCACAGTTGGCACACCTCCCGGAAAACAGGTGGGGGAAAATAAGTCGATACACTACTATTATACCACATCCGCTCCGTACAGGTAAAGTGGAAAGGAACGGCCGCCCTTGCGCCATTTTGACGGGCATAGTATAATAACAAAATATGAAAACCGCGATCAGCGGAAAAACGGCGGAGCGACGCCGGAAAATCATGCGAAAAGAGGCCCAATGTATTATGGATTATGCAAAAGAGTCCCTGCGCCTGCACTATGAGTGGAAAGGCAAGCTGAGCGTGACGCCCAAGGTGGCGGTGGACAGCCGGGAGGCCCTCTCCCTGGCCTACACCCCCGGCGTGGCCGCCCCCTGTCTGGAGATCCACAAGGACCCGGAGAAGAGCTTTGAGCTCACCGGCCGGTGGAACACGGTCACCGTGGTCACCGACGGCACCGCCGTGCTGGGCCTGGGCGACATCGGCCCCGAGGCCGGCATGCCCGTCATGGAGGGCAAGTGCCTGCTGCTCAAGGCCTTCGGCAACGTGGACGCCATCCCCCTGTGCATCCGCAGCAAGAATGTGGACGACATCGTCAACACCATCCGCCTCCTGGCCGGCTCCTTCGGCGGCGTCAACCTGGAGGACATCTCGGCCCCCCGGTGCTTTGAGATCGAGAAGCGGCTGAAGGAGTGCTGCGACATCCCCATTTTCCACGACGACCAGCACGGCACCGCCATCGTGGTGGCGGCCGCCCTCACCAACGCCCTCAAGCTCACCGGAAAGAAGATTGGGGACATCCATGCCGTGTTCTCCGGCGCGGGCGCGGCGGGCACCGCCGTGTTCAAGCTGCTGTGGAAGATGGGCCTGCGCCACGCCGTCCTCTGCGACATCCACGGCGTGGTGTACCCGGGCCGTCCCGACCTGGCCGACGACCCCTATCTGGCCGAGCTGGCCGATATGAGCCAGCCCACTGTCCGGGGCGGTCTGGCCGAGGCCCTGGTGGGCGCCGACCTGTTCGTGGGCGTGTCCGCCCCCAACCTGGTCACCGGCGACATGGTGCGCACCATGGCCAAGGACCCCATCCTCTTCGCCATGGCCAACCCGGTGCCCGAGATCATGCCCGACGTGGCCCTGGCCGCCGGCGCCGCCGTGGTGGGCACTGGCCGGAGCGACTTCCCCAACCAGATCAACAACATGATGGCCTTCCCCGGCGTGTTCCGGGGCGCCCTGGACGTGCGGGCCAGGGACATCAACGACGAGATGAAGCTGGCCGCCGCCCGGGCCCTGGCCGACCTGGTGGGGGACGACCTGTCCCTGACCCACATCGTGCCCGAGGGCTTTGACCCCAGAGTCACCCCCGCCGTGGCCAAGGCCGTGGCCCAGGCCGCCCGGGACACCGGCGTGGCCCGGCTGTGAGAGACGGCATTTTAATTGACTTTTAAGGATCGGTAAATGGTCTCCGCCCCCTTGCGGGGGTATACTGTTGCCAGATAACAGGAAATGGGGGAGCGTCCATGGCGGTGACAATGGAACAGGTGGAGCGCCTCCGGGAGAAGTCGGGGGCCACCTATGAGGCGTGCCGGGACGCCCTGGAGCGGACCGACGGCAATCTGCTGGACGCCATCATCCTGCTGGAGCGGACGGGGCGCAGCCGCACCGCCGGCGCCACCTTTACCACCAAGCCGGGGGAGAAGGCCGCGGAGGCCGCCCGGCTGGTGCTCAGCCCGGAGAGCGGGCAGAGCGGCGGGAAGAAGCGCAGCGACTGGCGGGACGGTGCCGCCGAGGTGTGGGAGGCGGGGAAAAACCTGCTCCGCCACGCCGTGGAGAACCAGTTCGAGGTGTGGCGCCGGGGGGAGATGATGACCTCCATGCCGGTGCTCATCCTGGCGCTGCTGATCATCCTGGCATTCTGGATCTCCATGCCTCTGCTGATCGTCGGATTGTTCCTGGGCTGCCGGTACCGCTTTGCCGGGCCGGACCTGGGCAGGGACGATGTCAACGGCGTGATGGACAACGTGTCCAACACGGTGGACGGCATGGTGGACCAGGTGCGCCGGGAGTTTGCCGACGGGAAGAAGGAAAAGGCCGCTCCCCGCGCCGGGGAGGCGGACCGGCAGGAGAAGGCGCAGAGTCAGGAGCGGCACAAAAAGGCCGAGGCCGCCGGCGAGAAGGCGGTCAGAGCGGCGGAAAAGGCCGCCCAGGCCGCGGAGAAGGCCGTGAAGAAGGCGGCGGAGGCCGCCCAGAAGGCCGAAGTGGCCGACAAGGCCATGGACGCCGCCGACAAGGCCCTGGGGGCCGTGGACAAAAAGCTGGAGGAGCTGGACCGGTGGCTCTCCGGCGGCGGAAAGAAGTAAGGGCGGCGCAGAGGCCGCCTGTTGGGAGGCAAAGGGGTATGGCGGACAGGATTCTGCTGGTGGAGGACGAGGAGAAGCTGGCCCGTGTGGTGGAGCTGGAGCTGCGCTACGAGGGCTACGAGGTGGAGAAGGCCTTTGACGGCCGGGAGGGCCTGGAGAAGGCCCTCAGCGGTCACTTTGACCTGATCCTGCTGGACATCATGCTCCCGTCCATGTCGGGCATGGAGGTGCTCCGCCGCCTGCGGCGGGAGAGCCAGGTGCCCGTCATTATGGTCACCGCCCGGGACGCGGTGGTGGACAAGGTGTCCGGGCTGGACTCGGGGGCCGACGACTACATCACCAAGCCCTTTGAGATCGAGGAGCTGCTGGCCCGCATCCGGGCCGCCCTGCGAAAGCGGCCCGCCCGGCAGGAGGGGACCGTGCTCACCGCCGGACCCCTGACCATGGACCCGGAGCGCCACGGGGTCACCGTCAAGGGCACCCCGGTGGAGCTGACCCGCCGGGAGTTTGACCTGCTGCGCTACCTGCTGGAGAACAAGGAGAAGGTCATCTCCCGTGAATCCCTGCTGGACAATGTGTGGGGCTTTGACTTCGTGGGGGAGACCAACGCGGTGGACGTGTACATCCGGTTCCTCCGGGCCAAGATCGACGAGGCCTTCGGCATCAAGCTCATCCACACCGTCCGTGGCGTGGGCTATGTGATCCGGGAGGAGAACGAGTAAGGGACGGCAACGGCTTGCGCGGAATGGGGAATGCGGTATGGCACGAAAACAAGTCAACAGGACGGCGGGAGAGGTAAAGTCCTCCATTGTCCTGCGGCTCAACACCAGGCTCTTCTTCCGCCTGCTGGGCATCTATGTGGGCATGAACCTGCTCATCTCCCTGCTGTTCTGCGGGGGCATGTTCGTCTGGGCGGAACAGCAGGCCGCCCACATCAACGGCCTGGTGGAGGAGCGGGGCGTGCCCACGGCGGAGGCCACCGAGTGGATGAACGCGGGCAACTACATTGTCACCGCGGGCAGCGCCGACGGCGCGGGCTTTCGCCTGCCTGAGTGGCTGCCCGCTCCGGACGACACCGCCCAGGGCGTGCGGTACTTCAACCCGGGCGACATAAACTTTTTCTTTCTGATTCACTTCCGCACCGGCGGCACCACCAGCTACACTGTGGCCATGCCGGGAGAGGAGCCCTACACCATCACCCTGGATCTCCAGAGCCCCATGACCTTCTTCTCCGTGGTGTCCCGGGTGCTGCTGGTGTTCCAGCTGCTGAGTCTGATCTCCAATCTGTTCAAAAACGCCGGGACCATCAAAAAGACCCTGCGGCCCATCCAGGACCTGGCCGCCGCAGCCGCCCGGCTCAACACGGTCTCCGGCATGTCCCCCGAGGAACTCCAGGCCCTGGCGGGCAAGCTGGACCAGATCAACGCCACCCACCTGGATACCCGCATCTCGGTGACCGGCCAGCAGAAGGAGCTGAAGACCCTGGCCGAGGCCATCAACGCCATGCTGGACCGGATCAACGAGGCCTACCGCTCCCAGATGCGCTTTGTCTCCGACGCCAGCCATGAGCTGCGCACCCCCATCGCCGTCATCCAGGGGTACGCCAACATGCTCAACCGCTGGGGCAAGGACGACCCCGCCACCCGCCAGGAGGCCATCGACGCCATCAGCGCCGAGGCTGCCTCCATGAAGGAGCTGGTGGAGCAGCTGCTCTTCCTGGCCCGGGGGGACAACGAGTCCATGCACGTGGAGTTTGAGAACTTCGACCTGACTGCCGTGGCCGCCGAGGTGCTGCGGGAGACCGAGATGATCGATCAGACCCACCAGTTCTCCGCCCGGTGGGAGGAGAGCGTGACCATAAACGCCGACGTGGGCCTCATCAAGCAGGCCATGCGCATTCTGGTGGACAACTCCATCAAATATACCCCTGCCGGCGGCAAGATTCGCCTGGGGGTGGAGAAGCGGGACGGCGCCGCCCGACTCACCGTCCAGGACGAGGGCCAGGGCATCGACGCGGCCAGCCTGCCCCACATCTTCGAGCGGTTCTACCGCACCGACCAGTCCCGGGCCCGCCAGACCGGCGGCACCGGCCTGGGCCTGGCCATCGCCAAGTGGATCGTGGACCGCCACGGCGGCTGGTTCGAGGTGACCAGCCGGGAGGGCATCGGCACCCGCATGACCGTGGTGCTCCCCCTGGCTCCGCCCGCCCAGCAGACCGCCCCGGATCAGCCGGAAGAGGAGAAAAAGCTGGCCTGAAACAGAATAAAACAGAGACAGCCCGGCGGACCAGATGGTCTGCCGGGCTGTCTGCGCTGTTTTTACTTCTCAATGTCCAGGGACTTGGGGCCGAAGCCATAGGGCAGCAGGTCCTTCAGGGACAGGGTGACAAATTCGTGGTCTCCACGGGCCACCAGCACCGTCAGGTCGGGGGCAAACTCATAGAGCATCTGCCGGCAGGAGCCGCAGGGCCAGCAGTAGTCCGCCGAATTGCCCACCACCGCGATGCGCCTCCAGTCGTCCCGGTGGCCCTCGCTCACCGCCTTCACAAGGGCGGTGCGCTCGGCGCAGATGGTGGAGCCGTAGGCCGCATTTTCCACGTTGCAGCCGGTGAACACCGTGCCGTCGGCACACTCCAGCGCCGCGCCCACGGGAAAGCCGGAGTAGGGCACGTAGGAGCGCTCCAGCATGGTAAAGGCCAGTTCTACCAGTTCTCGATCGGTCATAGGGCATGCCTCCTTTGATTCATTGTATCCTACGGGGCGGGGAAAAGTCAACCGTGGGCGTGGGAGACATAAAATTTGCAAATTACCATACCAAACAACAGGGAAATGTGATATAATATTCTCTGAATACGCAGCACGGGCCGGAGGACTTCCTCCGGCCCCCAACACCGCCACATTCTGCCCCCGGAGGGTTTTGAGATGAAGAAAACATGCCTGCTGTTTGTCGCCGCGGCCCTGCTGTTGGGCACCCTCACCGGCTGCTTCCGCTCGGTGGACGAGCTGTTCACCCTGCCCAAGCTGCCTGAGGAGTACCAGAACCTCCAGGAGAAGATCGAGGAGGTCACCACCGGTACCGGCGCCGAGTACGCCGCCCCCATCATGGGCGCCAACAACCAGCCCGTCCAGCTCCAGGACCTGGACGGGGACGGCGTCATGGAGGCCCTGGCCTTTTTCCGGGTCAGCGCCGCCAACGACGACAAGCCCCTGAAGATCTACATCTTCCGCCTCACCGACGACGGCTACGAGCTGGGCACCGTCATCGAGGGGGAGGGCTCCGCCATCAACTCCATCAGCTATGAGGACCTGAGCGGCAGCCAGGGCAAGGAGCTGGTGGTGAGCTGGCTGGTGAGCGGCAACGCCTATGTCCTGTCGGTCTACTCCATCGAGCGCTACCAGGCCACCGAGATGCTCCGCACCGGATACACCAGCTTTGAGCTCCAGGACCTGGACATGGACAACCGGAAAGAGATCGCCGTGGTGCGCCTGGACACCATTGAGGGCAAGAGCCGGGTGGAGTTCTACGACGCCGAGGAGAACGACCTGGTGCTCCGGTCCAGCCCTATGCTGTCCCAGGGGGTCACGGGCATCGTGACCGACGGCGTCCAGACCGGCTACCTCCGGGGGGACGCCGAGGGCAACACCACCGCCCCGGGGCTGTTCATCACCTCCTACCAGGGGGAGGGCGTGGTCACCGACATCTTTGCCTGGCGGGACGGCGCCCTGCAGAACATCACCCTGGAGAGCAGCGAGGCGGGCAGCGGCGTGGGTGTGAGCAACTCCACCCGCCGCGCCAAGGACGACGCCATGCCCACCGACATCAACGACGACAACTTCCTGGAGATCCCCATGCCCGTGCCCCTCATCTCCAGCGGTGGGGCCACCACGGCGGAGACCCTGTACACCTGGGTCCAGTACGACATGAACGGGGCGGGCACGCCGGTGTTCACCACCTACCACAACTTTGACGACGGCTGGTACTTTATCCTTCCCGACTGGTGGGAGAACAAGATCACCGTCAGCCAGTACTCCACCATCGGCGAGAAGGCCACCGCCTTTGCCCTGTGGACCGGGGAGGGGGAGGAGCCGGAGACCTTCCTCACCATCTACAAGCTGACCGGGCCCAACCGGTATACCCGCTCCCGCATGGGGGAGCGGTTCACCCTCACCGCCGACGAGAACACCATCTACTCCGCCGAGCTCAGGACCGACGTCTGGGACTGCGGCCTGGACGAGGCGGGCGTGCAGCAGCTGTTCAAGCAGAGCACAACGGACTGGTAACACCGGACAAAAGGAGGCAGAACATGAAAAAGGTACTTGTGCTGGAGGATGAAGCCAACATCCGCAGCTTTGTGGTCATCAATCTCAAGCGGGCGGGCTACGAGGCCATCGAGGCCGAGACCGGCGAGGAGGCCCTGGCCCAGCTGCGCCGCAACCCGGACATCAAGGTGGCTCTGCTGGACATCATGCTGCCCGACATGGACGGCTTTGAGGTCTGCCGCCGTATCCGGGCCAGCGACAGCCAGATCGGCATCATCATGCTCACCGCCCGCACCCAGGAGATGGACAAGGTAACCGGCCTGATGACCGGCGCCGACGACTATGTGACCAAGCCCTTCTCCCCGGCGGAGCTGACCGCCCGCATCGACGCCCTCTACCGCCGCACCGGCGGCGGCGAAAAGGAGAGCAGCGGGGAGATCTCCCAGCCCCCCTTCCTGCTCAACACCCGCAACCAGACCCTGGAGAAAAACGGCCAGCGGGTCAAGCTGACCCCGGTGGAGTACTCCATCATCAAGCTCTTCATGGAGAAGCCCGGCCAGGCCCTCTCCCGGGAAGAGATCCTGGACACCGTCTGGGGCAGGGACTACTTCGGCGAACTGAAGATCGTGGACGTGAATATCCGCCGCCTGCGCATCAAGATCGAGGACAACCCCCAGAACCCCACCTACATCACCACCGTGTGGGGCTACGGATATAAATGGGGCTTCTGAGAGAGAACATCCGGGGGGAACAGCCACACATGAAATCCAACAAATTCAAAGGCATCCGCAAGCGGTGGATGGTCAACTCCATCAGCGTGGTGCTGCTTATCGTCCTGCTGGCAGTGACCGCCTTCTCGGTGGCCCTGGCGGGCTACTACTACTCCAGCATGAGCTCCGAGCTCAAGGGCAAGGCGGAGAGCGCCGTCAGCCAGAGCACCGCCCGCACGGAGACCGAGTACCTCCAGTACGCCCAGGACTATGTGTCCAACCGCTTCTCCGACCAGGACGGCATCCAGGTCCAGTTCATCGACGCCGCCAACGGCACCGTCCAGGTCTCCAGCTACGGCAACGACGACCGGTACGGCCTCACCGCCGGCACCAAGCCGGACACCCCCGACATCTCCGGCGCCATTGAGACCGTGGACACCGTCTCCTGGACCGGCAACGACCCCCAGACCGGCGAGCACATCATGGCCGTGTCCAGTCCCCTGGTCATCAACGGGTCGGTGGTGGCCGTGGCCCGGATGGTCACGTCCCTGCGGCTGGTGGACCGCCAGATGACCATGATCGTCATCATCGCCCTGCTCATCGGCGCCCTGATCCTGGCCCTGGTCTACTTCTCCAACCTGTACTTTGTCCGCTCCATCGTGGAGCCGGTGGCCAGCATCACCGAGACCGCCAAGCGCATCGCCGCCGGCAGCTACGGCATCCAGATCGAGAAGAAGTTCGACGACGAGATCGGCGACCTGACCGACACCATCAACGACATGTCCCTGAAGATCAAGCAGTCGGAGAAGCTCAAGAGCGAGTTCATCGCCTCGGTCTCCCACGAGCTGCGCACCCCCCTTACCGCCATCAACGGCTGGGCCGAGACCATCCAGAACGGCGAGGTGCGGGACGCCGAGGACGTGCGCAAGGGCATGAGCATCATCGTCTCCGAGGCCCGCAGGCTCACCAACATGGTGGAGGAGCTGCTGGAGTTCTCCCGCATTGAGGACGGTCGGTTCACCCTGTCCATCGAGCCGGTGGACATCAAGGCCGAGCTGGAGGACGCGGTGTACACCTACAAGGAGTTCTTCCGCAAGGAGGGCATCATCCTCAACTACGAGGACACCGAGGAGGAGTTCCCCACCATCGAGGCCGACCCGGAGCGGCTGCGGCAGGTGTTCTCCAACCTCTTCGACAACGCCGCCAAGCACGGCGGCAGCGGCAAGCGCATCGACACCGCCATCCACCGGGAGGAGGACCAGGTCATCATCACCATCCGGGACTACGGCCCCGGCATCCCCGAGGAGGAGCTGCCCCACGTGAAGTACAAGTTCTACAAGGGCTCCTCCAAGGCCAGAGGCAGCGGCATCGGCCTGGCGGTGTGCGACGAGATCATCACCCGCCACAACGGTACCCTGGACATCGGCAACGCCGAGGGCGGCGGCTGTATCGTCACCATCCATCTGCCGATTGGAACATAAGTTCTAATTTTTCTTGCAATCGGGCCGCAGGTCTGATAAAATACAAAAGGCAACAAAAGGAGAAACACGACCTCATGTCAAACAGAGAGAAATCCTGCGCCACCCCCTTCAAGACCATGATCGGCGGGCAGGCGCTCATCGAGGGCATCATGATGATGGGCCCGGAGAAAAAGGCCGTCGTGGTGCGCAAGCCCGACGGCGGGCTGGAGGAGAAGGTGGACGACCGGGTCCTCATCAAGGACAAGTACCCCATTCTGGGCCTGCCCTTTATCCGGGGCATTTTCAGCTTCGGCTCCTCCATGGCCAACGGCGTGAAGGCCCTCATGTACTCCGCCTCCTTCTTCCCCGAGGACGAGGAGGAGCCGGAGGAGCCCTCCAAGTTCGAGCTGTGGCTGGAAGAGCACCTGGGCAGCGAGAAGGCCGCCAGCTTCTTTGTCACCCTGGCGGTCATCCTGGGCATGGCCTTCTCCGTGGGCCTGTTCATCCTGCTGCCCACCGCTCTGGTAGGCGCCGGCGCCGCCCTGGCCGGCGGCATGCCCATGTGGCTGCGCAACCTGCTGGAGGGCGTGGTCCGGGTGGTCATCTTTGTGGGATACCTGATCCTCTGCTCCCGCATGAAGGACATCCGCCGGGTATTCTCCTACCACGGCGCCGAGCACAAGACCATCTTCTGCTACGAGAAGGGACTGCCCCTGACGGTGGAGAACGTGCGGGCCCAGCCCCGCCACCATCCCCGCTGCGGTACCAGCTTCCTCTTTGTGGTCATCGTGGTGGCGATCCTGGTGTCCAGCGTGGTGTTCTCCTTCATCGAGGTGACCAACACCTTTGCCCGCATGGGCCTGCACCTGCTGATGCTGCCCATCGTGGTGGGCATTACCTATGAGATCAACCGCTTTGTGGGCGCCCACGACAATATCCTCTGCCGGGCCGTCCGGGCCCCGGGGCTGTGGATGCAGAACTTCACCACCTTTGAGCCGGACGACTCCATGATCGAGGTGGGCATCCGTTCCCTGACCCTGGTGCTGCCCAGCGAGAAGGGGAAGGATGCTTGGTAAAAGGAAGCGCTGAGCACCCGGGAGCAGGCGGATAAGACGGGAGCGGAGGCAAAAGACCAAGGAGGGGCACAGCCCCGGATGGGTTTTGCCGCAGTCGTACGGCTTATGCGCCGTCGCGGAGGGTGGGAAGCGTGACAGGGAGAAGCGCTGAGTCGTCGTGAGCAGGGCGGATGGACCGGAGCGAGGGCGCGAAACCGAAGGGCAGCGAAGCGGGCCTGTTTCAAGTCCGAGACGCAGGGAAGCCGCCCGTCGCGAACAGGCGAGGCGTGACAAGAAGCGCTGAGCCGTCCCCTCATCCGCCCCAGTGGGCGCACTGGGGCACCTTCACCCAGAGGGGGAAGGCCTTCGAAGCGGCGCAAAGAAAGAGAGAAAAAGCAGACAGGTGTGTGAGTGTGTGTGGCGACGACCTATAACAATCTCTATCTGGACGCCCGGCAGAAGCTGAAGGCGGCCGGTGTGGAGGCCGCCCAGCTGGAGGCCAGGGAGCTGGTCTGCTTCGCGGCGGGCAAGAACAGGGAGCAGTTTTTCCGGGACATGTCCCTCTACGCCTCCGACGAGGTGGAGGCAAAGGTGGCCGACCTGATGGCCCGCCGCCTGGCGGGGGAGCCGGTGGCCTATCTCATCGGTGAGTGGGAGTTCTACGGCCTGCCCCTGGACATCTCCCGGGACGTGCTCATCCCCCGGGCGGACACCGAGGTGCTGGCCGAGCAGGCCATCCTGGCCGCCCGTGCCGCGGGGGAGGGGGCCAGAGTGCTGGATCTGTGTGCCGGCAGCGGCTGCGTGGGCCTGGCAGTGGCCGCCAATGCCCCCCTGTGCCGGGTGGTACTGGCCGATGTGTCGGAAGAGGCGCTGAAGATCTGCCGCCAGAACATCCGGCGCAACGACCTCAACGCCCGGGTGACCTGCGTCCAGACCGACGCGCGGCAGGCGCCCCCCGCCATGCTGTGGGATTTTGATGTCATCGCCTGCAACCCGCCCTACATCCCCACCGGGGACATTGACGGCCTGGACACCTCCGTCCGGGACTACGAGCCCCACCTGGCCCTGGACGGCGGCGACGACGGCCTGGACTTCTACCGGGACATTGCGGAGAAGTGGCGCACGGCCCTCCGGCTGGGGGGAGTGCTCCTCTTTGAGGTGGGCATCGGCCAGGCCTCCGACGTGGAGCAGATCCTGGCCCGCTGCGGCTATGAGGACATCGAGACCTTCCAGGACACCGGCGGCATCTGGCGCGTGGTGAAGGGGACGGCCAATCAATAACAACACCAGGGCGGAGGGCCGCCCGCTGAAAGGATGATACGCAACATGGCAGATAAGAAGAAATCCGCTGTGGAGAGCGCGGCGCCTGCCGCCGATAAGAAGAAAGCGCTGGAGACCGCCATGGCCCAGATCGAGCGGGCCTACGGCAAGGGCTCCATCATGCGCCTGGGGGACAACGCCAGCATCGTGGTGGAGGCCATCCCCACCGGCTCCCTGTCCCTGGACCTGGCTCTGGGCATCGGCGGCCTGCCCAAGGGCCGCATCATTGAGATCTACGGGCCGGAGTCCTCCGGTAAGACCACCCTTGCCCTCCATGTGGCCGCCGAGGCCCAGAAGCGGGGCGGCGAGGTGGCCTTCATCGACGCCGAGCACGCCCTGGACCCCACCTATGCCCGCGCCCTGGGGGTGGATATCGACTCCATGCTCATCTCTCAGCCCGACACCGGCGAGCAGGGCCTGGAGATCTGCGAGGCCCTGGTCCGCTCCGGCGCCATCGACGTGGTGGTGGTGGACTCGGTGGCCGCACTGACCCCCCGGGCCGAGATCGAGGGCGACATGGGCGACTCCCACGTGGGCCTGCTGGCCCGCCTCATGAGCCAGGCCCTGCGCAAGCTGGCCGGCTCCATCGCCAAGACCAACTGCATCGTCATCTTCATCAACCAGCTGCGCGAGAAGGTGGGCGTGGTGTACGGCAACCCGGAGGTCACCACCGGCGGCCGCGCCCTGAAGTTCTACTCCTCCGTGCGCATCGACGTGCGCCGCACCGAGGCCCTCAAGAGCGGCTCCGAGGTCATCGGCAACCGCACCCGGGCCAAGGTGGTGAAGAACAAGGTGGCGCCCCCCTTCCGGGAGGCAGAGTTCGACATCATGTACGGCGAGGGCATCTCCAAGGTGGGCGAGCTCATCGACCTGGGCGTCAAGCTGGACCTGGTGCAGAAGAGCGGCTCCTGGTTCGCCATGGGCGACATGCGCCTGGGCCAGGGCCGGGACGCGGCCAAGCAGTTCCTGCGGGACAACCCGGAGGTGGCCGACAAGCTGGAGGCCGATATCCGCCGGGACTCCTACAAGCTGATGCCCAGCCAGGCCAAGGCCGCCGCCCGCGCCGCCGGCCGGGCCGTGGACGTGTCCGCTGAGGATTTTGAGGATGCGGATAGCTAAGCTCCTGCCCTCACAGCGTATCCAGGGCCGATGGCTGTGCCACTTAGAGGACGGGACCATCCTGCGGGTGACCGAGAACGAGGTGGCCTGCTTCGGGCTGTACTCCGGCATGGAGCTGACCCAAGAACTGCGGGGGCGGCTGGAGGAGGCCGTCCGCCGGGGCGAAGCGAAGGAAAAGGCCCTGCGGCTCCTGTCCGGGCGGCCCATGTCCCGGAAGGAGCTGGTGGACAAGCTCACCGCCCGCCCACGGGACAAGGAAAAGGAGCCCATCCCTGAGGAGCTGGCCGAGGAGGCCGCTGACCGGCTGGAGGAGCTGGGCTACCTCAACGACGCCGAGTACGCCCGCACCGTGGCCCGGCACTACGCCGCCAAGGGCTACGGGGAGCGGAAGCTGCGGGACGAGCTGTGGAGGCGGGGAGTGCCCCGGGAGTACTGGGACCAGGCCCTGGAGGAGGTCCAGGACCCCACGGACGCCATGGACGCCTTTATCCGCCGCAAGCTCATGGGCCGCACCGCCGACAAGGAGACGCTGGGCAAGCTGTCCGCCGCCCTGGCCCGCCGGGGCTACCGCTGGGAGGACATCCGCGCCGCCCTGAGCCGGTACGGTGAGACCTTCGAGGACGAGAGTATCTGAGAACAGAGAGAATTTCAAGGGAAAACCGGAAATGGGGCATTTTCCCCTTTTCATTTTGTACGTTTCGTGATATCCTGTACTTCACGTTCAGATGAAGGAGTTACACGCTGTGAATCAGTATAAAGTTGCGTTTGTTTCCCTTGGCTGCGCCAAGAATCTGGTGAATACCGAGCAGATGATGGCTCTGTGCCGGGACGCGGGCTATGAGGTGGTGGCCAACCCCGAGGGGGCCGACGTGGCCGTCCTCAATACCTGCGGATTTATCGACTCGGCCAAGAGCGAGGCCATTGACAACATCCTGGAGCTCTCCCAGCTCAAGAGCAAGGGGACCCTGGGCAAGCTGCTGGTGACGGGCTGCCTGTCCCAGCGGTACAAGGACGAGCTGATGGAGGAGATGCCCGAGGTGGACGGCGTGCTGGGTACCGGCAGCTACACCGACATCGTCCCCGCCGTGGAGTCCGTCATGGAGGGGGACCAGCCCACCTTCTTCGGCGACATCGATCACACCATCGAGGACGGCGCCCGGATGGTGTCCACCCCCGCCTACACCGCCTACCTGAAGATCGCAGAGGGCTGCGACAACCGCTGCTCCTACTGCATCATCCCCTACCTCCGGGGCCGCTACCGCAGCCGGACCATGGAGTCCCTGCTCGCCGAGGCCAAGGGGCTGGCCGACCGGGGTGTGAAGGAGCTCATCGTCATCGCCCAGGACATCACCCGCTACGGCACCGACCTGTACAAGAAGCGGATGCTGGGCGAGCTGCTCAGGGAGCTGTGCAAGCTGCCCTTCCACTGGGTGCGGCTGCACTACCTGTACCCCGACGAGCTGGACGACGACCTGATCGAGGTCATTGCCAGCGAGCCCAAGATCCTCAAGTACATCGACATCCCCCTCCAGCACATCAACGACAAGCTGCTCCGGGCCATGAACCGCCGGGGCACCAAGGCCGAGATCCTGGCCCTGCTGGACAAGCTGCGGGACCGCATCCCCGGCCTGGTGCTGCGCACATCCCTCATCGCCGGCCTGCCCGGCGAGGGAGAGGCCGAGTTTGAGGAGCTGTGCGACTTCCTGCGGGAGGCCCGCATCGAGCGGGCGGGCATCTTCCAGTTCTCCCCGGAGGAGGGCACCCCCGCCGCCGTCATGCCCGACCAGGTGGACCCGGACACCGCCGCCCGCCGGGTGGAGCTGCTGGTGGACCTCCAGTCCCAGGTGATGGACGACTTCAACGAGAGCCGCCTGGGCGAGACCCTGGAGGTACTCTGTGAGGGCTTTGACCCGGACATGGGCTGCTACGCCGGTCGCTCCTACGCCGACTCCCCCGACGTGGACGGCAAGGTGTTCTTCACCGCCGCCGGGCTGGTGCCCGCCGGCACCTTTGTCAACGTGCGCATCACCGGCACCGAGGACGGCGACCTGATGGGCGAGATTGAGGAGGCGTAAGGGATGAATACGGCCAACAAGCTCACCCTCAGCCGGGTGGTCATGATCCCGCTGTTCCTGGTGGTGCTCTATCTGGGCTTCCCGTACAGCCAGTATGTGGCCCTGGCCATCTTTATCCTGGCCAGCATCACCGACTTCGTGGACGGGTACATTGCCCGCCACTACAACCAGGTCACCGATTTCGGCAAATTCATGGACCCCCTGGCCGACAAGCTGCTGGTCATGGCCGCCATGCTGTGGTTCGTGGAGACCGGCCGTTTCCCCGCCTGGGCCCTGCTGATCGTCATCGCCCGGGAGTTCGCCGTCACCGCCCTGCGGCTCATCGCCGTGGAGCGGGGCCGGGTGATCGCCGCCGCCTGGTCCGGCAAGATCAAGACCGCCTCCACCATGGTGGGCATCTGCGTCATGTTCGTGTTCCCCAACGTGGTGGTGGATACGGTGGTCATGGCCATCATCGTCCTTACCACCCTCTACTCCGGCGTGGAGTACTTTATCAAGAACCGGGACGTTATGGACTGGAAGAACATGTGATGCACCAAAGCCCCCGGCCGCTCAATCTGAGCGGCCGGGGGCTTTCTGCAACAGGACGGAGTCAGGGGCGGCGCTGCGCCTTGGTCAGGCGGAGAAGAGGCAAAACGGCCAGTCCGCCCGCCAGATAGGCCAGCAGGTCCAGGGGGTCGGACACGGAACCGGAAATCAGAAGGGGAGAGACGTACTCCCAGAACAGGCCGCACAAGAGCAGAAAGGCGGCGGCGGGCAGTACTCTGGTGAGAGGCGGCAGCCGTCCGGCGGACAGCAGCAGGTTCACCAGGGCGAGGATCATGCCCCCGGCCAGGATATCATGGAAGTACCAGGCGAAGAAGCGCCCCTCTGCCCCGGGCAGGCCGGTGAGCACCAGGCGGCTGAGCCAGTAGAGGGCGGCTGTGAGAACGATGATGGCAAAGGGGAGGGCGTTGGTCCTCAGAAAATCATCATGAGCAGCAGGGCCAGAATGACACCCAGCATGACGGCCAGCACCGTGCCGCCGAACCCCAGTCCGCCCCGCTTCTCCTCCGGGGCCTCGATAGGGTCCGCACGGAGCATGGCCTCCTGGCTCTGGGCGCTCTCGTCCCGGATGACCTTCACCAGGCCGCAGGTCTCAAAGTCCTTGGCCCGGCGGTAGGCCTCCTCCAGCGTCAGGCCGGAGGCCAGCGCCACGGGCAGAAGGGGTACCATCCGGTCCACGTCCTCCTCCGACATGCCGCTGTTGCGCAGGATACGGCGGGTCTCCCAGGGGCTGGGGTTGGTGTCCAGCAGGATCAGGGAGTAGCCGCCCGCCGGCGCCTGAGGCTGGGATTGGGCCTGTGGTGCGGAGCCGTCGGGTTTATTCTCCTCCTTGCCCAGCAGCAGATAGTCGGCGGACAGGTGAAAGATTTCGCACATTTTGCTCACAGTGTCCAGGTCGGGTTTGGTCTGGCCGCTCTCCCACTTGCTCACCGCTTGGCGGGACACCCCGAGGGCCTCCCCCAGCTGCTCCTGGGACATACCTGCCGCCCGCCGGGCCGCGGCGATCCGTTCGTTCAGTTCCATAGCGAACCTCCTCCAATATCGCGTCCGCCGTCCCCCATGCCAGGGGCGGCGGCCTTCTTTCCGATTTCAGTGTACCAAAAAGAGGGGGGTTCCTCAAGCGATACAAGCTGGAAATCTGTCAACTCCAGGTTGACAACGGGGCGGAGGAGATCTGAAGGGCAAAAAAACGGGGCGGAATGGATGGCTTGACAACCATTTCCAAGCTGTTATACTAATATCAATTGCGGCCCACGGGCCGCCGGTTGACAAAAGAACCGTTTGAAAGCAGAGAGGAGAAGAGGGAGATGCAGCAGACACAGGGAGGCGCTTTGGAGCGGATATTCCATCTCCGGGAACAGAATACCAACGTAAAGACCGAGGTGGTGGCAGGCCTGACCACCTTTGTGACCATGGCCTACATTCTGGCCGTCAATCCCCTGATCCTGGGGGACGCGGGCATGGACAAGGGCGCGGTATTCACCGCCACCTGTCTGGCCTCCATGGTGGCCACCATCTGCATGGCCTTTCTGTCCAACTACCCCTTCGCCCTGTCGGCGGGCATGGGCCTTAACGCCTACTTCGCCTACACCGTGGTGCTCAAGATGGGGTACAGCTGGCAGATGGCCCTGGCCGCCGTATTCGTGGAGGGCGTGATCTTCATTGTCCTCTCCTTGACCCGGGTGCGGGAGGCGGTGTTCAACGCCATCCTCATGGCCCTTAAGCACGCCGTATCGGCGGGCATCGGGCTGTTTATCGCCTTTATCGGCATGCAGAACTGCAAGCTGGTGGTGGACAGCTCCACCCTGGTGGAGATAGATGTACAGCTTCGCCGATAACCGGGCGGAGTTCTCCACCGTGGGCATCACCGTGGTGCTGGCCATGGTGGGGGTGCTCATCACCGGCATCCTGGTGGTCCGGGGCGTGAAGGGCAATATCCTGTGGGGGATCCTGGCCACCTGGGTGCTGGGCATCCTGTGCCAGCTCACCGGGCTGTACGACCCGTCGGTGCTGGGCAGCGTACTGCCCGACTTCTCCGGCGGCATCGCCGTGCCCAGCGTCATGCCCACCCTGGGACAGATGGACTTCAGCGCCCTGCTGACCCCTGAGTTTGCGGTGGTGGTGTTCGCCCTGCTCTTTGTGGACGTGTTCGACACCATGGGCGGCCTCATCGGCATCGCCTCCAAGGCGGACATGCTGGACGAGAACGGCCGCCTGCCCCGGCTGCGGGGCGCCCTGCTGGCCGACGCCATCGGCACCACTGCCGGCGCTGTGCTGGGCACCTCCACCGTCACCACCTTCGCCGAGAGCGCCGCGGGCGTGGCCGAGGGCGGCCGCACCGGCCTGACCGCCCTGGTCACCGGCGGACTGTTCGGGGTGGCCCTGTTCCTGTCCCCCCTGTTCCTGGCGGTGCCCTCCTTCGCCACCGCCCCCGCCCTCATCGTGGTGGGCTTCATGATGGTGGGCTCCCTCCTCAAGGTGGACTTCACCGACCTGGCCGACGCCATCCCCGCATTCCTCTGTTTCCTGGCCATCCCCTTCCTGTACTCCATCTCCGAGGGCATCGCCCTGGGCGTCATCTCCTATATGGTCATCCACGCTGCCGTCGGCCGGAAGGACCGCCGCCGGATCAGCCCCGCCATGTACGTGCTGGCCGCCCTCTTTGTGCTCAAATACATCCTGATTTAAGGGGACACGCCGCCCTTGACACACCGAAGGCCCCGTGATAGTATAATGAACTGTACCGGCGGAGTATCCGCCCAAATGAATATCGCGAGGAACGGAAAGAGTAGCGCAGGCCTTACCGGCCAGAGAGGGACCGTCACCGGCTGAGAGCGGTCCCGCGGGAACCCCGCGCGAAGTGCGTCCGGGAGCGAGAGGGATGCAGATGCCCTCCGGCTGGCCCCGTCACCGGCCTTTGAGTGAGAAACGAGAGTGGAACCGCGGTTTTTGATCGCCTCTTGTGCCTTTTGGCACAGGAGGCGTTTTTCTTTTATCACCCGCCCCGCAGGCGGACGGACAGGAGGCATTCCATGACCAGACTTGGCGAGACCCTGCGGGCCTATCAGGCCCGTGACCCGGCGGCCCGCAGCCGCCTGGAGATCTTTCTGCTCTACCCCGGCGTGCACGCCGTCATCTACCACCGCATCGCCCACTGGTTCTACCGGCACAGGCTCTTCTTCCTGGCCCGGTGCGTGTCCCAGTGGAGCCGGTGCTGGACCGGCATCGAGATCCACCCCGGAGCCAAGATCGGCCGCAGGCTGGTCATTGACCACGGCATGGGCATCGTCATCGGCGAGACCGCCGAGATCGGGGACGACTGCCTCATCTACCACGGCGTCACCCTGGGCGGCACCGGCAAGGACCACGGCAAGCGCCACCCCACCCTGGGCAACAATGTGATGGTGTCGGCCGGGGCCAAGGTGCTGGGCCCCTTCAAGGTGGGGGACAACTCCCGCATCGCGGCCAACGCCGTGGTGCTCACCGAGATCCCACCCGACGCCACCGCCGTGGGCGTGCCCGCCCGGGTGGTGCGCATTGCCGGCGAGCGGGTGGACTACGCCTCCAAGGTGGACCAGATCCACGTCACCGACCCGGTGCAGAAGGAGCTCCAGGCCCTGTCCTCCCGGCTGGAGTGGCTGGAGCAGTTCATCGACCAGCAGGCCAAAAACGGAAACCTTTAATCTATAAAAACAAGGAGATATCAGAATATGAAGCTCTACAATTCCCTCTCCCACACCAAGGAGGAGTTCGTCCCCCACGTGCCCGGCAAGGTGTCCATGTACACCTGCGGCCCCACGGTGTACCACTTCGCCCACATCGGCAATCTGCGCTCCTATATCATGGAGGATGTGCTGGAGAAGTTCCTCCGCTATGACGGCTACGACGTGAAGCGGGTCATGAACATCACCGACGTGGGCCACCTGGCCTCCGACGCCGACACCGGCGAGGACAAGATGGTCAAGGGCGCCCAGCGGGAGCACAAGACCGTCATGGAGATCGCCAAGTTCTACACCGACGCCTTCTTCGCCGACTGCAAGAAGTTGAACATCAAGTACCCCGACGTGGTCCAGCCCGCCACCGGCATGATCGACAGCTATATCAAGGTCATCACCAAGCTGCTGGACACCGGCTACGCCTACCTGGCCGGGGGCAACGTGTACTTCGATACCTCCAAGCTCAAGCGCTACTACGTGTTCAACGACCACGACGAGGAGAACCTGGCTGTGGGCGTCCGGGACAGCGTGGAGGAGGACCAGAACAAGCGCAACAAGGCCGATTTCGTCCTGTGGTTTACCAAGAGCAAGTTCGAGGACCAGGCCCTCAAGTGGGACTCCCCCTGGGGCGTGGGCTACCCCGGCTGGCACATCGAGTGCTCCTGCATCTCCATGAAGTACCTGGGGGAGTACCTGGACATCCACTGCGGCGGCATTGACAACGCCTTCCCCCACCACACCAACGAGATCGCCCAGTCCGAGGCCTACCTGGGCCACCCCTGGTGCAAATACTGGATGCACGTCCACCACCTGAACACCAGCACCGGCAAGATGAGCAAGTCCAAGGGCGAGTTCCTCACCGTCTCCCTGCTGGAGGAGAAGGGCTACGACCCCCTGGTCTACCGGCTGTTCTGCCTTCAGTCCCACTACCGCAAGGGCCTGGTGTTCACCTGGGAAAACCTGGACAACGCCAAGGCCGCCTACGACAAGCTGGTGAGCCGCGTGGCCGCCCTGGGCGAGGAGGGCGACGTGGACCAGGCCGCCGTGGACGCCGCCAGAGCCGCCTTCATCGAGGCTGTGGGCAACGACCTGAACACCTCTCTGGGCGTCACCGCCGTGTACGACGCCCTCAAGGCCGACGTGAACGACGCCACCAAGCGGGCCATCATCGCCGACTTTGACAAGGTGCTGGGTCTGGACCTGCTGGGCCGGGCCGCCGCCCTGAAGGAGAAGGAGGCCGCCCCCGCGGAGGGCGCCGAGGAGATCGAGGCCCTCATCGCCCAGCGCGCCCAGGCCAAGAAGGAGAAGAACTGGGCCCAGGCCGACGCCATCCGGGATCAGCTCAAGGCCATGGGCGTGGAGATCAAGGACACCCCCAATGGCGTGGAGTGGAAGCGGATCTGAGTACAGACAGCAAAACCGGCCCGGTGCCCTGAAATCAGGGTACCGGGCCGGTTTGTGGCTTCAATAGGGGCTTTACATGGCGTTGCTGCCATGGAGCGGCCTCTTTTGCGGTATTTTTTGTAGTTCTGGTAGGGAAGGGGCATCCAGTAATCCTTGGCACAGTCCTCACAGTAGGTCTCTGTCCCGGAGAAGCCGTAGTAGGCGGTGCCGAAAAAATCCTTGCCGCACTCATCACAAGGCCTGCCCGTAGCCGGACAGCAGCGCCAGCAGGGATACAAGCACAAGAAGCATGGATATAATGGGGGGAAAACGCTTTTTCATCTGTGATATCCTCCTTTTCAGGTCCAAAGACTGACATCGTTAAGGTTTTCTTGACAGAGAGATTAGAGCCAGCAAGACACGATTTCGGAAGACCAATCAGTTTCAATGAATAGATATGAGCCATCATCTGACTCTGCGATAATACTGTTATTGTCGTAATAGCAGGAAGTAATACGGGAAAAGGTATAGTCAGAATAGTTTTCCTCCAAATAGGAGGTGTATTCATCAAAGATTGATTTGAGTTTTCCGTCCTTGGTGATATAGAAAAGACCTTTAATCGCTTTTGCATTGGCATCAATCGAATAGCTGCCGTCCGGGAGCGGAATGGACGTTAAAATGGTGCCATCTTCCTGAAGTCCCAAGAAAAGAGTCTCAAAGTAATAAGACCCAGCGTTGGCCTTGCCGTAAGATATGGATATCAAATTGTCCCAAGTACTGACAATGGGAATGTGGTCACTGAAATAAGCGGTACAGCGCATGTGTCCATCTTCGGTCAGACCAAAGTATCCCTGGCCTTGGTTCTCGACATATACCATATCGTTCCAGTAGCTGATTTGCTCAATGTCACCATAGTAACTGTCAAGGGGATTAAGAAGGCCAATTTCAACGGTCCCGTCCGTACAGAGAAGGGCGATCTGCTCCCCTGCTTCTATGATTTGTGTAACAGCAAGGCCGGAAAAACGACTGGAAAAACTCTCATACATACTGCCGGAGTACGAAGAATCAAATGAAACGCGAGAAGCATACTCGGGAGTGATTCTGGCCACATAACCATCCAGGGAGGGCTTCAGCTGCAGGGCGACTCCGGAGCAGTTCCAGCGAGTATTGCCGACACAGGAAATCGTTCCATCATCATCTAAATAGTAATGGGACCGGTCGTACCACATGTCCTCAAAGTTACTCCAACCGCATGGAGGGCCATTCCATTTGTTTTCCCAAAGCAGCAGATTGGAACCGTCTGCCGGCGAATAGCGGCACTGTGCATATTGCTGGATTGCGTGGTAGATGTAACCGTTTTCCTCCAATAATCTACCGTAACGGAGATGGAAATCAGCAGAATTCATGCAAAGTTCATTGGCTTCGGGTGAGAACTGTAAACGTATCTCTTCCGGCAGGGCCAGAGTATCGTTTATTGTGCGGACGATTTCGCGTAAAGTGGCAAGGTCGTTAGATTCTGCTGCCTCTATCGCCGTATCAACTCTGGCAAAGACAGCATCCAGATAAGAAGGATCTCTTTCATACACTCTTGAGAAGTAGTCCATGGCCTCAGCATAGAGTCCTTGTTCTCTGGCCTCCAAGGCGCTTTGATAATTCTGTTTGGATTGACAAAGAAAGTCTACTTCACTCCACAGGTAATCACCAAATACCAGGTTCCACATGCTGGTCTGCTGGAGAGTATTTAGAATCAGATTGATGTTTTCGTAGGATAACAGCTCTGCGCCGTAGTCGTCAATCAACGCTTTCGTATATGCCTGGATGGTTTCGTTTGCCGCCTGTTCTGCTTGAATATTTCCAACAATTTCGCTCTGATATAGCTCCTCCACTGCGGAATATTCGCCTTTTTCAATGGATAGCAGAATCTTTTTCAGCGGTTTTTCCGCATTCACTATAACCTGGCCTGCCGCGCTGTCCTCGTGAGAGATGGCCGCCTGACTCCCGCAGCCAGACAGGACAAAAAGCAGTAGCGCAACGAAAAACAGAGTGAGCCGTCGTTTCATATCGCCCGCCCTCATGTCCAGAGGCCCAAGTCGTCGAGGGCACTATGGGGATCAACTGTGTTAACCTTAGGATCGAAACAGATTCTTAATTCTAAAACACCTGTGAGGTCCACATAAAAATCGATGGGCTTGACACCGCCAGTTATTTCGGCGCTGTATAGCAGTTCACCATCTCCGTAAATATAGAGACTAGATGTGGCATTATTCGAACGATATTTATATCGCTGGAAAAATGTCCCGCTGATGGCTGAGTACTGGCCATTCAAAAGGTAGGTGTTGTCAAAGCCACTAATAGTAATGACTTCCTGCCGCGTGTTTCCCAGGTTGTCCTTATCCGTGGGCTCTACCTTTAATGTTCTCCCTGTAAAGTAGTCCAGATCCTGGAGCCACACCGCTGGCTTCTCCCCGGTGTGCTTGCCCAGATAGACGCTGTTGCTTTTGGGTTCCCACTGGACGGTCTTGCCCACGGCCTCGCTGACTGCCCGGACGGGGAGATAGGTGGTGCCGTTGTAGACAAAGACCTCCACCGGGTTGCCGTTAGCGTCGGTGGGCTCCAGTTTCATGTCGTCCACATAGACGTCTACGCCCGTGTAGACCTGGATGGTTTTGGCGGCAAGCGCCGCCAGCGCGGGGGAGGTGAGGGAGACCGCCAGGACGGTCGCCGCCACGCCGGAGAGGAACCATGCTGCTTTTTGTCTGCGTTTCATGCGTTTTCTCATCCCTTCTTTTGTTCTCACCGCAACCGCCTCGGGGGCTTGCGCCCCCGGGGGTTGGGCGAAAAACAAAAACGCTGTGCAGGGCAAAGCCTACACAGCGTAAGAAGAGACCTTCTCATGCGACACAGACACAGGTATATGACAACAAAGCCGCTCTTTACAAGAAAGACCGGATTGTCGTATAATATCCTATGCGGTGCGGCCAAAGGCCGTTGTGTAGGTGGTGCTAGCACCTGCGCAGGCTTACGGGTGTTGGCGCACCCGTAAGCTGCCGCATTTTTGTTTTTCAAACAAATTATAGCAAGAAAAGCAGGGCTGTGCAAACTTAATTTTGGATTTATGTTCTATTATGGAAAAAGGAAAAGTGCCATAATCGCCCCAATATATCCCGTGCCGCGTTCGGCCGTCAGGAAAAGGACGGCTGAATGCGGATTTTTTGTGCACAATGCGGTTGACAGGACAGGGGTCGGGCGCGTATGATATCATAACGTGATTAAAAGATAACCGCATTAACAATTAGCAAGGAAAGATGGTGAAAGCGTGGAGCACAGAGAGATACAGCGGGAGATCTTCCAGGCCCTGCACCGGTTCGGAAAGCTGAATACCGGGCAGCTCATTGAGACGGAAGGCCTGACCCAGGGGGAGTTCTTCGGGCTCTCCATGCTGCGGGAGCACCTGAAGGAGCATCCGGAGGGGATGCACGTCCGGGAGCTGGCCCAGTGCGCCCGGGTCTCAGCCCCCAGAGTGTCCCGGATGCTGCGGGACATGGAGGAGCGGAACCTCATCGAACGGCGGATCGACAAGTCCGACCGGCGCAATACCTACATCGTCCTCACCGACCAGGGTGAGGCGGCCAGGTGCAGGACGGCGGAGCGGCTGTCCCGGTTCCTGGACCGGGTGGTGGAGCGGATGGGCCAGGAGAATGTCCAGGCCATGATTGACCTGTGGAACCAGTTCTCCGCCATTCTGGAAGACGAACGAGCAAAGGAGACAGAGCAGTGCTGAAATTGATACGCTATCTCAAGCAGGTGAAATGGCCCATCCTGGCCATTATGCTCCTGCTGGTGGTGCAGGCCTGGTGCGACCTGAGCCTGCCGCAGTACACATCGGACATTGTGGATGTGGGCATCCAGCAGGGGGGCATCGAGCACGCCGCCCCCGACCAGATCCGGGACGAGACCATGGAGGACCTGAAGCTCTTCATGGACGAGGACAGCTGGAGCAAGGTGGAGGCCGCCTATACGCTGAATGACGACGGCATCTGGTACCGGAACAAGGTGAGTGAGAGCGCCCTGGAGGAGCTGGACGATGTGTTCGGCATGCCCATGCTCATGCTCTCCGCCATGGAGGAGCAGGGCATGGACGCCGCTACCCTCCAGGCCATGCTCGCCTCCGGCCAGATGACCCTGGAGCAGCTCCAGGCCATGGCGGACCAGGCTCTGGAGCAGTTCGGCACCCAGTCCGACATGATCGTGGAGCAGAAGGCCCTCCTCTTTGTCAAAGAGGAGTATGCCGCCATGGGCCTGGACCTGGACCAGATCCAGATGAACTACCTGCTCTCTACCGGCGGCAAGATGCTGGGCATCTCCCTGCTGATGGCCGCTGCCGCCATCCTGGTGGGCCTGCTGGCCTCCCGCACCGCCGCCCAGCTGGGCATGAGCCTCCGCGGCGACGTGTTCAAGGCCGTCATGTCCTTCTCCAACGCGGAGATCGACAAGTTCTCCACCGCGTCCCTCATCACCCGCTCCACCAACGACATCCAGCAGGTGCAGATGGTGGTGGTGCTCATGCTGCGCATCGTCATCTATGCACCCATCCTGGGCATCGGCGGCATTGTCAAGGTGGCCACCACCCACACCGGCATGGAGTGGATCATCGCCGTGGCCGTGGGCACCGCCCTGGTGCTGGTGGCCCTGCTCATGGGCCTGGCCCTGCCCAAATTCAAGCGGATGCAGACCCTGGTGGACAAGATGAACCTGGTCTCCCGGGAGATCCTCACCGGCCTGCCCGTCATCCGGGCCTTCAGCCGGGAGAAGCACGAGGAGAAGCGCTTCGACCTGGCCAACCTGGACCTGAAGAAGACCCAGCTGTTCACCAACCGGGTCATGACCTTCATGATGCCCATGATGATGCTGCTGATGAACGGCGTGTCCATCCTCATCGTGTGGAACGGCGGCCACGGCATCGACGCGGGCACCATGCAGGTGGGCGATATGATCGCCTTCATCACCTACACCATGCAGATCGTCATGTCCTTCCTCATGATCGCCATGATCGCCATCTTCCTGCCCCGGGCCAGCGTGGCCGCCGAGCGTATCGACGAGGTGCTCCAGACCAAGCCCATCATCCGGGACAAGCGGAAGGTGAAGGACAATACCAAGGAGCAGTGGAAGGGCGTGGTGGCCTTTGAGGACGTGTCCTTCCGCTACCCCGACGCCGGGGCCGACGTGCTGGAGCACATCACCTTCACCGCTCAGCCCGGCCAGACCACCGCCATCATCGGCTCCACCGGCTCGGGCAAGTCCACCCTGCTGAACCTGATCCCCCGGTTCTTCGACGTGAGCTACGGCCGCATCACCATGGACGGCGTGGACATCCGGGACCTGTCCCAGCACAAGCTCCACGAGCTGCTGGGATATGTGCCCCAGAAGGGCGTGCTCTTCTCCGGCGACATTGAGTCCAACCTGAAGTTCGGCGGCGCGAACATCACCGACCAGGCCATGGAGGAGGCGGCGGAGATCGCCCAGGCCAAGGAGTTCATCGACTCCAAGCCCGACGGCTACCACACCCCCATCGCCCAGGGCGGCACCAACGTGTCCGGCGGCCAGAAACAGCGGCTGTCTATCGCCCGGGCCATCGCCAAGAACCCCAGAGTGTTCCTCTTTGACGACTCCTTCTCCGCCCTGGACTACAAGACCGACGTGGTCCTCCGCCGGGCCCTCAACGAGAAGGTAAAGGACGCCACCGTCATCATCGTGGCCCAGCGGATCTCCACCATCCTCCACGCTGACCAGATCGTGGTGCTGGACGAGGGCAGGATCGCAGGCATCGGCACCCACGAGGAGCTGATGAAGACCTGCCCCACTTATCAGGAAATTGCAAGAAGCCAGCTCTCCGCAGCGGAATTGGGAGGTGAGGGAGCATGAGCGAGACGAAACAGACCCACACCCAGCCCCGCCGGGGCCCCATGGGCGGCATGGGCCACGGCGGCATGCGGCCCGGCGAGAAGGCCAAGGACTTCAAGGGCACCATCGGCAAGCTGCTCTCCTACATGGGCAGCTATAAGATCGGACTGTGCTTTGTGCTGCTCTTCGCGGCGGGCTCCACCGTGTTCAATATCTTCGGGCCCAAGATCCTGGGCAACGCCACCACCGAGCTCTTCAACGGCCTGGTGGCCAAGATCAGCGGCACCGGCGGCATCGACTTCGGCCGCATCGCCCAGATTCTCCTCTTCCTCCTGGGCATGTACCTGCTGGCCGCCCTCTTCGGCTCCATCCAGGGCTGGATCATGAGCGGCATCGCCCAGAAGATGGCCTACCGCATGCGCCGGGATATCTCGGAGAAGATCAACCGCATGCCCATGAAGTACTTTGAGTCCCGCACCGTGGGCGAGGTCCTCTCCCGCATCACCAACGACGTGGACACCATGGGCCAGAGCCTGAACCAGAGCATCACCCAGCTCATCACCTCGGTGACCATGATCATCGGCGTGTTCATCATGATGCTCACCATCAGCCCCCTGATGACCCTCATCGCCGTGGTCATCCTGCCCATCTCCATGCTCCTCATCAGCATTGTGATCAAGCACTCCCAGAAGTACTTCAAGGCCCAGCAGGAGTACCTGGGCCACATCAACGGCCAGGTGGAGGAGTGCTACTCCGGCCACAACGTCATCCGGGCTTTCAACCAGGAGGAGACCGTCAAGGCCAGATTTGACGAGACCAACCGCATCCTGTTCCAGTCCGCCTGGAAGAGCCAGTTCTTCTCGGGCATGATGCAGCCCATCATGAACTTTGTGGGCAACCTGGGCTATGTGGCCGTGGCCGTGTCGGGCAGCATGCTGGCCGTGGCCGGGGTCATCAAGGTGGGCGATATCCAGGCCTTCATCCAGTACGTGAAGAACTTCACCCAGCCCATCACCCAGATCGCCCAGGTCTCCAATATGCTCCAGTCCATGGCCGCCGCCGCCGAGCGGGTCTTTGAGTTCCTGGACGAGGAGGAGGAGACCCCCGACCCCGCCCAGCCCGCCTCTCTGGCCGACGTGAAGGGCGGCGTGGACTTCGACCACGTCCACTTCGGCTACAACCCCGACAAGATCATCATCAACGACTTCTCCGCCCACGTGGAGCCCGGTCAGATGGTGGCCATCGTGGGCCCCACCGGCGCGGGCAAGACCACCATGGTCAAGCTGCTCATGCGGTTCTATGACGTCAACTCCGGCGCCATTCGGGTGGACGGCCACGACGTGCGGGACTTCCGCCGGGCCGACCTGCGGGAGACCTTCGGCATGGTGCTCCAGGACACCTGGCTGTTCAAGGGCACCATCATGGAGAACATCCGCTACGGCCGCCTGGACGCCAGCGATGAGGAGGTCATCGCCGCCGCCAAGGCCGCCCACGTCCACCACTTCATCCAGACCCTCCCCGGTGCCTACCAGATGGAGCTCAACGAGGACGCCACCAACATCTCCCAGGGCCAGAAACAGCTTCTGACCATCGCCCGGGCCATCCTGGCCGACAACAAGATCATGATCCTGGACGAGGCCACCTCCTCGGTGGACACCCGCACCGAGCACCTGATCCAGGACGCCATGGCCAACCTGATGAAGGGCCGCACCAGCTTTGTCATCGCCCACCGGCTCTCCACCATCAAGAACGCAGACCTCATCCTGGTGATGAAGGACGGCGACATCGTGGAGCAGGGCAACCACCAGCAGCTGCTGGCCAAGGGCGGCTTCTACGCCGACCTCTACAACTCCCAGTTCGAGGACGTGGGATAAACAAAAGGCGGCACCCGGTTTGATACCGGGTGCCGCCTTTTTTCGCGGGTTGCATTGCTCCTGTGGGGATGGTAAACTGTATTTGTTACGCACAGCCGTGCAAATCATAACAGGGAAAGGATGGTCGTTTATGAAGATGAATCGTGTATGGAGGGTTCACGCTTCCTAACCCTCCAATCGACATTTGGAGGAGAACAGATGAAAAACGAAATCACCATCCGAGAAGCCGTTACAGAAGAGGAGATCGCATTCTTTTGGGCCCAGCTCCGGGCCTACTTCAGCCGGGATATCTTTCCCGATCCGGACAGCGGAGCGCGGGCCCGTTTCCTGGACGACCAATACCGCGCTCATATGGACGCCCTCCATGAGCGGCAGCAGGACCGCTGCTATTACCTGCTGCTGCGCCGGAACGGAGAGGACATCGGCCTGGCGCTGCCGGTGCTGTATCACACGGAGGACGGCAAGTGCTTTCTGTGCGAGTTCTGCGTATTCCCGGAATTTCGGGGAGACGGCACCGGAACGAAATGCGGGGAGCGCTTTCTCGCCTGGGCAAAATCCATGGGCGCGGCCTATGTGGAGCTGAACTGTGACACACCTCAGCGCCAGCGCTTCTGGGGACGGCTGGGCTTCCGGAGGAACGGAGCGGACGAGTGGGGCATGCCGTTGATGCTGCTGCCGCCGGAAGAGGCGCTGCCGATCCGTATTGAACGCCTGACCGACGGCGGAGACTGGCAGCTGAAAAAGCTGGAGAACGGATTCCTCTGTGAAATCGGGGAGGACATGCTCTCGGAAGAGAAGAAGCGCCGCCTGGAACAGGCGGTCTCCCACGGGAAAATCACATACTTCCTTGCAAAGCGGGGCTATCGCGCCGTGGGGATGTGCAGCGTGGCGACTGCCTTTTCCACCTTCGCCTGCGGGGATACAGGAACCTTTGAGGACTTCTATATTGAGCCGGTCTTTCGGGGAAAGGGCATTGCCCGGATGCTGGCGGAGGCGGCGCAGAAGTGGTGCGGGGAGAAGGGCGTCGCCAGCCTGAGCGTCACCTGCGCGCCCTGCGATGAGCAGATGTATCAAGCCCTCGGGTTCCAGATCCCGCTGGGAAGGACCTACGCATATCCGGCAAGCGGAGACTGACCGGTATGGAGATGGAGCGATGGGACCGGGCAATACCAAAATCGAATCAGAATGATTGGATTTTGAAGGACGCGATAGAAATCAGGAGATATGCCACCCATATCGCCCCTGCGCCTTCACGGCGGCTGCCGATATGAGCCAATGCGCTTTTATCCGAATGCCCGGCAGGTAAACAATACATAACAGAGAAAAGCGGCAAATCCCATTGGGATTTGCCGCTTTTTATCCGCTGTGTTTGCACTCCCGGTTACCGGCCCGTGCCCCAGTAGAACAGGGCGATGACACCGGGACCGGTGTGGGCGCCGATGATGGGGCCCATGTGGAAGATGGTGATGTCCGCGTCAGGGTGCCGCTCCAGAATGGTGGCCTTCATGAACTCGGCGTCCGCCAGACAGTCGCCGTGGCAGAGGAACACCTGGCGGTTGACCTCCGGCGTCCAGTCCTTGTCCATGTGGTCGATGAGGGCCAGCATGGAGTTCTTCCTGCCCCGGGCCTTGGCGGTGTTGGTCAGGTGGCCCTCGCTGTCGCAGTGCATCACCGGCTTGATCTGGAGGGCGGAGCCCACCACGGCAGTGGCGGCGGAGATGCGCCCGCCCCGGCGCAGGTGGTTCAGATCCTCCACCGTGAACCAGTGGGCCACGTTCTGCCTGTGGTCCTCCACCCAGGCGGCCAGCTCCTCCACACTCAATCCGGCGTCCCGCTGGGCGGCAGCGCCGGTCACCAGCATACCCTCGCCGGCGGAGGCGGCCAGGGAGTCCACACAGATCAGCTTCCGGTCCGGGTACTTCTCCCGCAGATCCTCCATGCAGATCTTGGCCGCCTGGATGGTGCCCGACAGGCCGGAGGAGAAGCAGATGTACAGCACGTCCAGCCCCTGCTCCAGGCAGCGGGTAAAGTGCTCCTCATAGACCGTGGGGTTGATCTGGGAGGTGGAACCCATCTTGCCCTCACGCATGCCGGCAAAGAAGGCCTCGCTGGTGATATTGCCGCCAGGGCCGAAGGTGTAGGGCACACCGCCCAGCTGGCACTCCATGGGGATGATCTCCACACCGATCTGGTTGGCCCAGGCCTCGGTCAGGTCTGTGGTGGCGTCGGTGATGATCTGATAACCGCTCATGATAACACTCCTTTATTTCCCGTGCGGCAGCCGCCGCACAAATACAATTCCGTCACTATTATACAGTCTGAATTCCCAGGCCGCAAGGACGGAAGTCCAGAGACGGAAAAATATGAGGAAGCAAAGGAAAATAGAATACAAAATGTTATATGAATAAATAAAAGTACGAATCGGATTGAAAAACGGGCCTCAAAGCGACAGCTCCCGCCGGATGGAGGCCCAGACCGTTTGGCTGGGCAGGGCGCCGCTGTCCCGCACCGCCCGGGCGGCACGGCGGCGGGTCATGGGACGTCCGCCTGTCACCGGAGGCCGCCCGGCGGGCTGGAGCAGCATCCGGCGCAGGGGAAAGGCCAGAAACAGCACCAGCAGGAACAGGAGGGGGATAAGGCACCAGGTGAGGTCGGGCTGGGTCTGCCGGGCGGGGAGAAAGGGCTGGGGCAGGGCGGGCGCCTCCACACCCACGGTAGTGGTAATTTGATAGGGCCCCACCGACACCTCCACCATGTCGCCGTACTCCTCCTCAATGCGGGCGGCATAGGCGTCGGCCGCCTCCCGGCCGTCCAGAGTGGTGATGTCAACATGGACGCAGGGCTGGCCATTTGTGCTGAAATCATTGCCCCGGTTGCCCAGCCCTACGACGAGGACCGGGCTGCCCTCCGCGCCCACCAGCTGGGAGAGGGCGGCATGGACCTCCAGCAGCTGAGCCCGGGACCAGCGGCAGGAGGCAAAGGACAGGCCGTCGGCGCTGCCCGCCTGGGCAATGATGGAGTCTATGGCGGACTGGTCCCCGTCCACCACCGCCACGACCACAGAGTTGGCAGCCTCGTTCACCCAGGTGCCGCCCACCATGTCCGGGTAGCCCTCATCCTCCCAGCGCTCCAGCAGCGCCAGGGCGGAGGCCGGGATGTCCGCCTTTGCCTCCGCCCTGGAAGCGGGCAGGAACAGTATCGCCAGAAGAAGTATGGCGAGAAAAACAGCGCGCAGTTTCATAAGTACCTCCAATCGTCATCCGTTCAGATAATCCCGCACCCGCCCCATGGCGGTGTGGTAGCGCCGCAGGGCCGTGCCCAGGGGAATGCCCAGAAGCCGGGCGCACTCCCGAAAGCGGAGCCCGCCGTTGAGGTGCAGGCTCACCAACAGGCGGTCCTCCGGGGAGAGCCGGGCCAGGGCGGCCTCCACGTCCAGCCCCAGGTCCAGGTCGGGCTGGGGAACGGTCAGGCCGCTGTCCTCTAGAGGAAGGGAGGCCCTGCGGGCGCGGAGGTGGTCCACCGCCAGGTTGCGGGCCACCTGAAACACCCACGCCCTGGGGTGGGACACCTCCGGGCCGGGCGGCGACCGGTAGAGCCTGAGAAAGGTCTCCTGGAGCAAATCCTCGGCGCTCTGCCGGTCTCCCACCAGCCGGAGCAGCACGGTGTAGACCGGCGGGGACAGGGCCTCATAGAGGGTGTGGAAGGCCTCACGATCCCCACGCCGCAGCGCGGAGAATAAGCTGTTGAGCTGATGTTCCGTCATGGGCCGCCCTCCTCTCTCTACCTTTTATGACGAAAAGAGGCCCGGTTTTATTCGCACAAAACAGAAAATTTCCGGCCCGCCGGGGAGCGCGGCGGGCCGGAAGGGGTCAGTAGGTGAACAGGGTGGGGAAACAGAGCCCGGCGTTGTCGTCCAGCATGAGGCAGTAGCTGGGAGAGGTGTTTTCCCCGTCGTAGAGATAGAAGAACTGCAGGCTGCCGTGGGTGATGTAGGTGCGGGCATAGGCCAGCCGCTTGTAGGAGGTGTAGTACATCTGTGTGCTGAAGTAGGTGGTACCGAAGAGCTCCTGGTTGAGGTAATAGGACTTGCCCAGAAGGGAACCGTCGTCCCAATAGGAGAAGGTCACGTTCAGCACGTCCACCTCATTGCCTGACGCATCCACCCCGGTGGTGCGGAATTCCTCCGGCCTGCCGTCGGGCAGGAAGGACCAGTCGGAGCGGAAACCGGATACCAGCTCCAGTTCCGTCCCGTCGGTGCCCCAGGGGGTCAGGACCGAGTAGGCCCCGGCGTTGCCCAACAGACCGCATTCATAGGGGTCGTCCGACGCTGCGGGGGCGGTGGTGCTATGGAACCCGAAGGCATAGATATAGGGAATGGCCAGAGGATTGTCTCCGCTCTCCCATACATATCGGAAGCCGCAGCCCCTGCCCGTCTCAGGGTCAAACCAGAGCTGAAGCTGCAGGGTATCATCCAGCGGGGTGTAGTAGACATAATACATATCATCCCAGGTAAATCCATACTCAGCCAGAATCTCCGAGCGGGTGGGGGTGTTCTCGACGGCATAGCTGCCGGTGTCCTCCGCCCAGGTGTATACCGGCACGTCAGGCAGTGTATCCGGATAGAGGGTCAGGGCGCTGGAGCCCGGGTCCAGATGGAAGACGGAGCCGTCAAAGGACAGCTGGGCGGTATAGGTGGCTACATAGCCCAGGGTGTTCCGGACCATCAACTCACAGGTGGCCCGGATGGGAACGGCGGACAGGTCAAAGGCGTTGATGTCGCCGGCGGCTGCTTTCATTCCCGACAGGTCCTCCGACGGGGCGGTCAGGCTGGTAATGTCGCACTCCACCTGACCCTTGGGCCAGGTAATGGCGAGAAGGGCTGTGTCGCCCTCCCGGCGGGCGGAGCTGTCCAGCTGGGCGTTCACCGCCTGGCCCAGGTCCTGCCAGGAGAGGCTGGAGACCTGGCCGAAGTTGCTGTCCTGGAGCTGGAAGATGTGTAGATTCCAGGTGCTGACCCCTGTGCCGGTCCCGGCGGATACCACGGCGGCCAGCTCATGGGCGCCGTCCCCGTCGTAGTCGGCCGTGGCCAGAGTGGCGGGGAGGATCTGGGGACCGGCGTTGTAGGTGAGGTCGGGGAAATAGGCCACCCGGTCCCTATGGCGCAGGAGCATGCCGCTCTGGCCGGTGACGGTCTCGTTGAGCCCGTAGAGGGTGATGTCCATCTTGGGCAGGTCGCCCAGAATGCGGATGGGGGAGGTCTCCCATACCTGGGGGTCGTCAAAGGAACGCTTCACGCCGTTGATATACAGGCTGTCCGGGTCGGGCAGATCGGCGGCGGTCAAGGCTGACGGGTCGCCGATGTCCACACCCCGGGTCCAGGAGCCGTCCCACCGGAGGGTGGCGGTCTCGGTGGAGTTGCCTCCGCTGTCCAGCAGATACAGGGACAGGACGGGGCAGGCATACTCGTCCAGCTCCAGGGAGTGGGCCTCGTAGGCCGCCTCATCCCCGACGGGCAGCACCCCGCCCCGGAGGAGGGAGAAGGTGTCCCAGTTGTCCGAGGTCCAGACGCAAAGGGGCGGCAGACCCTCGCCGCTCAGGGTGAGCATGCCCCAGCTGCCGCAGAGCTGAAGAGAGTCCACCGTATAGAGGGCGTCGGCGGGGATGTCCTCCGGGTAGGCCTGGTCGTAAATCAAAGAGATGTCCAGCTCCCGCCAGGTCTGGCCGCCGTCCCAGGTGACATAGATGGGCGCGCGGTTGAAGAGCCCCTCACAGAGGACGCCGTGGTCCGGGTCGGAGAAGGCGGCGCGCTCGATGTACCACTGGGTGTCCGGGTGGCTATACTCTGTCCAGGTGTAGCCGCCGTCATGGGTGCGGTAAAAATAGGTGTCTGCACTGCCCACACCGGCGCCGACGCCCACCACCGCCCAGCCCTCTCTGGCTGTGGTGAAGCCCATCTGAACCGTGGCGGCCTCCAGGTCCGCCAGGGTCTCCATCTCATTGCGGCCACCCAGGTCCTGATCGGCCCACTGGGCGGGCGCGGGCAGGAGGGGCAGTAGGGGGGTGAGGTCCTCTGCGCCGGGGTAGCGGAGGTAGGGCAGGCC
Source organism: Pseudoflavonifractor intestinihominis (assembly GCF_040096055.1). Taxonomy (NCBI): domain Bacteria; kingdom Bacillati; phylum Bacillota; class Clostridia; order Eubacteriales; family Oscillospiraceae; genus Pseudoflavonifractor; species Pseudoflavonifractor intestinihominis. Next base: position 126,712 of record NZ_JBBMFK010000005.1, read on the forward strand.
GTCGTCCCCAAAGACACACTGGGGCGGCTGTGCGCCTCCATCCAGCTCCAGCAGTCCGACCCAGCTCTTGGTGGCGCCGCTGGGGTACTGGTAGGTCAGCCGCAGGCCCAGCAGGCCGCCGGGGGCGTCCTCGGGCAGGTAGAAGGCCACGCCGGAGGACAGGCTGGCATCGCCGTCCGTGGACTGGGCGCCCATCCGGCTCAGGGGGTCGCCTGCCTCCGTATAGGTGCTCTCATTCAGGGCGTAGAGCTCCACCGTATACCCCACAGCGTCGGTGGGGTTGGACAGGGAGATGAGGGCATCCGCATCGGTAAGGACCAGGGGCTGGGTCTCCTGTAGCGTGGAGAAAGGAGAGCTGCTCCGCAGGGACAGCTCCTGACCGCCCGCCACCACGGCGGGCTCGGCCCGGTCCACGCCGGTCTGAGTGGAGGGCAGGCGCACCCGGAAGGTGTACCGGACGGTGAGGGCCCGGGCACCGCTGCCCCAGCGGGCAATGAGGCGAATCCCCCGCAGCTCGGTGCCTGTGCCGGTGGAGGCCTCATGGGACCGGAGGGCAAAGGCGGCCGAGCCGTCCGCATCCAGCGAGACATCCAGGGACTGAGAGGGGGCGTCCTGGGCGGAGAGGAGCAGGTCCTCCACCTCCAGCGTGTCGGGCGGGCTGTCGGGGAAGGACAGCTCCACCGAAGCGGCCACCGCGCCGGTAAAGAGGGGGACGCTGTCCCAGTCCAGGACGCCGGTTTCAGGGGCGAGGGTGGTGGAAGAACCTTCAACCGTGACGGTCAGATCAGGGGCGGTGTCGGGCACCTGGGCCGGGTTGGCGGCCAGCATGTAGCAGGAGGCCAGCAGCGCCGCCAGAGCCACTGCCACCAGGGCGGCGGCGGGCCGCTTCCACCGGAGGGCGCCCTTCACCCGGCCCTTTACGTCGTTCTCCCCAAAGGCCAGGGGCACCCGCAGAGGGTGGGCGACGGCCAGGGAGAGCAGGGCGGCAGAATAGTTTTTACGGATATCCTCCGGGCTGCGGCGGAGGACAGCCTCGTCACAGGCGGACTCCATGTCCCGGCAGGAGAGGAACCAACTGACCCACAGAAGCGGATTGAACCAGTGAACCGCCAGGGCCAGAAAGGCCAGCACCTTGACGATGTGGTCCCCCCGGCGGATGTGGGTGCGCTCATGGAGCAGGACATACCGCCGGGTGTCCCCGGATAGGCCCAGGGGAAGATAGATTTTGGGCGGAAAGAAGCCCAGCACAAAGGGGGAGTCCACCCGGTCGCTCTCCCAGGCGCCGTCCGGGGTGCGGACGGCGGCGGACAGCTTCAGACGCAGGCGCAGCCAGGACAGCAGACTCCACAGCCACAGCGCCAGCACGCCCAGGGCCCAAATGACGGACAGCACAGGCAGCACGTCGGTCTCCACGGTGGCGGGGGGAGAGACGCCGTCCGGCCCGGTGACCACATAGGAACCGCCGCCCTCCTCCGGGGCGGGGGAGATGACGGTCCCTCCGGCGGCCACACCGGCCTGATAACGATCATGGTTCTGGGGGCTGTCCCAGATGACCTGGTTGCCGCTCATATCGTCGTCGGAGAAGCCGGCCACCTGTTCCTCCGCCGCAGGGAAGAGGGAGAGCAGGCTCCAATTGCTGGAGAAGGACACCGGGCACACCATACGGAACAGCACCACCGCCCACAGCAGGAACACAATGGCCCTGGGAACTTCCAGTATCCGCATGACAGCCCGGATGAGCAGCACCGCCAGGGCCGCGGCGGCGGCGGTCAGGCTCATGGCCAGCACTGCCTGGAACAGGGCGGGCAGCACGGCGGAAAACAGGTTACTCATCGCCCGCCTCCTCGATCATGCGCCGCAGCTCTTCCGCCTCCGCCTGGGAGAGCTTTTTTCCCCGCAGGAAGGCGGCCACAAAGGCGGGCAGGGAGCCGCCGAAGGACTTCTCCACCACTGACTCGCTCTCGTACTGCTCCACCTGCTCCCGGGGCACCAGGGCGGTGACAGTGGCGTCCTCATTTTGCAGGAAGCCCCGCTGGCACAGTTTGCGGATGAGATTGTAGGTGGTGGGCTTCTTCCAGCCGAAGCGCTCCAGGCACATGCGGGACAGGGCGGTGGAGTTCACCGGCTCCTCCGTCCACACCAGATCCATCAGCCGGTATTCGGCGTCAAACAGCTTATAGTCGTCCATAGCGGGCTCCTTTCCCTGCGAGGTTTGTTAGAACAAATCTCCTTGCAAAACTAGTTTATCGCGACAAACCTGTTCTGTCAAGAGAAAGACGGAAAAACGCAAAAAATCGCCCCACGGAATGATCCGTGGGGCGATGATTTGAAGAAGAGAAGATCAGCGGCGGCGGCGTCCATGGTAGCTGCCGCGGCTCCGGCCGCCGTAGCTCCGCCGGCCGCGCCGGCCGAACAGGGTGAGCCGAAGCACCAGCACCAGAATCAGCACCACCAGCACCAGCAGGAGGATCTTCACCCACAGCTGGCTGAAGAACTTCTCGATCCGGTCCAGGTTGTAGAGCAGCTCGGAGCGCTCCACCGTGTCCACGGCCACCAGGTCCAGGGAGCCGTACTCCTCGCCGTTGTAGGTGAGGGTCACCTTGCCCAGCACCGTGCCCTTCTCCACCGGGGCCTCCAGAGTGTCGTAATACTGCTCCACGTTCTGCTTGAAGTCCTCGGCGGACACGTCGTTGGGCAGCACGGCGGAGAGGGTGCCGTTGGGCTCGGCCACCACGTGGTCGGTCTCGGAGAGGGTCACGGGGATGGACAGCTGGGGCTTGCTGCTGCTCATGATGGACTGGTAGGAGAAGTTGGAGAAGCCCCACTCCAGCAGCTTCTTGCTCTCGGAGAACTGGGTGTACCCGTCGCTGCCGGTGGCGCCCTCGGCCCGCTCACAGCCGGTGACCACGGCGATGAGGGAGCGCTCGCCCTTGGTGGCGGAGGAGGCCAGGCAGTAGCCCGCCTCGGGGGTGTAGCCGGTCTTGATGCCGGTGGCATACTCGTATGTATACCCCTTGTACTTCCAGCTGGTGATGAGGGCGTTGGTGTCCCAGAAGGTGCGCTCCTCGCTCATATTGGTGGCGGGGACCGTGTAGTTCATGGAGGTGACCAGCTCGCGGAAGATATCGTGCTTCATGGCCTCGTTGCAGAACAGGTAGATGTCGTAGGCCGTGGTGTAGTGGTTCTCATCGTGGAGGCCGTGGGGGTTCATGAAATGGGTGTCCTCACAGCCCAGCTCGGCGGCCCGCTGGTTCATCAGGTCCACAAAGGCGGAGATGGAGCCGGCCACCGTCTCGGCCAGCACGTTGCACGCCTCGTTGGCCGAGGGGATCAGGGCACAGGCCAGCACGTCCTTCAGGCTGAGGATCTCGCCCGGCTTCAGGTTCTGGGTGGAGGCGCCGGACATCATGCCGTCGTTTACGTGCTCGCTGACGGTGATCTGCTGGTCCAGGGACAGTTCGCCCCGCTCGATGGCCTCGATGGTCAGCAGACCGGTCATGACCTTGGTGATGCTGGCGGGGTAGGTCCGCTCATGGGCGTTGTGCTCGTAGAGGATCTCGCCGTAGGTGGTGTCCACCAGAATGGCGGACTTGGCGTTCACCACGTAGTCGTCCACAGAATTGGCCGAAGCGGTGGAAAAGGGGGCCAGCATGGCGCAGACCAGCGACAGGGTCAGAAGAAGAGAAAAAAGACGATTTTTTTTCATAGGAAACTCCCGCACACTATGTTATAATATATCCCATAACGCCCCTTTGCCGCAAAAACGGCCGGAAGGGCCACCTCTGCGGCAAAGAATGCGTCTGGACAGACTCGGTTACATAATTCATTATAGCAAAGAAGGACGGGCCGCGCAACGGGAAAGGTGGTTACAATTTGATGAAGATTTCCAGGCTGGAATTTGTGCTGCTTATGCTGACCACCGCCTGCCTTGCCTTCTTTGCCGGGTGGTTCCTGGGAGGGGAGAATTCCGCCGGAACCGTGCAGATCACCGCCCAGTACAGCCTGGAGCCGGAGCTCAGCACCGCACCGTCGGTCTCCCAGCTCCTGCCGACAACCTCCGACCCTCCGGCGGAGACAGAACCTGCGGCAATCACATCTCAGACGCCGTCGCCCTCGCCTGAGGAGACAGAGGGGCAGACCGGCCTGATCAACATCAACACCGCCGGCAGCGAGGAGCTCCAGACCCTGCCCAGCATCGGCGAGAAGCGGGCGGCGGCCATCATCGCATACCGGGAGGAGAACGGCCCCTTCCGCATGGTGGAGGACATCACCAATGTCAGCGGCATCGGCGAGGGGATTTTGTCCCAGATCATCGACTATATTACCGTTTAGTGAGGGCGAACGCCCTGTGGAGGAATCAAACAATGAAAATTCTGGTTGTGGACGACGAGAAGGTGCTGGTCAAGGGCATCAAATTCAACCTGGAGAGCGAGGGCTACCAGGTGGAGACCGGCTATGACGGGGAAGAGGCGGTGGAGCTGGCCCGCAGCGGCGGCTTCGACCTCATCATCCTGGACCTGATGATGCCCAAGATCGACGGCCTCCAGGCCTGCATGCGCATCCGGGAGTTCTCCAACGTGCCTATCATCATGCTCACCGCCCGCAGTGAGGACACCGACAAGATCATCGGGTTTGAGTGCGGCGCCGACGACTATATCACCAAGCCCTTCAACATCCTGGAGCTGAAGGCCCGGGTGCGGGCCCTGCTCCGCCGGGCGGGCATGGCCGCACAGAAGGACAAGAAATCCCGCCTCACCGCCGGACACATCGTGATCGACGCCGACGAGCGCTCCGCCTGGAAGGGGGATACCCCGGTGGACCTGACCGCCAAGGAGTTCGACCTCATCGAGCTGCTCATGCGCAATCCGGGCCGGGTGTACAGCCGGGAGAACCTGCTCAACGTGGTGTGGGGCTATGAGTACGCCGGGGACTACCGCACCGTGGACGTCCACGTCCGCCGTCTGCGGGAGAAGCTGGAGCTGGACCCCGCCCGCCCCGAGTACATCCTCACCAAGTGGGGCGTGGGCTACTACTTCAAGAACAGCTGAATCAGAACACGGCAAGGCCGCCGGGAGAAATTTTCTCCCGGCGGCCTTTATTTTACAAACAGTTTGTCTCCATTTTACAAAAACTGCGGGGAAGGGCCGAAGGGAGGATGGTACAATAGCTGCCGGAACAGAAAATCGAGCAAAAGGAGATTCTCCATGCCATCCACCTACGCCCACAAGTATTTTGGGGACCGGATTCTCCGCCGGGACCCGCGTGCCCTGAAAGGGCTGACACCCGCGCAAAAGGAGCTGTTCGCCATCGGCCTCCACGGGCCGGACATCCTGTTTTACTACAAGGCCCTCACGGTCAACCGGGTCAACACCGTGGGCTTTGAGCAGCACGAGAAGCCGGCAGCCGATTTCTTCGGTCCGGCCGCCGCTCTGGTGCGGGCCATGCCCGCCGGGGAGAGGGGACCCGGCCGGGCCTACCTCATGGGCTTCCTCTGCCACTTCGCTCTGGACAGCGCCTGTCACGGGTATATCGAGCAGAAGATCCACGTCAGCGGCGTCACCCACACGGAGATCGAGGGGGAGTTTGACCGCTGCCTCATGGCCGAACAGGGGCTTGACCCGGTGCGCCAGGACCTGACCGGTCACATCCGCCCCACGGCGGAAAACAGCAGGGTCATCGCCCCCTTCTTTTCCACCGTCACGCCGGAGGAAGTGGAAAAATCCCTGCGGAGCATGATCTTCTACAACCGCCTGCTGGTGGCGCCCAGCGCCTGGAGACGGAATCTGGTGAAGGCTGTGCTCAAGCTGTCGGGCAATTACACCGAGATGCACGGCCTGCTCATCAACCCCCAGCCCGATCCCCGCTGCGCGGACAGCTGCGTCCGCCTCAAAAAGCTGATGGACCGGGCGGAGGAGCGGTGTCTCACCCTGATGGAAGGCTATCTTCCCTGCCTGGAGGGGGAGCGGCCCCTGCCCGCCGGGCTGGAGCTCACCTTTGGCGCCGGGGCCAACTGGCAGAAGATCCCCGTGCTGAGTCTGGAAAAGGAGCTTGTCTATGAAGTTTAAACTGCGGCCCCTGGAGCGCAATTGGGTGCTCTACGATGTGGGCAATTCCGCCTTTACCCTGCTGGTATCCACCATCATGCCCATCTACTTCAACAGCCTGGCCGGTGGGTCGGGCCTCTCCGAGGTGAGCTACCTGGCCTACTGGGGCTACGCCACCTCCATCGCCACCCTGGTGGTGGCCCTGTGCGGCCCGGTGCTGGGCACCATCTCCGATTTCCCCGGCTGGAAAAAGAAGCTCTTCTCCCTCTCCGTGCTGGTGGGGGCCCTGGGCTGTGTGGGCCTGGGCATCATGTCCTCCTGGCTGTGGTTCCTGGTGCTCTTTGTCCTGGCCAAATCGGCCTACTCGGTAAGCCTGGTCATCTATGACTCCATGCTCACCGACATCACCGAGCCTGAGCGGATGGACAAGGTCTCCGCTAACGGCTACGCTTGGGGCTATATCGGCAGCTGCCTTCCCTTTGTCCTCTCCCTGGTGCTGGTGCTGTGCTACGAGCCCCTGGGCATGCCGGTCAACGTGGCCATGGCCCTGGCCTTCCTGCTCATTGCCGCCTGGTGGCTGCTGCTGTCCGTGCCCCTGTGGCGGTCCTATGAACAGCGGCACGCCGTCCCCGCCCGGGGCAGCCGCCTGGGCGAGAGCTTCCGCCGCCTGGGACGGGTGTTCTCCGAGCTCGCCCACAACCGGAAGGCCCTCTTCTTCCTCATCGCCTTCTTCTTCTACATCGACGGCGTGTACACCATCATCGACATGGCCACCGCCTACGGCACCGCCCTGGGTCTGGACACCACCGGGCTGCTGCTGGCGCTGCTGGTGACCCAGATCGTGGCATTCCCCGCCGCCCTCCTCTTCGGCCGCCTCACCGAGCGCTTCTCCTCCGCCAGCCTGATCCTGGTGTGCATCGGCGCCTACTTCCTCATCACCCTCTACGGCATGTGGATGAAGGAGCAGTACCAGTTCTGGGTGCTGGCCGTGTGCGTGGGCATCTTCCAGGGGGCCATCCAGTCCATGTCCCGGGCCTACTTCGCCCGCCTCATCCCGCCGGAGAAGTCCGGCGAGTACTTCGGCCTGTACGACATCTGCGGCAAAGGCGCCTCCTTCCTGGGCACCATCACCGTCTCCGCCGTGAGCCAGCTTACCGGCAGCGTCAACCTGGGCGTGGGCGCCCTGGCCTTTATGTTCGCCGTAGGCGCCATCTTCTTTGTCCAGACAGTGCGGCAGGAGGCGCCCGACGGAAGAAAAGAGGCCGTCCCGGTCCACTGAGCAATAAAAAAATCAGCAGCCCGTCACGGGCTGCTGATTTTTTGCTTATTCGGAACACTCGGGCGCGGGCGTCCCGCCGAACAGGGCCTGAGACATGAACTCCAGCCGGCGGTTGATGAGCCGGGCGATGAAGCCCACCAGCAGGGCGGCCACAATGGTCCCCTCCCGCACGCCGGAGAGCATGTCGGCAAAGACAAAGGAGAGCACCGCCGCCACCACCGTCATGGTCACGTCAAAGGCCACCTTGGTCATGCCGAACTCGGTGGCCCAGCGGAACACCACAGAGCGCACAAAGGACTCGCCGGGCAGCATGACCACGTCGGCCAGCATCTCCATGTACACGCCCACGCCCAGGACCACGCAGCCGATCAGCAGATAGAGCACCTTCATGCCGTACACCTGGGGCTGGACAAAGGAGAGCAGGGCCATGCACAGGTCGATGAAGTACCCGAAGAGAAAGGACACCGGGATCTGAAGAATGTGCTCGGGGCGGAAGTTTTTCCGCAGGATCACCAGCTGGAGCACAATGAGCAGCAGGCTGAACAGCACGGTGAACTGTCCCAGCGTGAGGGGAAAATTCAAGCTGAGCACATAGGGGATCGAGGAGATGGGGGAGGTGCCCAGATCGGCCTTGGTGATCAGAGCCACCCCAAGGGAGTTGACGAACAGTCCAATCAAAAATACCACGTAGCGCTTCAGCTTTTCCATTTCCGAACCAAAACTCCTTCCAAAATATCGTTCCGTCTCCAGGAGGCGGAGTGTTGTTATATTTCATGGTAGCATGGAAAAATAAACATGTCAATTATTACATGTTTAAAATATGGGGAACAAATCATTTGCCGTTTTGGAGGAAATGAAGCCGGGAGTATGGTATAATACCACCATGACCCTGACAGAGGAGGAGAGACCATGGGAACCCTGCGCTATGCCATCCTGGGGCTGCTGAACCGGCGGGATATGTCGGGCTACGACCTGGCCAAGGAGTTTGAGACCACCCTGGCCGAGTTCTGGGGCGCCAAGCACAGCCAGATCTACCCGGAGCTGAAGGCCCTGGCGGACGAGGGCCTGATTGCGTACCAGATCGAGATCTCCGGCACCGTGCTGGAGAAAAAGGTGTACTCCATCACCGGCAGCGGCCGGGCCGCCCTGCGGGCGTGGGCGGAGGGGCAGCTGAAGATAAGGTCCGTGCCCAAGGACGAGTTCCGGCTCCAGCTCTACTTCTCCGACTGCATCCCGCCCCGTCGGCGTATCGCCCTGCTGGAGCCCCAGCTGGAGCAGCACAAGGCCCTGTTGGACCACCTGCGGGAGAATATGGCCAAGTTCAGCCGGGTGCCCCCGGAGGGAGAGGAGGAGTTCAGCGACTACCTGGTGCTGCTGGGGGGCGTCATGCGGGAAGAGGGCTGCTGCGCCTGGCTGGAGCGGTGCATCCAGCTGTGCCGCCAGCGGCTGGGAGAGAACTGAAAAACGGGTGTGTTCCGCCGGAGTTCCGGTGAAACACACCCGTTCTTTTTGTATGCAATCAGCCTTCTGCCAGGTCGGCCACCGCACGGACGGCGGCGTCCACCTCCTCCTCGGTGTTGTACCAGGAGAAGCTGAACCGCACCGCGCCCTGCTCCGTGGTGCCCAGGGCCTGGTGCATCCGGGGCGCACAGTGGGCGCCGGGGCGGGTGGCAATGTCGTAGTCGGTGCTGAGGATGTCGGACACCTCGCTGGAGTCCATGTTCCCGATGTTCAGCGCCACGATGGCGGCCCGGTGGGCCTGGGTGAAGTCCCCGTACACCGTGACCCCCTTCAGGCCTGCGACCCCGTCGTAGAACCGCCGCATCAGGGCCTCCTCCCGGCGGGCGATGGTGTCCACGCCGGTGGCCTCGATAAAGTCCAGGGCGGCGGAGAGGCCCATGATGCCGTGGCTGTTCAGAGTGCCCGCCTCCAGCCGGGTGGGGTATTCCTCCGGCTGGGTTTTACTGTAAGACTGCACCCCCGAGCCGCCCACCTTCCAGGGGCGGATCTCCACACCGGGGCGGACGCACAGCCCGCCGGTGCCCTGGGGGCCCATCAGGCCCTTGTGGCCGGTGAAGCAGAGGATGTCGATGCCCATGGCCTCCATGTCGATGGGGGCGGCCCCGGCAGTCTGGGAGGCGTCCACGATGAAGAGCAGGCCGTGGGCCTTGGCAATGGCCCCCACCCGGGCGATGTCGATCATGTTGCCCGTCAGATTGGAGGCGTGGGTGCACACGATGGCCTTTGTCTCGGGCCGGATGAGGGTCTCAAAGGCGGACATGTCCGGGCGGCCCTGCTTGTCGGCGGGCACAAAGCTGAGGGCCACGTTTCGCTCCGCCTCCAGCCGGTACAGGGGACGGAGGACGGAGTTGTGCTCCAGGTCGGTGGAGATCACATGGTCCCCGGGGGATAATGTGCCGTTGATGGCGATGTTCAGGGCCTCGGTGGAGTTGCAGGTGAAGACCACATGGTCCGCCCGGGGGCAGCCCAACAGCTTTGCCAGCTTGCACCGGGCGTCATACACCGCCCGGGAGGCCTGTAGGGCGCTGCCGTGGGCGCCCCGGGAGGCGTTGCCCATGGTGGTCATGGCGTTCACCACCGCGTCGATGACCTGGGGCGGCTTCTGCCGGGTGGTGGCCGCGTTGTCCAGATAGATCAAGGGAACTCATCTCCTATGGCTTTTTCGGGGTCAAACCCACAGCTCCAGCACCCGGGTCTCCTGCCAATGCATGCCCGCGTCCGTCATGGCGGACAGCAGCTGCTCCTGGGCCTCCACGGGGGCCTTCCAGGCCAGGCCGCAGCCCGCGCTGATCTCACGGGGCACCGGGATCAGTCGGCCCGGCAGGCCGTTTTTGCCGCAGAACTGCTCCATGCCCATGGCGTCGGTGGTGGTGGAAAAGGTGATGATAAGGGCAGGCTTTTTCTCCCGCATGGCGCGCCTCAGGGCCGGACGACCCGGCCGGCGGAGCTCATCTTCTCCACAATGTCGTACATGTTGGTGACGCCGCCCACCTTCAGCTTGTCGGTCAGGCCGAAGAAGTTCAGACAGGTGCCGCAGGTGAGGATCTCCACGCCCTGGGCCTCCAGGCTCTTCAGGTCGTCCAGAGAGGCGGAGCCCTCGGTGGTCAGCTTGGCGCCGCCGTTGTAGAAGAGGATGGTCTTGGGCAGGGTGTCCTGCTGGGTGAGGGCGAAGATGAAGCTCTTCATCAGCGTGGCACCCAGCTCGTCACTGCCGGTGCCCATGCAGGGGGAGGAGATGACCACCACGGTGCTGCTCCGGCCGGTGCCGGCGGGCACCAGGCAGGTCTCGCTGTCGTCATCCTGGGCCTGGGCCGCGGGGGCGCCGGTGACCTCCATCACCACCCGGAACTCCTTGTCGCCCAGCTTCTCAGACTTGACGGCGTAGCCGTTGTTGTTGGCCAGACGGGTCAGGTTCTGTACGGCGGTCTCGTTGTCCACCAGGACCTCCACCGTGCCGGGGCCGGCAAGCTCCTTGATGGCGTTCTTGGTCTTGATGACAGGGATGGGGCAGGGGTCGCCCATGGCGTTTACTTTTTTCAGCATATCAATCAGTCCTCCTGTTCTGTATGTGGATGGTTTTCCATGTATTTTGCTACTTGGACGTCTTGCCCCGGGCAATGAGAGCCGCGCCCAGGGCGCCGGCATACCGGCCCAGGGGGTGGGTGAGGACGGGCCGTTTGAGCTTGTGGGACAGCCGGTCCACCAGGTAGGCGCTGTCGCACAGGCCGCCGGTGAGAAACAGGTCCCCCTTCAGGGTGTGCCGGGCGCACAGGCCCGCCACCTTGCTCACCACCGAGTCCACCACGCCGGCGGCGATGTCCTCCCGCTTCTCCCCGGCGCCGATGTGGCTGATGACCTCGCTCTCGGCAAACACGGTGCACATGGAGCTGATGGCCAGAGGGGTCCCCGCCTCCGCCAGGGTGAACAGCTCGGTCAGGTCCACCCCCAGGCGATTGGCCATGATCTCCAGGAACTTGCCCGTGCCCGCCGAGCACTTGTCGTTCATGAGAAAGCTGGTGGGCATGCCGTTTTCCACGGTGATGACCTTGGTGTCCTGGCCGCCGATGTCCACGATGGTGCAGTCCTGGCCCAGCAGGTACCAGCCGCCCCGGCCGTGGCAGGTGATCTCCGTCACCGTCTTGGCCGCGTAGTCCACCGCCACCCGGCCGTAACCGGTGGCGATGATCTTCATGTCCTCCCCGATGGGATGGCCGTCCGCCTCCAGCCGGCGGGCGATCTCAACGGAGGTCTCCTTGCTGCTCCAGCCCGTGGGCAGGACAAAGTGGTCCACCATGTCCGTCCCGTCCAGCACCACCACCTTGGAGGCGGTGGAGCCGATGTCGATTCCGGCAAAGTACTTCATTTCTCAATCGTCTCCAGGAAGGCGGCAAGGCGGGTGTTGATCTGACCCTTGTCCGCCTGAGAGTAGTCGGTCTCAATGTTCAGGTAGGGCAGGCCCTTCTCCTGGGTGACAAAGCGCTTGATGAAGAAAGCCTCCACATCGTAAGTATGACAGGATTGGAGCACAATTTCAATCACCCCGTCCACCGCGTAGGAGTCGATCATCTCGCCGATGTAGTTCCGGCGGCTGTCGTTGGGGCTCATGACCGAGCAGTTAATGTTGAGATACTTCACAGCCAGGGCGTGGTACACGTCGGGGTCGGACTCGTCCACCTTCTCCACCTTTTCCCGGATGCCGTTGCAGGTGTCGAAGGCCACCACGTCGGCCCCCAGCTCCTCCACGGCCTTGATGATCTTCTCCCGCACGCCCGCGTTGGGACAGCCGGTGACCAGCAGGCGGGGCCGGTCGGTGGGCAGGGAGTCCTTGTTAGCCTTCCACTGCTCCAGCACCTCCGCCGTCCGGGCCTCGATGATGTTGCACCGCTGGTCCAGGTCAAAGGAGAAGCTGCCCGCGTCCACACGGGTGCCCATCTCATAGCCGCTCATGGGGGCCGGGTTCAGCTTGCCCAGCTCCAGGTAGCGGAGCATCACGTCCCGCTCCCGGTTCTTCCGTTTGATGGCCTGGCGGATGTCGTCCTCGGTGATGGTGACGCCGTAAAAGTCCTCCAGCTTGCGCTTGAAGGCGATGATCTGGTCCCGCCAGAAGGCCAGCGCGGCCTCGTCCCGGCTGTGGGGCAGCTGCATGACATAGGTGTCCTTGATCTCATTGAGAAGCTCAAACATCTTCTTCTTGCCGTCGCAGGTGGTCTCGCCCACCACAAAGTCGGAGAAGTAGAAGTAGGGGCAGGTATCGGTGAGGGCAAAGCCGTAGCTGGCCTTGATGAGGGGGCACAGGTTCCGGGGCAGGTTGGCCTCGGCGGCGGGGATGGGCTCCTCGGTGAAGGCGCACAGCCCCACGGGCAGGGCCCCCGCCGCGTACACCAGCTCGGTGGGCACAAAGGAGCAGAACATGCCCACCACACGGGCGCCCTGGTCCTTCAGCTGCTTCATGCGCAGGAAGCCCGCCTTTCGGGCCTCTCCGTAGGTCTCAAAGTCGGCGGGCAGCTTGATGTTGGTCTGTTCCATCTCGGACATCTCCCTTTTTTAAAATAATCAGACAATATGGCAGGCCACGGAGTGGCCGGGGGCAATCTCTCGGAGGACCGGCGCCTCCTGGGCGCAGCGGTCGGTGGCGTAGGGGCACCGGCTGTGGAACCGGCAGCCCGGCGGCGGGTCGATGGGGCTGGGCACCTCGCCCTCCAGCACGGTGCGCACCCGCTGCTCCTCCACCCGGGGGTTAGGGATGGGAATGGCGGACAGGAGGGCCCTGGTATAGGGGTGGGCCGGGTGGGCGTACAGCTCGGAGGAGGTGGTGATCTCCACGATGGTGCCCAGGTACATGACCGCCACCCGGTCGGAGATATGCTTGACCATGGAAAGGTCGTGGGCAATGAACAGATAGGTCAGGCCCCGCTCCTCCTGGAGGCGCACCAGCAGGTTGACGATCTGGGCCTGGATGGACACGTCCAGAGCGGAGATGGGCTCGTCGCAGAGGACGAACTCCGGGTCCACCGCCAGGGCCCGGGCGATGCCGATGCGCTGGCGCTGGCCGCCGGAAAACTCGTGGATGTACCGCCCGGCGTGCTCCTTGCTCAGGCCCACCAGCTCCAGCAGCTGGTACACCCGCTCCCGCCGCTCTTTGGCGGAGGGGCAGATGCCGTGGTTGCGCATGCCCTCGGCCACAATTTCCTCCACCCGCAGGCGGGGGTCCAGGGAGGCGTAGGGGTCCTGAAAGATGGTCTGCACCTGCTTGGTGAAGGCCTTGCGCTCCTTGCCCCGGAGGCTGTGGACGTCCTTGCCCCGGTAGAGCACCTGGCCGCCGGTCTTGTTGTAGAGCCCCACGCAGGTGCGGCCGCAGGTGGTCTTGCCGCAGCCCGACTCGCCCACCAGACCCAGGGTCTCCCCCCGGCGGATGGTGAAGCTGACACCGTCCACCGCCTTCAGCAGTCCGCCGGCGGTGCGGAAGTATTTCTTGAGATCCTTGACCTCAAGGGCTGTCTCGTTTTGTTCTAACATAGTACACCGTCCCCTGCCTGAAATGGAAGATCGCTCTTGGGTGCGTCGGGGTGATGGAGCCAGCAGGTGCAGGTGTGGTTCCCGGAGAAGGATACCTGGGGCGGCTTCTCTTCCGTGCAGATCTCCATGCACCAGGGGCACCGGGGGGCGAAGGGACAGCCCGCCGGGGGAGAGATCAGGTCGGGGGGCATGCCGTCAATGGACACCAGCTGCTTCTTCCCGTCCAGGTCCAGCCGGGGGATGGACCGGAGCAGGGACCAGGTGTAGGGGTGGCGCTGGTCGTAGAAGATGTCGTCCCGGGCGCCGTACTCCACGATGCGCCCGGCGTACACCACCGCGATGTTCTGGGCGATGTCCGCCACCACCCCCAGGTCGTGGGTGATGAGCAGCACGGACATGTTGAATTTCTGCTGCATCTCCTTGATGAGCTTGATGATCTGGGCCTGAATGGTCACATCCAGGGCGGTGGTGGGCTCGTCGGCGATGAGCAGCTTGGGGCCGCAGGCCAGGGCCATGGCGATCATAGCCCGCTGGCGCATGCCGCCGGAGAACTCATGGGGGTACTGCCTGGCCCGCTCCTGGGGCTGGGAGATGCCCACCAGGGAGAGCATCTCCACCGCGCGGGCCATGGCCTGGGCGCGGCCCGCCATATGGTGGACCGTCAGGTTCTCCGCGATCTGCCGCCCCACCGTCACCGTGGGGTTGAGGGCGGCCAGGGCGTCCTGAAAGATCATGGCGCACTCTTTGCCACGAAAGGCGGACCACTCCGCGGGGGTGAAGTCCAGCACGTTCTTCCCCTCAAAGAGCACCTGGCTGCCCGGCTTGACCTCGCCGGGGGGGCAGTTGATCAGCCCCATCAGGGCCTTGGCGCTCACCGACTTGCCGCAGCCCGACTCGCCCACCACGGCCAGGGTCTCGCCCCGCCCCATGGAGAAGGACAGGCCCCGCACCGCCTGGACCTCGCCGGCGTAGGTGCGGTAGGACACCCGCAAGTCCTTGACCTCCAAAAGCGTCTGACTCACAGGCATCCTCCTCTCAGATATTCCTCCGCATAGCGGGCGTACAGCCGGCTGCCCGGCGCCAGGGCGTCCTCGTCCAGAGTGAAGCACTCGTGGTGGATAGGGTGGTCCCCGCCGGTGCCCAGAAAGGCGTACACCCCGGGGACACGCTGGGTGTAGTAGGAAAAATCGTCCGATCCGGTGCCCATGGGCAGCTCCGCCGCCTCCAGCAGTCCGGCGGCGGCCCGCTCCGCCACGGCGGAACAGGCGGCGTCGTTGACCACGGGGGACAGGCCCATACCGCACTTCAGGTCTATGGTCACCCGGAAGGCCTCCGCCGTGCCCCGGAGCACCCGCTCCAACGCGGCGGGGAGCATCTCCTTCAGCGCCGGGTTCTGATACCGGATGGTGCCGGTGAGTTTGGCCTCGCCGGCCAGGATATTGGCGGCGGTACCGGCGTGGAAGGTGCCCACCGTGATGACCACAAAGTCCCGGGGGCTCACCTCCCGGCTGACCACCGTCTGGAGGGCGGATACCATGGCGCAGGCCGCCGGGATGACGTCGATCCCCTCGTGGGGAGCGGAGCCGTGGCCGCTCTTGCCCCTGACGGTCAGGGAGAAGAAGCCGCAGCCGCTCATGCGCACCCCGGGCTGCACGCTGACCGCGCCGCAGGGCAGGTTAGGGGCCACGTGGACGGCAAAGGCTGTGTCCACGCCGTCCAGTATCCCGGCCTCCAGCAGGGCACGGCCCGCCCCGGCGAACTCCTCCGCCGGCTCAAACACCAGCCGCACCCGGCCGGGCAGGGCCTCCCGCTCCTCCCACAGCAGGGCGGCGGCCCCCAGCAGCATGGCGGTGTGGGCGTCGTGGCCGCAGGCGTGCATCACCCCGGGGACCCGGGAGGCGAAGGGCAGGCCGGTGGCCTCCTGGATGGGCAGGGCATCCATGTCCGCCCGCAGCAGCACAGTGGGGCCGGGGCGGCCGCCGGAAATCTCGGCCACCACGCCGGTTTCCCCCACCATATGGAAGGGGATGGACCGGGCGGACAGCTCTTCCTGCACCCGGCGGCTGGTCTCAAACTCCTTGAGCCCCAGCTCGGGCTCCTGGTGGAAGGCCCGGCGCAGGCCCACCACATAATCTCTGAGCATCTGTTCTTCCATGCCGCACCTCACTTGATGATCCTCGGCTCCAGGGCGCTGCGGAGCACATCTCCCAGCACGTTGAAGCTGAGCACCGTGATCAGGATCAAAAGCCCGGGGAACACGGCCAGCAGCGGGTTATAGAGAATCTCGCTCTGGGCGTTCTGGAGCATGGAGCCCCAGGAGGCGTTGGGCAGGCGCACACCGAAGCCCAGAAAGCTGAGGGAGGACTCGGTGAGGATGGCCCGGGCGATGGACAGGCTGGCCGCCACGATGATGGAGGAGCTCATGTTGGGGATGATGTGGCGGAAGATGATGACAAAGTCGCTGGTGCCCAGGTTCTTGGCCGCCAGCACAAAGTCCCGCTCCTTCAGGCTCATGGTCTCGGCCCGCACGATCCGGGCCACCCCCATCCAGGAGAAGATGGCGATGATGAAGATCATGGTGGGCAGGCCGGGCTTTATGTAGGCGTTGATGATGATGATGAGCAGGAAGGTGGGCACCGACATGATGATGTCCAGCAGGCGCATGAGCACCATATCCAGCGCGCCGCCCACGTAGCCGCTGACGGTGCCCACCACGGTGCCCAGGGCCACCGACACCAGCATGGAGAAAAAGCCCACGGTCAGGGACACCCGACCGCCGTACAGGGACCGGGTGAAGTAGTCCCGGCCCAGGTCGTCGGTGCCGAAGGGGTGGGCCAGGCTGGGCAGGGCCAGCTTGTTCATCAGGTCGTACAGGTCCGGATCGTAGGGGGACAGGGGGGCCAGAATGGAGGCGGCGATGATGATGATCATCAGCACCAGGCAGACCATGGCCAGCCGGTTGGCCCGCAGGGCCGCCCACACCCGGCTCAGGGCGCTGCGGTCGTAGGACACCTCAGCCTGGACCGGGGGATGGGTCACCCGCCGGAAACGAGCGGGTGCGATCGGGGAAGTCAATGTACGCTCCATCAGCCCTGCGCCTCCTTAAATCCGCTCTTGATGCGGGGGTCCGCCACATAGTAGAGCAGGTCCGCAATGAGATTTCCCACGATCAGGAGCAGGCAGGAGAGCATGGTGAAGCCCATGATCATGGGGTAGTTGAGATTGTTGATGGCCGACATGCCCAGGGTGCCCATGCCGGGCCAGCCGAACACAGACTCCACGATGAAGGAGCCCGTCACCAGGCTGGAGAAGCGCATGCCCGCCAGGGTGATCACCGGCAGCAGGCAGTTCTTCAGCACGTGGCCGAAGAGAATGCCCCGCTGGGACACGCCCTTGGCCTTGGCAGTGAGCACATACTCCTCCTCCAGCTGGGAGATGGTGGTGGAGCGGATGTAGCGGGTGAAGGTGGCCACATTGCCCACGCTCAGCACCAGGCTGGGCATGATGAGGTGGCGGATCAGATCCAGCAGACTGTCATCCCCGATGGTGTGGATGCCGCTGCTGGGCAGCACCTTCAGCACCAGGGAGAACACGATGATGAGGATCAGGCCGAACCAGAAGGAGGGGATGGAGATGCCAATATAGGAGAAAAAGCTGATGACCTGGTCGGGCCACTGGTTCTTCTTCAGCCCTGCGATCAGGCCCAGGGGGATGGAGATCAGGAAGGACAGCACCAGGGAGGTGCCCATCAGCAGGATGGTGTTGGGCAGCACCTCCAGGATGCGGTCGGCCACGGGCTGGGCGCTGTTGGTGAGGGAGTTGCCCAGATTGCCGTGGAGCACGTTGTTCAGCCAGCCCAGGTACTGGTCCACGATGGTGCCGTCCAGGCCCAGGTTGGCCCGCAGGGTGTCCATCTCCTCCTGGGTCATGTCGGGACGGATGTACATGTTCAGGGGGTCGCCAGGGGCGAAGTGGATGATGAGAAAGGAAAAGATGGACACCAGCAGCAGCACCGGGATCAGCTGGAGCAGCCGCTTGGCGATGTGTTTGGCCATGGGAGCACTCCTCTCAGACAGGGTAGGCGGAAATGCACAGAACGGCCGCCCGGCGGACGGCCGTTCTGCTTCCGGACGGCCGGGCGGCCGGAATCAGTTGGTCATGTAGAGATTGAGATAGTCCTCAAAGAGAGGCACCATGTCGATGGCGTCCACGCCCTTCAGGCGCTTGTCGGTGGCCACCACGAAGTTGGGGGAGGTGAGGGGGAACATGGTGTACACGTCCCGGATCTGCTCCTGAATCTCCTTGTAGATGGCGGCCCGCTCCTCGGGGTCGGTGGTGGCGTCGCCCTCGTTCCACAGGGCGGCGATCTCGTCGGTGGAGCAGATGTTCTTGGACAGGAAGCCCTCCAGGCTGAACATGTACTCGTCGCCCTGGTTGTCGCCGTTGGTGGAGTAACCGTTCAGGCCCAGCTCCCAGTCGCCGGCGTCGGTGTAGAAGAACACCTCAAAGAAGCCCTGGGTCTCATAGCCCTGGATCTCCACGTTCAGATTTACGGCCTTGAGCTGCTGCTGGATCATCAGCGCGCAGTTCTCCATGTTCTCGCGGCTGGAGTTGTACACCAGGCGGAAGGTCTCCCCCTCCACGCCGGCCTCGGCGATGAGCTCCTTGGCCCGCTCCAGGTCCTGGCTGTAGCCCTCCACGTCGCTGTAGTACAGGTTGGAGGGACAGAACACGGTCTTGGCCGCGGGGGCCAGATCGGTGGAGCCGTAGGCGCCGGCGATGATCTCGTCCACGTTCAGGGCCAGGCAGATGGCCTCACGGACCCTGGGATCGCTGGTGAGGGGGCTGTTGGAGTTGAAGCCCATGTAGTTGATGCGGCCCTCGGTCAGGGTGTAGACCGAGTAGTTGGGGTCGTTGGAGTACTTCTCCAGCATGTCCTGGGTGGTCAGGCGGAGCACGGACAGCTCGCCGTTCTGGAAGGCGATCTCCTCGGTGCTGGCGTTGGGAATGATCTTGAACACCACGGACTCCAGGCTGGCGGGGCCCCGGTAGTAGTCGTCAAACCGCTCCAGCACCAGGCTCTCGCCCTTGTTCCACTCCTTCACCTTGAAGGGGCCGGAGCCCACGCCGCTGGTGGAGTTGATCTCCGCGCCCACCAGCACGGGGGTGTCCTCATATACGTGCTTGGGCAGCAGCTTCAGGTTGCCCAGGGTGGCCTCATAGGAGGCGGAGACAGAGGGCAGGGTGACGGTGAAGGTGTAATCGTCCACCGCGGCCACCTGGACCGGCTCGCCGTTGACCTTGGTGCCGCTGGAGGCGTTGTTGTCCGGGTTGGACTTCATCTCAAAGTACCACAGCACATCCTCTGTGGTGATGGGCACGCCGTCGTGCCACTTCAGGTTCTCCCGGAGCTTGACGGTGATGGTCAGGCCGTCCTCGCTGACCTCATGGCTCTCGGCCAGGTAGTACCGCACGCCGTCCTTGGAGACCACATACAGGGGGTCGTACACCGGCTTGAGCATGGTCATGCCCTCGTCGCCGGTCTCGTAGAGGATGTTCAGGCTGGAGATGTCGGTGGGCTCGCACATGATGAGGGTGCCGCCGTCCACCTTTTCACCGGTGGCGCTCGCCTCGGGAGCAGAGGCAGAGGGGGAGGCCTCCGGTGTGCCGGAGGCGGAGGGAGAGCCGGAGGGATCGCTGGCGGGCTGGGTGCAGCCGGCCAGGGCCGTGCCCAGCAGGCCCAGGGTGAGGGTGAGGGTCAGGAGTCGCTTTTTCCAGTTCATTGTGTACTCTCTTCCTTCCTGAATGGTGTTTATTGGCAGTGTGCGCGCAGCCGGCGCAGACACTCTTCCACATAGGCGCGGGGACAGGCCAGGTTGACCCGCACGAAGCCCTCGCCGCCCGGCCCGAAGCTGGCGCCGTCGTTGAAGGCCAGTCCGCACTCCTCCGCAAAGAAGCGCTTCAGGTCCTTGGGGTCGCGGCCCAGGCCGGTGCAGTCCACCCAGACCATGTAGGTGCCCTCCGGACGGCGCACCCTCAGCTTGGGCAGCTCCGCCGCCACGGTGCCGCAGAACAGCGCCATGTTGCCCTCCAGATAGGGGATCAGGGCGTCCAGCCAGCCCTCCGAATCCCGGTAGGCCGCCACCACGGCGGCCTCTGCAAAGGCATTGGCCGAAAAGGCGTGGTGATGGGCCACCACCGCCCGGTACTTGTTGCGCAGCTCCTCGTTGGGGATGATGATATTGGAGGCCTGGATGCCCGCGATGTTGAAGGTTTTGCTGGGGGCCGTGCACAGAATGGTGCGCTGGGCGATCTCCGGGGAGACATTGAGGAACAGGGTGTGGGGCCGGAACACCAGGTCGTGGTGGATCTCGTCGGCGATGACGATCAGGTCGTGCCGCAGGCAGAAGTCCGCCAGGGCCTCCAGCTCCGCCCGGGTCCACACCCGGCCCACCGGGTTGTGGGGGGAGCAGAGCATCAGGGCTTTGGTGCGGGGGGTGAGGCGGCGCTCCATGTCGTCAAAGTCAAAGGTGTAGAACAGGTCCTCCTCCTTCAGGGGACACCGGACCGCCACACGGTTCCAGTCCTCCGCCGCGTGGAAGAAGGGGCCGTACACCGGGCTGGGGATGAGGATCTCATCCCCCGGCTCGGTCACCGCCTGAACAGCGAAGTTCAGGGCCGTGACCACCCCGGCGGTGAACACGATCCACTCCCGGGGCACGGAACAGCCGTGCCGGCGGGACATCCAGCCGGACACGGCCTCGTAGTACGCGGGGGAGAGCATGCCATAGCCAAATACACGCTGGTCCACCCGGCGGTGGAGGGCCTCCTGAATGGCAGGGGCCACGGGGAAGTCCATGTCTGCAATCCACATGGGGAGCAGATCCTTCCCGCCGAAAATGCGGTCCGCGCCGTCCCACTTGAGGGAGCTGGTGCCCCGGCGGGGTATCATTTCATCAAACTGATTATCCACTCTGCACGCCTCGTTTTCCTGCCGCATCCGGAGCCCGGGGGAAAAGACGCCCCGCCCCGGCGCGGAAATCTTCTGTCATAAAACGGTAGCACGGTAAAACGGCTTATGTCAACGATTACAGGTCTATCATTATAACATTGAAACATCCTATCGAATTATCAAAAAAATTAATAAGAAAGGAGTCGAAAACGAGAGCAAATAAAACAGAGACGTGCAAGAAACGAAAAAAAAAATCACACTAAAACCGAGATGAATCCAGGGAAATGGGGGGAACTTACAGAGAATTCACAGTATGTTTACTCTGGGCTGGAGGCAGCGCGCAGAGCCGGAAGATATAATAGAGGCAACATCAAAAGGGCCTGACTCCGGCGGCGGCAGCCGCGGTATGCCTGCCCCTCGGGCCCCATCCGGCGATGAGGAGGTCTGCGCCATGCTTCCCTGTCAAGACAGCTGCCCCGACTATCAGACGGGCTGCCACAAGCAGTGCCGGCGCTGGCGGGAATACCAACAGCGCCAGCAGATCCAGCGGGCCCAGAAGACCACCTACCTGCGATTCTACCGGGAGCTGTGCGGCACCATCGCCCGCCAGCTGCGGGCCGACACCGCCCGGTATCCCATGTGGTGAGGCGCTGAAAAGGTACAAATAAAAACCTCCCAGGCCCGGACGGCTGTCCGGACCTGGGAGGTTTGCTGCTTTTCAGGGAAACAGGGGTTTACGCCCTCACATGGCGGCGTTGATGGCGGCAATGGCGCCGTCCGACACGGCGGTGGCCACCTGGCAGACCTGCTTGACCCGGATGTCGCCGGCAGCGTACACGCCGGGAATGGCGGTCTCCATCTTCTCGTTGGTGGGGATATAGCCGCCCTCCAGGGCAAGCTCGGTGTACAGCTCCGTGTTGGGGGTCACACCGGCGTACACAAAGACGCCGCAGCCCGGGTCCTCCACCGTCTCAATGGAGCCGTCCTTCTCGCTGGCAATCTCCAGCCGATCCACCCGGACGTCGCCGGAGACGGCGTGGAGCCGGGAGCCCAGACGCAGTTCGATGTTGCCCGCAGCGGCCACCTTCTCCCGGAACTCCGGGATGCAACCCAGCTGGTCCTCAAAGTGGATAATGGTCAGCTTCTTGGCCAGAGAGGCCAGATACAGGGCCTCCTTCACCGCGCCGTCCGCGCCGCCCACCACGTAGATGTTCCGGCCGGCGTAGTCCGCGCCGTCCTTGGCCGCATTCAGGCCGATGCCGTGGCCCGCCAGCTCCGCCTCGCCGGGGATGCCCAGCTTGCGGAGGGTGCCGCCGTTGGCCAGGATGACCCGGCCGGCCTGATAGCTGCCCTTGTCGGTGCGCACCGTCTTGACCGGGCCGGTCAGGGTCACGCCGGTGACCGTCTCATAGGCGATCTCCACCCCGGCGGCCAGGGCCTGCTCCTTCATACGCCTGGCAAAAGTGGCGCCGGTCTCCCTGGCCTCCAGGGCGGTGTAGTGGGTGACGGTGGACACCTTGCCGATGATGCCGCCCACCTGGGCCTTCTCCAGCACCAGGGTCTTCTTGCCCCGGCTGACCGCATAGATGCCCGCGCTGATGCCGGCAGGGCCGGCGCCGATGATGATGATATCGTACATAGCTGTCTTACTCCCTTTCAAAATACCGCAAAAGTGAATGGATGTTCAATGAAAGCCTTACAGCAGGCCCTGGACGTGCTGCATGATGAGACTGGCGCAGGTGATGCCAACCCAGCAGCAGACCCCCATGAAGATGGGCTTGCCGCCGGTCTTGACCAGCTTGACCAGGTTGGTGTTCAGGCCGATGGCCGCCATGGCCAGAATGATGAAGTACTTGGACAGGGTCTTGAAGGCCTGGAACAGAGCCGGGTTCACCCCCGCCATGGTGGAGACCGTGGTGATGATGGAGGCCAGCACAAAGAACAGGATAAAGAAGGGGAAGATCTTCTTCAGGTCAAAGGAGCCGTTGGAGACGGCGCCGCCCCGCTTGACCTGCCAGGTCCGCCAGAAGGCCAGGGCCAGGGTGATGGGGATGATGGCCAGGGTGCGGGTCAGCTTGACGATGGTGGCGTACTCCAGCACCGCGCCGTTGGTGTTGTGGAGGGTGTCCCAGGTGGAGGCGGCGGCGGTCACGGAGGAGGTGTCGTTGATGGCGGTGCCGGCAAAGAGGCCGAAGCCCTCGTTGCTCATGCCCATCATTCCGCCCAGGGTGGGGAAGAGCAGGGCTGCCAGAATGTTGAACAGGAAGATGACCGAGATGGACTGGACGATTTCCTCGTCGTCCGCGCCGATGACGGGGGCGGTGGCGGCGATGGCCGAGCCGCCGCAGATGGAGGAGCCCACGCCCACCAGCACGGAGATGTTGTTGGGCATCTTCAGCCACTTCCGGATGAGAAAGGCGATGATGAGGGACATGGAGACCGTGGTGCAGATGATGGGGAGGGACTTGGCGCCCACCTTGGCGATCTCCGACAGGTTCAGGCCGAAGCCCAGCAGGATGACCGCGTACTGGAGGATCTTCTTGGAGGTGAAGGCGATGCCCGCCTGGTAGCGGGTCCGGTCCTTCAGGACCAGGGACACCAGCATGCCCGCCAGAATGGCGAACACCGGCCCGCCCACCACGGGGAACAGGCGGCCCAGCAGAACGCTGGGGATGGACAGGAGCAGGCAGAGCACCAGACCGGGCCCGATTCGTTTGACAGAATTCATGGATGTGTTCTCTCTCTCTTTTTATGTATTCCGTTCGGCGCCCTTGATTATAGCCCAAGAGAGCGATAAAATAAAATGAAGATTCGTAATGCCACCATAAATTGGAGTTATAGGTGATGCGCCATGCTGGACCCACGCTGGAATACCTTCCTTGTCCTGTGCGAGACCATGAACTATACCCGGGCGGCCGAGCGGCTCTGCCTGACCCAGCCGGCGGTGACCCACCACATCCACCACCTGGAGGACCACTACGGCTGCCGCCTCTTCACCTACGAGGGAAAGGTGCTCCGGCTGACGGAGGCCGGGCTGAGGCTCCGGGAGTACACCCGCTCCCTGGCCTACAACAGCCAGAAGGTGGAGGAGGCCATGGCGGCCCCCGCGCCCGTGTCCCTGCGGGTGGGGGCCTCCAAGACCATCGGCGAGTTCGTCATCGCCCCCAAGGTGGAGCGCTTTTTGCGGGAGCACCCGGAGGCATCCTTCTCCCTGATGGTGGACAACACCCAGGTCCTGCTCCGGGCTCTGGAGGCAGGGCGGCTGGACTTTGTACTGGTGGAGGGCTTTTTCGAGCGGAACCGGTATGAGACCAGGCTGTACCGGCAGGAGGAATTTTTCGGCGTCTGCCCGCCGGGACACAGGCTGGCAGGGCGGGCGGCCACCATGGAGGAGCTGGAGGACGAGCGGATCCTCATCCGGGAGGTGGGCTCCGGCACCCGGGCCATCTTTGAGGACGCCCTCCGCCGCCACAACCGTACCCTGCGCAGCTTCCCCAAGGTGTCCGCCATCAGCGATTTTTCCACAATCAAGGCCCTGGTTGTGGACGGACTGGGCGTGTCCTTCCTGTACGCGCCGGTGGTGGAGCGGGAGCTGGCCCAGGGCACCCTGGCCCGGTTCGACCTGGCCGACACGCCCATGAGCGGCGCCTTCTACTTCGCCTGCCTCAAGGACAACCTGTTCGCCCGGACCTGGGCCGACTGGCTGGAGTGAGGGAGCGCAGGCCGAAAGAAAAGCGGCGCCTGGAGGGGACACAGACAGTGGGAGAAGGGGGATTTTCGTGACAAGAGTGGCGATTGTGGAGGACGACCGGGCCTGTGCCCGGCAGCTGGAGGAGTGCGTCCGGCGGTACCTGAAAGAGAACGGGCTGGATGGGGAGATCGTGGTCTTTCCCGACGGCATGGACATCGCCGAGGACTACCGGCCGGTGTGGGACATCATCCTCATGGACATTGAGATGCCCCACCTGGACGGCATGAGCGCCGCCCGGCGCATCCGGGCCGTGGACCCGGCGGCTGTCATCATGTTCATCACCAACATGGCCCGCTACGCCATCAAGGGCTATGAGGTGGATGCCCTGGACTTTGTCCTCAAACCGGTGACCTACGGCCAGCTGGCCCTGAAGCTGAAAAAGGCCATGACCATTGTGGCCAGCCGGGAGCGGCGCTACCTGATGCTCCCCGCCGGAGAGGGGGAGAAGCGGGTATCCACCGACGAGATCCTCTTCATCGAGGTGGTCAACCACCGGCTCCACATCCACACCATGGAGGAGGAGTTCGTGATGTCCGGGTCCCTCCAGGAGATGGAGACGAAGCTGGCCGGGCTGTCCTTTGTCCGGTGCAGCCACAGCTACATGGTCAACCTGAAAAACGTCACCGGCGTGGGCAAGGAGACCGTCCAGGTCCACGGCCACACCATTTCGGTGAGCCGCCCCCGGCGCAAGGAGTTCCTCCAGCGGCTGAGCGACTACCTGGGAGGTGGGCTGCGGTGAGAGAAGTGCTGGTCCAGGTGCTGATGGCCGCCGACCTGCCCATGGAGCTGCTGGCCGCAGCGGTGCTGTTCTGCCTGCCCCTGCGGCGGCGCAGGTGGTTCCCCTTCCGGGCGGCGGCCGGAATTGTGCTCTGCCTGCTGTGCTTCTGGCCGCTGATGTACCTTATGGGCAGACTCTTCCCCGGCCTGCAGGAGACAACTCTGCCCCTTGTGCTGGTCTACTCCTTCCTCTCCTTTGGCCTGGCGGTGGCCTTCGCGCTGCTGTGCTGCGACATCTCGCCATGGGAGGCGGTATACTGCGCCACCTGCGCCTATCTGACCCAGCACTTCACCTACTGCCTCTACCGGCTCTTTCACCTGGAGTGGGAGATCACCCAGCCCAGAGAGCACACCCTGCTGGCGGTGCTGCTGTATGTGGCGGTCTACGCCGGGGCATACGTCCTCTTCGCCCGGCAGCTGGCCCGGGAGGGGCGGTACAACACCAAGGTGACCCATTCCCTGGGCACCATGGTCAGCGCCCTGTCCATCGCCCTGGTGCTCTCCGCCGTGGCCCAGCAGCTGGAGGAGGCGGGCGGGCCGCTGTACCCGGTGTGTCTGCTCTACGCCATGTTCTGCTGCTTCTATGTCCTGTGGGGACAGGTGGGACAGCAGAAGCGGCTCTCCCTCCAGCATGAGCTGGATGTGCAGCAGCAGCTGTGGCACAAGAGCCGGGAGCAGTACCAGCTCTCAGCGGAGAACGTGGACCTCATCAACCGCAAGTGCCACGACCTGAAGCACCAGATCGCCGCCCTGCGGCGTATCTCCGACCGGCGGGAGCGGGAGGAGAGCATCCAGGCCCTGGAGCAGTCGGTGATGATCTACGACAGCGTGGTCAAGACGGGCAACGACATCCTGGACACCGTCCTCACCGAAAAGAGCCTGCTGTGCGAGAGTCGGGGCATTACGCTCACCTGCGTGGCTGACGGGGACTGCCTGGACTTTATGGACGGGGTGGACATTTACACCATCTTCGGCAATGCCCTGGACAACGCCATCGAGAGCGTCACCCCTCTGGACGACCCGGAGAAGCGGACCATCGCCGTGTCGGTCTTCTCCCGGGCGGGGCTGGTGCTCTTCCAGATGGAGAACTACTATCAGGGCGCCCTGAATTTCGACGGGGAGCTGCCCGTCACCCGCAAGGCGGACAGGGGCTACCACGGCTTCGGCCTGAAGAGCATCCGCTCCACCGCGGAGAAGTACGGCGGCTTCCTCACCATCCAGGCGGAGGACGGCATTTTTCTCCTGCGGGTGACCATCCCCAGGGAAGCGTCCTGACAGCGGGGCGGCCGGAAAAATCTCCGGCCATCCCGCTGTTTTGTGCGAGTTACGCCGGAAAAAGCGCAAAGTGGGTATGCCGCCCCGGCGGGGAAGGGAGAAGGTGCTATACTCCTGCCAAAGCCTGTGCACGGGCACAGAGAACAAGGAGGAGTATCCATGGAAAAGAAAGCGTCTGCCCCTGTCCGGCGTCCCCGGAAGGCGGCCATGGCGGTCATGTGCGTGGTGCTGGCCCTGCTGCTGGCCGTCAACGCCGCCGCCGCCGTGCTTATCCCGCCCAACGTGACCATGATCAACAATTTCTTCAACAAAGGCCCCTCCGAGGCGGAGACCTCCGAGGCGGGGGAGGCATCCGCCGCCATGACGGAGGAGGTGGCCTCCGAGGGCATCATCCTGCTGGACAACAAAAACGGCGCCCTGCCCCTGGCCCAGGGCAGCAAGGTCAACCTCTTCGGCTACGGCTCCCGGGACACCGTGTACGGCGGCTCCGGCTCGGGCTCCGGCGACGAGAGCAACAACGTGACCATGGCCCAGGGCCTGACCAATGCCGGCTTTGAGGTCAACCAGGAGCTGGTGGACTTCTACGACGACCACTTCGTGGAGCGCACCGGCGTGGGCTACACCGGCAACAACTTCGACATCAACGAACCCCCGGTCAGCGAGTACTCTGACGAGCTGCTGGCCAACGCCAAGGCCTTCTCCGACGTGGCTCTGGTGGTCATCTCCCGCCTGGGCGGCGAGGGCGCCGACCTGCCCCTGGACATGACCCCCAGCGAGAGCGAGGTGGGCTCCTCCGGCGCCGCCACCTCCGTGGGCGTCAAGGGCGGCGACGCGGGCAAGCACTACCTGGAGCTCCAGCAGGTGGAGATCGACATGCTCAACATGGTCAAGGAGAACTTCGGCACCGTGGTGGTGCTGGTCAACTCCGCCAATGCCATGGAGCTGGGCTTCCTGGAGGAGGACGACGTGGACGCCGCCCTGTGGCTGGGCTGCCTGGGCTCCACCGGCTGCAATGCCCTGGGACAGATCCTCTCCGGCGAGGTGAACCCCTCCGGCCGCACCACCAGCACCTTTGCCTACGCCGTGGAGAGCGCGCCCAGCTATTACAGCTTCGGCGACTACGACTACTCCAATGTGACCTACACCAACACTTCCCCCATCTCCGCCAACACCGAGCCCGACGCCTACCACTATGTGGACTACGTGGAGGGTATCTACGTGGGCTACCGGTACTATGAGACCGCTGCTGCCGACGGCTTCATCGACTACGACGAGACCGTCCAGTACCCCTTCGGCTACGGCCTGAGCTACACCACCTTCACCCAGGAGATCGCCGACTTCCGGGACGACGGCACCACCGTCGCCATGGACGTGACCGTCACCAACACCGGCGACGCGGCGGGCAAGGACGTGGTCCAGGTCTACTACACCGCCCCCTACACCCCCGGCGGCATTGAGAAGAGCCACGTGGTCCTCTCCGGCTTCGGCAAGACCGGCATCCTCCAGCCCGGGGAGAGCGAGACCGTCACCATCTCCTTTACCTACGAGGACATGGCCTCCTACGACTATACCGGCGTCAAGGCCCAGGGCGGCGCCTATGTGCTGGAGCAGGGCGAGTATGAGATCAAGCTGATGAACAACTCCCACGATGTCATCGACAGCCGCACCGTCACTGTGGCCCAGGACGTGATCTACAACGACGCCAACGACGGCCCCCGCTCCACCGATGCCGTGGCCGCCGTCAACCTCTTTGACGACGTGACCTGGGGCGAGGACGTGACCTATGTCTCCCGTGCCGACTGGGCCGGCACCATGCCCACCCAGCGGGCCCCCCAGAGCCGGGAGGCCTCCGCTGAGATCGTCTCCGCCCTCACCGATACCTCCGTGCCCTCCGACCCGGAGGCCGCAGACATCACCTTTGCCGACAACGGCCTCACCCTGGCCGACATGAAGGGCCTGGACTACGACGACCCCCAGTGGGACAAGCTGCTGGAGCAGATCTCCGTGGAGGAGATGACCAACCTCATCGCCAACGGCGGCTGGTGCACCCAGGCCGTGCCCTCGGTGGGCAAGGCCTACTACACCGAGACCGACGGCCCCAACGGCATCAACAACATCATGGCCGGCGTCACCGGCACCCAGTACACCGGCCAGTCCGTGCTGGGCTGCACCTGGAACCAGGAGCTGGCCGGCCGCATGGGCACCACCTTTGCCCAGGAGGCCATCGCCTACAACATCTCCGGCCTCTACGCCCCCGGCCTGAACATCTTCCGCTCTCCCTTCTCCGGCCGCAACTATGAGTATTTCTCCGAGGACGGCCTCCATACCGGCAAGATGGCCGCCGCCGAGATACAGGGCATCCAGTCCCAGGGCGTGTACTGCTACTCCAAGCACTTTGCCGTCAACGACCAGGAGACCAACCGGGACCAGGGCGGCCTGTGCACCTGGCTCAACGAGCAGGCCATGCGTGAGGTGTACCTGAAGGGCTTTGAGCTGGCCGTCAAGGAGGGACACTCCCAGGGCATGATGGCCGCCTTCAACCGGCTGGGCACCACCAACTGCGCCGAGAGCCCTGAGCTGCTCACCCAGGTGCTGCGCAACGAGTGGGGCTTCCGGGGCACCGTTATCACCGACTGCATCATGCAGCTGAGCTATGTGGACGCCGACCGCTGCGTCCGCGCCGGCTGCGACCTCCAGCTGGCCCTCATGGGTCTGAGCAGCCCCGGCGAGGAGACCACCGGCACCCCCGACGGCCGCCAGGCCATGCGCAGCGCCACCCACAACATCCTCTATATGACGGCGAACAGCGCCGCCGAGGATATCGCCCAGCCCTATGTGCCCTACTGGCTGTACATCACCGCCGGTGTGGTGGACGTGGTGCTGCTGGGCCTGTGTGTGGCCTACTTCGTCCGCCGCCATCAGAAAATGAAGGCGTGGAAGGCCGCCAACACCGCCAACAAGTAACCATTAGAATCAATCGCCCATAACGGCCGCGCCGCCGCCGGATTCCCAAAGAAGGGGAATCCGGCGGCGGCGCGGCTTTCTTGTTTAGCGTTTGTCGTCGGTGTTCATCTGGAAGAAGGATGTGCCTGCCTGACTGTTCCGGTAGTCGCTGGGGGAGAGCCCGTTTGTCAGCTCTTTAAACGCCCGGTTAAAGGTGCGGATGCTCTCAAATCCACACTGGGAGGAGATATCAGGCATGGGCCAGTCCGTGCTGACGAGCAGCCGCTTTGCAGCCGTGACGCGGAGAAATTTCAGGTAGGCGTTAAAGCCCATTCCGATCTGCTGGTTGCACAGACGGGACAGCTGATACTGTGACATCTCCAGCGCCTCGGCCGCTGTCAGCAGCGTAATGGGCTTGAAGCAGTTCTGGTGCAGGTACATGAGCACCATTTTGACCGGGGCGAGGACCTCCGGCCTGGGAACTTGACGGGACGTACCCCACAGATATTCAAAGATGGCGTTGATCAGCCCCATGCAGGTCCCGGGATTTTGAATCAGGTCGGTGGACTCGATCAGCAGCTCAAACAAAGCGCCCAGCTCCGGGCTGTACTGTCCCTTCCGGATGATGGGGCACTCCAGCTGAAAATCCTTCCGCGCATCCTGGCACAGGTTCACCACACTTGGCGAGGCTCCGATCATGAGGCATTTGCTGTAGCCCAGGCTGTGGTACTGATGGACCTGCAGGCTGCCGGCAAAGCAGACATCCCCGGCCCGCAGGAGATACGCTTCGTCCTCGAGCGTTACCTCCAGCTGGCCCTGAGAGAGGTACACCATCTCCAGCTCTTCATGGATATGTGTGATGTAGTTCAGGTTTTCTACCCGCCAGATGTTGTAAAACTCGCTCTTTACATTCGCATGCTTTAGCTTCGGCAACATACTCCCCCACCTCAAAGCTCAGATTTGCCTGTTATGGCCAAGAAACTGCAGAAACAGGAGGCGGCGAAACCCTCGGTTCCACGTATGGGACAGGCGGCGCTTTTTGTCAAGTATACGCCGCCGGACTGAAAAAGTCCAATTTGCAAAAATTGGCCAAAGAAATTTTTCTATACCCGCCCTGAAAGCAACACTTTTTAATTGTTGACAGTTTTGAATGCAAGTTTTGTCCTAAAAATGAATAATATTTGATAATATTCACTGAAAAATGCAGCTTTTATACATAAAAATAGAATAAAAAAACGCTCGCAACTTGATAAAAACAGAATGTGTAGACTATAATTCCGCCATATTTGCTAATGTGCGATAAAGAAGTAATAGAAGTGTAAAAAATTTTGCCGTTCCTATCCGGCACTTAGGGCTGTGTCGGATAGGTCAGGCGTTAGGCTTCCGGCAAGTCTATCTTGCCGACAAAGCTGTAATAAATCTCAATGTCCTGCCTGCGGGTGCCGTTCTCGTCATAGCTGCACTCATGCACGACGATTTTCTCAATCATTTCCCGCAAGAGGGTGGGGGTCAATTCTTCAAAAGCAAGGTGCTTTCTCACAATCCCCATGAATTTCTCGGCGTTGACGGTGGCGGCCTGCGACTTGGAAAGTTCCTCCTGCAAAGCGGCAGCCCGGTCTTTCAGTTCCCGCTGCTCCTGCTCATAGTCCGCCGACAGCTCCATGAAACGCTCGTCGCTGATTTTGCCGCTTACATTGTCCTCATACAGCCGCTTGATAATGCGGTTCACTTCGGCAATGCGTGTCTGGGCCTGTTCAAGCTGCTTCGTGGCTGCGGCGGTCTTTCTCTTGCCGCCGATTTCGTTCTGCTGGATGAGCAGCTTTACAAAGCGGCTCTCATGCCTGG
This sequence comes from Pseudoflavonifractor intestinihominis, assembly GCF_040096055.1. Classification (NCBI taxonomy): domain Bacteria; kingdom Bacillati; phylum Bacillota; class Clostridia; order Eubacteriales; family Oscillospiraceae; genus Pseudoflavonifractor; species Pseudoflavonifractor intestinihominis. The sequence continues at coordinate 158,115 of NZ_JBBMFK010000005.1, forward strand.
CGGCGTATTCCGTCACTTGCCGGAGATTGGAAAGCACGCCCGCCGTCAAAAGGTCGGTGCGGATAAAGTGTGCCGTACAGTCACGGGTACGCTTCTTGTAGCTGCCGCAGATATAACAGTCCTGCTTGCGGTTCTTGTTCTGATACCGCTGCTGATACAGCACATGGCCGCAGTCGGCGCAGAACAGCATACCAGAGAACAGCCCCACTTCATCATAGCGGTTCGGGCGTTTTCGCTGCTTGCGTAACTCCTGCACACGCTCCCATGTTTCCGTGTCGATAATCGGCTCATGGTGATTTGGGAAGATAGCCTGCTTCTCGATGGGGTTCTCAACGCTGTGCTTGACCTTGTAAGAGGGCTTCTCCGTCTTGAAGTTTACCAGACAGCCAGTGTACTCCCGGTTTTCCAGCAGATGGACGACGGTGTTTGTCGCCCACTTGCACTCATAGCCGGGGTGGTAGCGTCGGGTGCTGCCCGTCCTGCGGTATTCCAGCGTCCCCGGCGTGGGGATTTGCTGCTCCGTCAGCATACGGGCAATCTTGGTCGGGCCATTTCCCGCAAGGCAAAGCTGGTAAATCTGCCGGACAACCGGGGCGGCTTCCTCGTCAACGATATAGTTCTCGTCCTTGTCCATGAGATAGCCATAGACTGGCTTGCTGGTTACAGGCTTGCCGCTCATGCCTTTTGCTTTCTTTACTGCCTTGATTTTCTTGCTCGTATCTCTCACCAGCCATTCGTTAAATAAGTTCCGCAGAGGGGTAAAATCATTGTCCATGCCGCCGTTTGCGCTGTCCACGTTGTCATTGACAGCGATAAAACGCACGCCCTTTTGAGGGAACAGCATTTCCGTGTAAAATCCCACCTGCAAGTAATTACGCCCCAGCCTGCTCATGTCCTTGACTATGACGGTGCCGACTTTCCCGGCTTCAATGTCTGCAAGCATGGCTTGAAATCCGGGCCGCTGGAAGTTCGCACCTGAGTAGCCGTCGTCGGTGTACCAGCGCAGATTGGTAAAGCCGTTCTGCTTGGCGTAGGCTTCCAAAATCCGTTTCTGGTTGGAAATGGAATTACTCTCGCCTTGCAATTCGTCCTCATGGGACAATCTCGGATAAAGGGCGGTAATGAGGTTTTGGGTGGCTTGTCTTAACATAAAATCCTCCGTTTCCGACAGCCAGCCCCACTATTCCGTGGTTTCATTGTACCACGGAACAGGGGCGGCTGTACAGCGGTAAAAGTGATAAATCTGCTTCTTTACAGCTTGTCAAATCGCCTTTTTTTGTGTAGCAGCGGCTTCCGCTTCCAGTACCCTCGCCATCTTGTCGGCGGCGGTGCTGGTGGTGTCTTTCTTGAAAAAGCCGGACACGACAAGAACGGTATTCCCCATGCGGATTTCCGTCACGCAGTCGGGGCGGCGGGTGGTACGGTGGTCGTGCTGCTTGATATTCTCCATAGGCAATACTCCTTTCATTCAGCCAGCAGTTTCTTCATGGTTTCCATTTTCCGCTTTGCGGTTTCCTGCCGGAAGTTGACGCCAGTAAAGCGTATCGGGACGCACATGGACAGCAGTCGGTCATAAATCCGGGAATGGGCCGTGTCTGTCGGCTTTTTCAACTCGTCCAGCGGGCGGTTGGTGGTGGCGATCAGCGGCTTGTTGCTGCGGTATCGGGTATCAATCACATGGAATACCTGTTCCAGTCCATAGTCGGTGCCACGCTCCATGCCGAAGTCGTCAATGATAAGCAGCGGATAGCGGCAAAGGCGGGAAATATACTCATTCCGGCCTGTAAAGCCGGGAGAGAGGTCGCCCAGGATAACGGCGAAGTTCGTCATATATACGGGGACTTCTTTCTCCATGAGGGCGTTTGCGATACAGCCCGCAAGGTAGCTTTTCCCGTTGCCGACGTTCCCCCAGAACAGGCAGCCGATGTTTTCGGCCTGCATTTCTTCCCAATGCTCCGCATACCGCCGGGCAATCCCGGTCTGCGGGTTTCTGCCGTTGTCGTTCTCGAATGTCCATTGCTGCATGGCTGAGTCGGCAAAAGCCCTCTGTTTCAGATTTTCCACGGCTTCCACATGGCGGCGGTGTTCCTCGGCGGCCTGCCGCTGCTCACGGGCGGCTCTCTGGCAGTCGCACTCTGCCGGGTGGCGGTCACGGCCAAACAGCTCCTTACCCTCCGGGAAGTAGGCTTCTTTCGGCGTATGGCACTTTCCGCAGTAAAGCAGTCCGTCCTCGCCGATATAGTCCTCCATCTCCGGGGCGGCGGTTGTCATGTTCTCCAAAATATCTTTGATTTCACTTGTCATAAGCTTTCTCCCTCCATACAGGTATAGTCGGGGATGCCCTGTTTTACGGCTCCCTTTTTGTCATTGGCCGCCCATCTGTGCAAGGCGGCGGCATAATTCTGGTAGGCTTTCCCGCTGGCGGCAAGGTAATGGCTCATTTCCTCAATCAGCCGTTCCAGCCTGTCCGGGTATTCTGCCTGTAACTCGTCATATTCGTCCTTTGACAGAAAAATATTCTCATATCGGCCATAAGCTGTGGGCGGCTCCCCACTCGCTCTCATTGTTTGGTTCTCTATTAAGTTGTTTATATTAGTTTTGTTAGGGGTCGGTTTTCCGACCATCATAGGGTCGGTTTTCCGACCGTCATAAGGTCGCTTTTCCGACTGTATGAGGGTCGCTTTTCCGGCCATCAGTTGGTCGGAAAACCGTACCACTGGGACAGGCGGCACTTTCACATAAAGCCGATTGGGTGCGGAGAAGCCCCGCCGTTCCCGTTCTAAAAGCCCGGCTGCGTCCAGTTCTTTCAAGGCTCCCTTGATGGCGGTACAACCCTTGTCCAGCATTTCCGCTATCTCCGCAACGGGGTAGACAATGAATATCCTGCCCTCGCCGTCCTGCCAGCCGTTCTTCTGTGACAGGGTGGAGCGGTCTAATAAAAGCGCATACAGCAGCTTGGCGGTCTGTGAAATCTCCATTTTCAGCAGGAAACGGGGGTATGGAAGATAGGCGGGCAGCGTGGTGTCTGCCCTGATATAATCAGCGATAGTATCACCTCCCTCTGTGTTGTGTCGTTTTTGGGCTTTGTCACGCATTAGGACGGCATTTCCGGGGGGAAAGGATAAATGTATCGCATACCCTTTGACACCCACGAAAAAAGCCTTGATTTATGCGGGTTTGAAAGGCTCTAAAGCGTGACATTTCTGCCTTTGTTTCCGCTTTCTCTCGGCGGCTTTGCGTTTCTTCATGCACCCGGCGCAGCCGGGGCAGTATTTCCCCCGGTTGGATTTGGGGACAAAGGCCGCCCCGCAGACCGCGCAGCGTTTCCGGCTCCCCCGGTACAAGAGGGCTGCGGCCAGCTCCCCGTCAAGGGGCAGGACAGCCACACGGAACCAGCGGCACATGAGGGAATAGGAAATGCTCTGGACGCACACGCAAGGCTCCCCGTCGTCTAACAGCAGGCAGTTCCCCTCGTCGTAGTTACAGCACTCATGCACAAGGCGGCGGGCTGCCTGGTGCTGGCGGTAGTCCATGCGGGACGGCTTATCGTTCATGGCTCTGCTCCTTTCTGCGGTGCGGCTCTTCCCGGCGCAAAATCTGGTCGATGTTCCGCTTGACGGTCTGCAACTCCCTGAACCGCTGCTTCTGTTCGTGATAGGTGTTGTACAGGCCGTCTTTCTCGGAGATAAGCTGCTCGATCTCGGCCTGCAACGCTTTTCGGCCGGGCAGCTTGGTAAGCCCCTGTGCCTTGAAATACCGGGCGGCGGCTTCGGCTATGATAAAATCGCTCTCGTTTGCCTGGCGGTATGCGGCGCGGGCTTTCTCGGATTTCTGCGCTTTCAGCCCCTCGCGGATGGGCTTGGTCTTGGCATAGGCAAGTACCTGTTGCCGCAACTCCCTTTTCCCTTGCAGCTTCGTTTCCAGTGCTTTCAGTTCGCCGCTGGTCTGGCGCATTTCCTGATAGGCGGTAGCAACGGCGGCTTCAAGCTGTTCCGGGGAAGAAAAGCCGTACTGTTGGTAGATGGTCAGGGTCTTGGCGGCCTGTTTCAGATTGTGTATCTTCGCCCATCGTTCATAGCCTTTGCCCTTGCCCTCGGCCATCTTCTGCTCAATGTCCACAAGCCGCTGCACACTGTCCTGTCTGGGGTCGATTTTCCCTGTCTTTTCGCCCTGTAAGCGGCCTTTCCCGGCGTGTAGGTATTCGGGTATGGCTGCGGTCTGTTCGGCGGCTCTGGCGGCTTGGTGCTGCGGGGTGTAGCGAACCGTTACGCCCCTCTGGGCGTTCTGCTCCAAAACGGCAAGGACGGCGGTGCGGTCAAAGTCGCCGCCCAGCTTCCGGGCGGTGATAGGCTTCGTCCTGTCTGGCGTGAGGTAGGACAGCCGCCCCCGGCTCTCCTTGACGGTCACACCCTCCCGCAACAGCAGAGAGGAAAACTCGTCAAAGCTGGCAGCGGTGGCAAGGGCTTTCCGTAGGGTCTGCCGCAGCTTCTCCTTGTTCGTTTCAAACTTGGTCTGCCGGGGCGTGATACCGCCTGCAATCATGGGGGCGTTCTGCTTGTCCAGTGCGGCCTGTCCCTTTTTCTGCGCCCAATATTCCCGGTCTGTGACACGGTTCTTGCTGCCGTTCAAGAGGTCGATTTGGTAAAGTCCTTCCCGGTGGCACATCTCCATGACCTCGGACTTGAAGTAGCGTAGGGCTGCGTCGGTGCAGCGGTGCTTGCACCCGGCTTTCGTGTCCGCTGGCCTGTCCATGTAGGGCAGGAACGGCACTTCCTCTATCCGCAGGCTGTTAATGACGATATGCACATGGATGTTGCCGCTGTGGTTATGCCCGTCCGGGTGGGTGCAGACAAGGGCCTGATGGCCGGGGAAATGCTCTTTACAGAATTGCTCCCCCAACGCCTGCGCCCGGTCTACGGTCAGGCCGTTGTCCGGCCCGTCCCGTGGGTCAAAGCTGATGATATAGTGGTGGCTTTTCACATCCTCCCGCCGCTGATTTTTCTCATAGCGGAGATTGGAGCGCATACACGCAACGGCAAAATCCTCGCCGCCGCAGTTCAGCGTGGACAAGCGATAATCCTCACGGGGGATAAGCCTGCCGTTTTCATCAAGGACGGGCTTCATAGTAAATTCGTCATGCTCAAAGAGCAGGTATTGTTCGGCGGCTCCGTAGTCGGCGTTCTTAGAGCCTAAATGCTTGAGTGTTGCCAACGGCGTCACCTACTTTCTTTAGGACTTCATACTTGAGGGCGGCAAGGTCGGCGGCCGCTTCCCGCAATTCCTTTGCCATAGCCGGGTAGGGGCTATGCCACTCGTTGAGGGTGCGGGCAATCTGGTTGAGATTGCCGCCAATCCTGCCGTACTCGGCTGTGAGCTTCCCGACAGCGGAGAGCAGCTCGTCATTGACTGACGACACATGGAGTACGGGGCGTATGGTAGTGCGCCGGATGGCCTGCCGGAGAAATTCGGACTGACTGATACCATAGGGCGCAAGCCGTTCTGTGAAGTCGGCGTATTCTTCATCGGTCAGCCGGGTTTTCACAACATGGCTGCGGTGGGGGGTGTTGTATCGCTTCGGCATGGGCTGTAAACCTCCTTTCACTTATCACAAAAAATGGGCTGGTCTGTTAGCTATTTTCGGGGCATTTCCTGTCTGCCGGACAGAAATATTTTTGCGGCGTAAGCCGCATAGCAGGGTTTGGGGAAGGCACTCCCCAACAAGTTTCCCGCGAGGGGCAAAACCGCAGAATTGCGGATTTTGGCACCGTGGTAGAAACTTGCTCTAAGTAAGCCGTAGATTTCCCCTTGCACTTACTACTCGTATAGCTGCCGCCTGTTTTGGCCGGATTTCTGCAAAAATCTTACGGCGTGGGGCGATTTTTACCCGCAGTTCTTTCTTTCCGCTAAAGATACATTTCAAAGGCCGCCAGCTACCCGCTTGCCGGGAATTTTCTCAAATTTTCCTTTGCCTTAGAAATACAGAAAATGCAGATTTGGCTACCGCCGCAGAAAATTTTTTGTTTCCGGCTTCACCTACCTACTACGGATGACTTTGCGATTTTGCCAAACGGATAAAGAAAAAAGCAGCAAATCTTTTTCAGACTTACTGCTTTCGCTGGCCGCCGATGGGCGGTGGATATTCAGTTTTGAAAGTTCAGGTCAGGTTGGCCCGATGATGGATAGCACAATAAATTCCTGTTTTCCCTTTAAGGCATTGTGCATTTTTTCTATTTCTCTTGATGATTATTTTTTTCATAATCAATCAATGTACCTATAACAATTCCAATCAACATTCCGATACCTGCACAAATAGAAATAGCAAAAAGATTTTGCAAAAACGCCCATGCCAACACACCTATGCAACCACCGACAATAAATCCTGTTAATAAGCCAATAGTTAAGTATTTATTACTTTTCATATTGCTATATCTCCCCTAAAAGTATATTTGTCGTTGGTTCTATTATACTATGACCTGCTTCCTTTAGGAATAGATGAATTGTAAACTGGCTGGAGTGAAACCGCTAATGACAGCCAGTGTTTGTTCTTTGTTTATCGGTCAAAGCGAAATTTGAACAGGGCGGCAATGAGCTGTTGCTTTATATGTTCCTCAACTTCGGCGTTGACTTTCCCGTGTACTTTGGAACAGTAGCGGATATATCCGGCATAGTGGGAAAGAATGGTGTCGATTGCGTCCGGGTCGCCCTCATGGGCTTTGACGATTGTTTCATAGGGGAGAAGTTTACTCATAGTCATTTCCCTCCATGAGCCGCCTTAACCGCTGCAAGGCAAGCCGGATATGCCGCCCCGCTGTGCTGCGTGTCCGGCCAATATGTACGCCGATCACTCGCTGCGGCTGGCGCAGGAAATAGTAACGAAAAATTTCTTCCTGCGTCTGCTCCGGCAAAAGGGCAAGGGCGGCGGCAAGCTCCGCATGATACAGAACGGCGGTCTGGCCGCAGGCGGTAAAAAGATATTCTTCAAGCTACTCCGGCTCGGCAAGCTGGACAAACTTTTCACTCATCAGATAATCAAGGGAAACTTCCCGTTCCCACCTCCGGCGCAGCTTCAAGATTTTATCTATGGCTGCGTGACGAATGACTACCTTGCAAAAGGCATTGAATGTGTACTGGATATGCACCTTGTAGGCTTCATCTTCGGTCATGGAAATTCCCCCTCTCTGAATAATAGTGCGGGGCGGCAGTACTCCTTGCTGTCGCCCCTTGATTGCCTACCAGCAAAGACGGGCGGGGCTGTCAACGACGGCGCGAAGCGGCGTTCATTTTATCGTTGACTGGCTCGGCTGGGTTTGCTATTTACCCGACAAACTTGAATTTATTTTAAGCTATCACGTTTTACCTTCTTAAGCCTTACTATCATTACCATAGGAATTTCTTTGTTGGTTTTGAAACATTCTTCATAAAATCCATCAATGACAAATCCAGCTCTAAAACAAAGGTTAAAAATATCTTGTATGGAACGATGATAATAAATCTGCTCTTTCGGTTGCCCTTCAATCGCTATATCATAGTAACTGTGCGGTGTCATATATTTTTCAGTCAACGTGACAAAACAAGGGTGTTGCGTTGCAAAGACAAAAATTCCGCTTTCCTGCAACAGTTCATAAACAGCCATAAGAAGTGGTTCAATGTCCGTAATATCCATAATTGCCATATTAGAAACTGCTTTCGTAAAGGCTCGATTTCTTTTTAATTCTAATATACTTTTTCTATCGGTCGCATCCGCCACACAAAATTCAATTTGTTTTGCATATTGTGATTGCCGTCTTTTAGCCAATTCTATCATTTTTTTGCTGTAATCAAAAGCGACAACCGAAGCACCTCTTTGTGCAAGATACGAAGAATAATTTCCATTGCCACACGCAATATCCAAAATGTAATCCGCAGGATTAGGAGATAGAAGTTCCGTTACTTTGGGGCGCACTACCTCTCTGTGAAATTCATTAGATTCGTCACCCATTGCATTATCCCAAAATTGTGCGTTCTCCTCCCAGATTTTTTTACTTTCCTCTGTTCCCATGTTCTCTCCCACTCCCAAAATTTGCTTTTTTGCTTCCATTAAATCTTCCTTACTATATTCCATTGTTACCCTCCATAACTTCTGATTGTTGTCGTCTTGACTATTATGTATCTTTTCTTTCCAAAATGGTATAGGCTTTTATTTTTGTAATGCTGCAAAACTTTTCTTCTGTAAGGTATTCAAAGGATATTTCCCTTTGCCGCCGCTTGCATTAAGCCGCCGCTATTGGAAAGCCAAAAGCAGCGGCTTTTTTTACTCGGTATTACCGAAAAGTATAGAAAGCAGGATATGTCATCATTTGTCATTTCTTCTCAATGTAATAACTGCATGGCATATCAAGCCAAATACAAGAGAAAAACAGCCACCGCCAAATAGTGATGCTCCCCACCCTGCACCTGACATTGTCATAAAACCGCCAACAAAGAAAATACCAATGCCAAGAAATATACCAACACCATAAAAAAGTCCAATTGCCATATCGTACTTATTAAATTGTCGTTTCTCCTTTTTTTCATATGTTTCCATCTTTGTTATTACCTCCTTCGCAAAATCGTCCATGTTGACTCCAAAAAGAAAGCAAATTTTTTTCAACATATTTAAATCGGGTTCATTAACATCTCTCTCCCAATTCGATAGTGCCTGCCGGGTAACATTCAATTCCCCGGCTAGTTCTTCCTGTGTCATTCCCAATTGTGTTCGCAGATGACGTATTTGCTTTCCTGTTGTAATATTCGTCTGTTCCTGGTTCAAAATAGTTTCTCCTCTCTGATACTGATTTTATCAATGATATTTCGCAATAGCCAGCAATGAACGCTTGCATTGCGCAAGACGTTACATTATCTTCTGAAACATATAGCGCACCTTGTCCAGGCGGCTGTTTGGACGGCGGGGCTGGATGACTGGCTTGCCGACAGCGGCCTGATACCCTTTCAGTTCTGTAAGGCATACGCTCTGCCCGTTGGTGTAAAAGGCCAGATCAGTACGGTATGCCTGTATACAGCGGGCGGGAATCTCGCCAGTAAAGACAACTTCATCCTTTTTTACCTGGACCGTTTCGATGGTGGCACAGTATTTCGGTGCATCATGATAAGCCCTGGAAAGATATTCCCGGGGCGCATAGAGGGTGAAGGAGAGATAAGGTTCCAGCAGTTGCGTCCCTGATTCCTTCAATGCCTGTTCCAATACAATCGGGGCCAATGAGCGGAAGTCCGCCGGCGTGCTGACCGGACTGTAATAAAGCCCGTATTCAAAGCAAATCTTACAGTCCGTTACGTTCCAGCCGAACAAGCCCTGCTCCAGCCCGTAACGGATACCATCCCTGACAGCGTTTTGAAAACTCTGGTTCAAGTATCCCAGCGAAACCCGGCTCTCGTATTGTACACCGGAGCCAAGCGGGAGTGGTGTAACAGACAGTCCGATGGATGCCCAAAACGGGTTGGGCGGCACCTCGATATGGATGGTGTGGCTGGCTGCTTTGAGCGGCCGCTCCATATAAATGACGGTGGGTTCCTTTACCACTGTTTCAAGCTTGTATTTTTCCGACAGCAAAGCGGAAACAACCTCCAACTGCACCCGGCCCAAAAAAGAAAGAATGATCTCATGGGTGATGGAATCCACCTCGCAGCGCAAAAGCGGGTCAGTATCCGCAAGTTGCGTAAGAGCGTCCAGCAGCCGTTCTCTTTGCGCTGCCGTTTTCGGCGCAATCGACGTCCGCAGCATGGGGAGGGGGTCCTCACGCCACCTTTTACGAGGGAGCCGGGTTGGGTCCCCTAATACATCGTTTAACCTCACGCTGTCGCTGGGAAGGATAACAATTTCACCCGGATAAGCGGTGTCTGTCCGAACAATTTCCCCTTTGGATGGAATACGCATCTCTGTGATTTTCAGCTTTTCTCTCCCGGCCAGGGCCACCGTATCCCGCAGGCGCAGCGTTCCGCTGTATAGCCGTAGATAGACACGCCGCTGGCCGCAATCTGTATACTCCACCTTGAAAACGCTGCCGCATAGGGCGGCGCTCCCCTGTTCCCCAATCGGTTGGAACAGCCCTGTCACCGCATCCATCAACGGTTGAATGCCAAGGCCCTTTTTGGCGCTGCCATAATAGACCGGGAACAGGGAGGCGTCTTGAACCCGCCGCTGTTCCTCCCGCACAAGTTTTTCCCGGCTGATTGGTTCTCCTGCGATATACTTTTCCAATAATTTATCGTTATTTTCGATGACCGCATCCCATGCTTCTATGTCGGTATTTTCCTCCAGGACTATTTCCGGGGACAGCGACACCGTCTGCTTGATGATAATATCGGCGGAGAGCTTATCCCGAACAGACTGAACCACGCTCTGCAAATCAACGCCAGCCTGGTCGATCTTGTTGATAAAGATAACGGTGGGAATGTTCATTTTCCGCAGGGCATGGAACAGAATACGGGTCTGGGCCTGCACGCCATCTTTAGCGGAGATCACCAAGATGGCCCCATCTAAAACAGCCAAAGAGCGGTACACCTCCGCCAAAAAATCCATGTGGCCGGGCGTATCCACAATGTTGACTTTACATCTGTGCCACTGGAAGGAAGTGACTGCCGCTTGAATGGTAATCCCACGCTGCCGCTCCAAAAACATGGTGTCCGTCCTCGTTGTCCCTTTTTCGACGCTCCCCGGTTCTGAAATGGCTCCGCTGGCATATAGCAGGCTCTCCGTCAAGGTCGTCTTTCCAGCGTCTACATGGGCAAGAATTCCAATATTGATTATTTTCATGTGATTGTCCTCCCTTTACTGCCCCGAAGGGCATAAAAATCCCCAGCAGTAAAATACTTTTACCACTGGGGATGATAATTTGCGGACATACACATATACAGCATACACCTGTTTGTGAGTGCTGTTTTTGGGGATATGTCAAAATTGATAAGGCAAAAGTATTCTTAAATTGGGTACAAAAAACTAAGCCCCTACAAAAGGGACTATCATAATCCTTTGTTCCCACTATTTGATTATAGTTTTATTTAAGAATACCTTGCCGCATATTTTTTACTCCTTTTCTGGAATTGAATTATTATATCACATCAGTTTTAGGAAAACAAGTATCTAAAAGAAATTTTTCTTCCCCTTATATGTAACAATCATACCGGCTTCCTAACGTTCAGAATGGTTTCTACTGTCTGCTGCGGTGTTTGGTTGGAATTGTCCAGCCAAAAGCCGATCCGTGGTGTTGTCTGCATTTTACTAAATACAAATTCAATGTATACAGAAAGAAATATATAAGGAGTGGGAGGGATTCCGCCGTAGTCGGCATTGTAGGAAAATCCAAAAGTTTAGATTTTCTCAAAATGCTTATCTTTTGGTCTTTGGTTCGGAATAGTGTAGTGCTGGCGGTCTATCTATTGTTTTCGGTTGCTTGCTTCTTTACCGTACATGAGCATTCAACAAGGGCTTGTCCCATATCAAATGATTTATGATCAAGGAGAAGATTGAGATGGCAGAGAAGAACATGAAGTATGAGCCGCTGGACCCGGATGAGAAGCTGCTGGCGGAGGTAAACGAAAAGCTGAAGACAGACCCCTGCAATCCGGAGCTGTGGTACCAGAAGGGGTTGCAGCACACCTGGAAGGGGGAGAACGAGATGGCGCTCCACTGTTTCTCCACAGGCCTGATCTACGCGCCTTTCCACGCCTCCCTCCGGACCTGGCGGGGCCGCAAGCTGATGGGGCAGTCCGACTATACGATGGCCATCTCCGAGCTGGCCACCGCCTCCGCCCTCAACCCCATGGACTGGGAGGCGTGGTACTACCAGGGCGTGGCCGCATATCTGGAAGGGCTCTATGAGCACGCCAAGATGTGCCACACAAAGGCCCGCCACCTCATCGCCAAGCACGACCCCCTGTGCCTGGCCGCCACGGTGGACTGGTACTGGATGACCTGCATGAAGCTGGGCGAGCGGGACGAGGCCAAGCGGGTGGTGGATATCCTCTGCCACGCCGAGGGCTACCGGGCGGGCATCGCCTCCAACCACGCCGACGTGGAGCACTGGAGGCCCAGACACGGCAAGACCATGGACGACTTCCGCGCCGCCGTCCGGGCGGCCATGGGCGGGGACGGCCAGACGGAG
>NZ_JBBMFK010000006.1:0-153086 GCF_040096055.1 Pseudoflavonifractor intestinihominis
CGGCGTCCTCGGACGCCGCGCCGCTTTTTGGTCTATGGCCCAATGGGAGAAGCTGGAACGGGGAAAAATGACGAATGGAAAAGAAGGATATCCTATTTTGTAAGTAATTGTAAAAAAGTATTATACATAAAGTATATAGTTGGAATTTTATAACTTCACCGAATCATCAAATTTCTCTTTGAATATCGAAGGAAATACGTAAAATGCGACATATATATTTCCGCCTCGAAAAGGTCAAATGGGGAGAAAAATGTAACAAAAACCATTTGCCATGTATTGTATTACATAATTTATATTACTGGGGAGAAGAGGCCGCGCCTGGCGGGCGAAAAAGGGCAGACAAAACGCCCCCTCTCAGAGAAGAAAGGGAGCGTTCGATCTATATCAGCGGCATTACTTGCCGAGAAGTTCCTTAATGCAGTTGGGGCACACGTTCTTGCCCTTGAAATTGATCACGTCCTTGGCGTCATCACAGAAGATGCAGGCAGGCTGATATTTCTTTAAGACGATAGAAGATCCGTCCACGTAGATTTCAAGGGAATCTTTCTCGGCAATATCCAAGGTGCGGCGGAGCTCGATCGGGAGCACAATTCGGCCCAGCTCGTCCACCTTTCTTACAATTCCAGTCGATTTCATTCCTTTTTCTCCTTTCGTCGACTCAAAGTAGTTTCCGCGTTTTTCCACTATTACCTAGAAACTGACATCATTATAACACAGAGTATTCCAAAGTCAATGAAAAGATGGAAAATTTATTATTGTTCACATCAAGTTCATGTTTTTCCCATGTTAAGAAAAGGAAAAAATTTTATGTTTGTTTTAAAAATCTTGGACATGTTTCTGTAAAAGGCCGAATAGCATGGAGGGGGAAAGGAAGGTGGAACACAATGGCAATGTCGGCGATCTGGACGGCCATGGTGGTGCTCTCCATCCTCTGCGGCCTGGCCACCGGTCGGGAGGCGGAGGTGGCGGCAGGGGCTGTGGAGGGCGCTGCCGCAGCGGTGGAGCTGTGCCTGGCCATGGCAGGGCTGCTGTGCCTGTGGATGGGCGTGATGGAGATCATGAAGCGGTCGGGACTTTCGGAGAAGCTGTCCGCCCTGCTCCGGCCCATTCTGAGGCGGCTCTACCCCGACTTTGCCGGCGACCGGGAGGTGATGGACGCCATCTCGGCCAACGTGTCTGCCAACCTGCTGGGTCTGGGCAATGCCGCTACCCCGCTGGGAATCCAGGCGGCCCGCCGCATGAGCAAAAAGACCCCGGGTGTGGCGTCGGATTCACTGTGTATGCTGGTGGTGTGCAATACGGCCTCCATCCAGCTGATCCCCACCACCGTGGCGGGGGTGCGGGCTGCGGCGGGCTGCGCCGCCCCCTTTGATATCCTGCCCGCCGTGTGGCTGGCCTCCGCCCTGTCGGTGACGGCGGGGATTCTGGCCAGCCGGGCGATGGCCAGGCTGTGGCGGCTGCGGGAGGGGCGCCATGCCCCGGGACGGAGGACGAACGGGTGGAGCTGATGGTCAATCTGCTGATGCCGGGCATCATCGCCCTCACCGCCCTGTGGGGCATGGCCAGGCGGGTGGATGTATACGACGCCCTGGTCACCGGCGCCGGGGAGGGCCTGGGTGTGCTGATCCGTATCGTGCCGCCCATGATCGGCCTGCTCACGGCGGTGTATATGCTCCGGGCGTCCGGCGCGCTGGAGCTGGCCGCCCAGGCCCTGGGGCCGGTACTGGAGCTGCTGGGCATCCCGCCGGAGACTGTGACCCTGCTGCTGGTGCGCCCTGTCTCGGGCAGCGCGGCGCTGGGCGTTGGGGCGGAGCTCATCTCCACCTACGGCCCGGACTCAACCATCGGCCGCACCGCAGCCGTCATGCTGGGCTCCACCGAGACCACCTTCTACACCATTGCCGTCTACTTCGGCGCAGCCGGCATTACCAGGACCCGATACGCAGTCCCCGCCGCCCTGTGCGCCGATCTGGTGGGCTTTGCCGCCGCCGCCTTTGCCATGCGGCTGTTTTTTCCGTCGTGAACTGTCTGCTGTGCGGCTTCGCCTACTTTGATCCAGCGGGGCCTTTGCTGGAGCTGCAGGAACAAATTTGACCTAACAGGGCGCCGGGAGTTTTTTCCGGCGCCCTGTTTCTTCAAAAATTTCTATGCATAAAGATTCTTCGTAATCTTTCTTCTATGTGGAAGCATATGATTGCATATTGCGGGTCTTTTCCCGCCGATGCCGCCAGCGTCAGCCTTCCGCCCGGATGCCCCAAACTTCCCCTCATTGACCGGCTGTACCGGCGTTGCGGAAACGGATCAAGAATGCCTCCTGCCTATACCTGATAATCCGAAATAAGTATTAGACATATATCAAAAACCGCTTTAGAATGTGGGTGTCCAGAGGAGAACACCCGCATTTTTTTGATTTGGAGGTTGCGATATGACCATACAGGAGGCAAGCGAGCGCTATCAGATCCCCATGCATATCCTGCGGGAGTATGAGGGCTGGGGGCTGTGCGGAGCGGTCAAAAAGGTGATGGGTGACTGGCAGTACGACGGTACCGACCTGGAACGGCTGAGCACCATCATGACCCTCCACGACATCGGATTCACCACAGAAGAGGTGGAAGTCTATATGCGGCTTCTGCTGGAGGGCGAGTCCTCTGGCGCCCAGCGGCTCCATATGCTGGAAGAGAAGCGCAGCGCCGCTTTGAATGAGATCCACTTCAAGGAGCGTCAGCTCCAGCGGCTGGATTACCTGCGGCATGAGATCCGAAAAACACAGGGGTGGACAGGAGGTACCGTGAAATGAGACGAATTCTTGCACTGCTGGCTGCTTTGGCCCTCGCCTGTGGCCTGACGGCCTGTGGGAGAGCGGCAACCCAGGGTGACCCGTCCCAGTCCATACAGGAGGAGCAGTCCGGGGGAGAAATTCTCTCCTCCACCCAGTCCGCGCCCCCCCGCTGCCGCCACGCCGGACGAGAGCGAGCCCTCTGCGGATGGGGAACCCAAAGTGCTTGTGGCCTACTTCTCCGCCACGGGCAGTACGGAGGGCATTGCCCGGCATCTTCAGACCGTTCTGGCGGCCGGCCTCTACCAGATCGTCCCCGAAGACCCTTACACCAGTGACGATCTGAACTACAGCAATGATGATTGCCGCGCCAACCAGGAGCAGAATGATCCCGATGCCCGGCCCGCCATTTCCGAAGATGCGGAAAATATGGAGGATTACGACGTGGTGTTCCTGGGCTACCCAATCTGGTGGGGGCAGGCGCCCAAGATCATCTACACGTTCCTGGAGCGCTACGACTTTGACGGCGTGACCATTGTGCCCTTCTGCACCTCCGGCTCCAGCGGCATCGGGGGCAGTCTGGAGGATCTCCAGGCGCTGGCTCCCAACGCCCGTTGGCTGGATGGCCAGCGCTTCAGCGGCGGCGCATCGGAATCTGACGTGGCCGCCTGGGTGGAGGGCCTGGAGCTCCTGCCCGGCGCGGATGAGGGGACTTGAGGCGGCCTCTGCCGCCGCGGAGCAGGATATGAATTCACTTGGAGGTGGTTTTAGGGAGCCGCCACGCCGGATACCCGCAGTCCGAATGCCCCACCCATGAGACCAAAAATAAAATGAAAAGGAGCTGTTCCCATGATTTACAAGGACTTTCAAGGTATGAGACTTTCCAACCTGGGTATGGGCTGCATGCGCCTGCCCGTGGTGGGCGGAGACGACGCCGTGGTGGACCAGGCCGCCGTGGAGGAGATGGTGGCCCTGGCCATGGAGCGAGGCGTCAACTACTATGACACCGCCTGGGGCTACCACGCCGGTAACTCCGAGCTGGCCATCGGCAAGGCGCTGGCCGCCTATCCCCGGGACAAGTTCTATCTGGCGGACAAGTTTCCCGGCTATGACCTGAGCAATATGGGGAAGGTGAAGGAGATCTTCGAGGAACAGCTGAAGAAGTGCCAGGTGGACTACTTCGACTTTTACCTGTTCCACAATGTGTGCGAGATGAACATCGACGCCTACCTGGACCCTAAGTACGGCATTCTGGACTATCTGCTGGAGCAGAAGAAAAACGGCCGTATCCGCCATCTGGGCTTCTCCTGTCACGGGGCCATGCCGGTGCTGAAGCGGTTCCTGGAGGCCTACGGGGAGCACATGGAGTTCTGCCAGCTCCAGCTCAACTACATTGACTGGACCTTCCAGGGCGGAAAGGAAAAAGTGGAGCTGCTGGAGCAGTACCACATTCCTGTGTGGGTGATGGAGCCCCTCCGGGGCGGCCGGCTGGCCCGCCTGAGTGAAAAGGAGTCCGCAGTGCTCCAGGCCATGGCGACTCAGCGGCCCATTCCCGCCTGGGCCTTCCGGTTCCTGCAGCACATCCCCAATGTGGTGGTCATTCTCTCCGGCATGTCCAATCTGGACCAGCTGAAGGACAATCTTGCCACCTTTGAGACGGAAGATCCCCTGACGGAGCGGGAGTGGGACGGCCTGCTGGCCCTGGGCGGAGAGATGACCAACCCCAAGGCGTTGGCCTGCACTGCCTGCCGGTACTGCACCAGCCACTGCCCCCAGGGACTGGACATTCCGCACCTGCTGGCGCTGTACAATGAGCACCGGTTCACCGGCGGCGGCTTCATCGCCCCCATGGCCCTCTCCGCCATTCCGGCGGACAAGCAGCCCAGCGCCTGTATCGGCTGCCGCAGCTGTGAGGCGGTGTGCCCCCAGCAGCTGAAGATCTCGGAGGCCATGGCCGATTTCAGCGCCATGTTATAAGACGGCAGGGCGCTCCTGCCCTATGCGTTCTTGCCGGGAGAGGCGGTTCCATCACAGAAACAGTTCGCAGTCCTTCCGCGTGGAGCAGGCCTTCTTCAGCACCAGGCCCACAGCCGCCAGCATGGCGGAATTCACCTTGCGGGCGGAGTGGGGGCAGACCGATACGCAGCGCATACAGGAGATGCAGGCCTTTTCGTCCACTTTTTTCGGGTCGTCCGGATGGACCGCCTGAACAGGGCAGGCCTGAGCGCACACGCCGCACCGGGTGCACGCTTTGGTGGGCCTGGGGACCATACCGGCCCCACCCGCTTTTTTGTAGGGGCGGTTGCCGGGGATCGGGGGCTCCGCAGCATCGCCGGAAGAGAGCTTCTCACGGAGCTGCTTGGCGAATTGGGTGAGCTGCCGGACATCCTGCTCATCCGGTCTGCCGGCGGCAAACTGTCGGGCAATGGAGTGCTCCGCCACCGCAGCCACAGCCCCGATCACCCGAAACCCCGCCTGCTTGGCGGTATCCTGCAGCTCTGCCAGTGTGTCCTCATAGGCCCGGTTTCCATAGACGCAGACCAAAACAGCGCGGGCCCCGTTGCCCTGGACAGCGGCAAGGCGCTCCACGGCGGTGGCCGGGACACGGCCTCCGTAGGACGGCACGGCGATAACAGCCACATCCTCCTGGGTCAGCGCCACGGCGCCAAAATTGGTTTTGTGGTCTGCCAGATCCACCCGGACGGCCTCGTCCGTCAGTGCGCCGGTCAGGATATCCGCCACCTTTTGGGTCCCGCCCGTGGGGCTGAAACAAAGCTCATACATCTTCATGGAACGTTCCTCCTTATGCTCTGCTGCGCCGTTGAAACGGCTGCATATTCAGGTCAAATTGTAAGGATCACTTTGCCGGCGAGCGGGCCCCGCTCCACCAGCCCCAGGGCCTCGCCGGCCTGAGAAAGGGTGAAATGATGGGGGTCCACAGCGGGCACCACGTGGCGTTTCTCCACGATCTCCGTCACCTTCTGCAGCTGTGCGCCGTCGGAGCGGACAAACAGAAAACGGTATTCCTTTCCCTGCTTTCGGGCGGCACGGTCATATTTGCGGCCAGCCAGCGAGAACAGGACCTTTTTGAGGGGCGAAACCTGATTCCGCACCGCAAACGTCCGGTTGGGGCCGGTCCGCAGGCTCAGCAGCCGCCCGCCTCTTTTCAGCACAGACAGCTCATGCTCAAATTCGGCAGGGCCCAGGGTGTCGATGACATGATCAATCCCGGACAAAACCTCCCAGTAGTTTTCCTTTTTGTAGTCTATGTACTGGTCTGCGCCCAGCGCCAGGATCTGCTCCCGGGCGCGGCCGTTGCCGGTGACGATGACGCGGAGGCCCAGTGCTTTCGCAATGGGGACTGCCATCTGTCCGAAGCTGCCCGAGCCCCCGGGGATCAGCACCGTCTCTCCCGGTTTTGCGTCCAGCTCCTCCACGATTCCCTGATAGGCGGTCAGGCCTGTCAGCGGAATGGCGGCAGCTGCGGCAAACTCATAGCCCTCCGGCATTTTTGCCACCGCGCTCTGATCCACAGCCACATATTCCGCAAAGGCGCCGATCTTGTTCAGCGGAAGCCGGGTGTAGACCCGATCCCCAACCTGAAAATCCGTCACATTCCGCCCGGTCTGCTTCACGATGCCGGCGCATTCGTTTCCCAGGGTAAGGGGCATGGGGTAGTTCTGGATCAGCTTTACACGCCCGTTGAGGATCAGGAGTTCCAGCGGATTGACCGCCGCCGCTTTCACTTGGATCAGCACTTCACAATCCGTGGGTTCAGGCTGCGGGATGTCCCGCAGGGTCGTTTGGATGTTTTTGGAGTAGCCGTTAATTTGTACCGCTTTCATACAGGACCTCTTTCTGACTGGATCTGTTTTTATGAATCACTCACTTGCAATTTTCCGGGAAGGCCGGTAAAATGACAGATGTAAAGAATTGAGTTACATCTCTTGCAGTGTATCATCCGCTCGTTGTAATGTCAATAGTTACATCATATCAATTGAAGCCGGCCGATACGGAAAGGACCTCATATGCAGATCAGTATGAAATGTTCAGTGGCGGTACATTGTCTCATCTTCATTTATGAAGCCAGGGGCATTGCCAAGGTGACCAGCGGCCTCCTTGCCGAGAGCACGGGATGTAATCCCGTGGTGATCCGCAATATCATGAGCGCCCTGAAAAAAGCGGGGCTGATTACCGTTCCCCGGGGGACAGGCGGCGCGGAGCTGTGCGCAGACCCGGACCAGATCACACTGTATCAGATCTATACCGCTTTGGAGCCCCATGGGCTAGCCTCTCTGATCGGAATCCATCCCTGCCAGGAGAGGGCGTGCCCTGTGGCCCAGAATATCCGCAAGGTATTGCAGTCTCCTTACCATCAGATCGAGGACGCCGTCCGGCAGGCCATGGAGGGCGTCACACTGCGCTCTATGATCGATGAATTTGAGAGTATCGTCCATCCGCCGGAAGAGAAAGAGGACTGCTGACGGAAACGCCCTCAACCGCAGCGCCCTGCGAAGAAAGCCGCATCCCCTTGGGGATGCGGCTTTCTTTCTATTTGGGGCCAACACAAAATAGGGACATGCGGATTTACACATGTCCCTACGCCTCCCATATGCGCACTAAGCCCCATGGGTTCCCAACAGGAACCCATGGGGCTTACCTCGTGTCAGGTACTTTTGTAAGGAGCCGGAGGTCAGAATTCGAAGAAGTAGCTGTCCATCGTCTGCTGGCTGTTGAGGATGGAGTCGCTGTTGAGCCGCCTCTGCTTCAGGTTTTTGTCGCTCTCCAGCAGGGCGCAGTAGAGCACATCGGTGACATAGAGGAACATCAGATTATTGGAGACAGAGACTGAATTCTGCGTGGTGATGCGGTCGCTGATGATAAATTTGTAGTCCACAAGGGTACTGAGCTTGGGGGAGTCATAGCTGGTGATGGAGAGAATGGTGGCGCCGCGCTCGCGGCAGGTGGTGATGGCGTGGTAGAGCTCCCGCATCATAAGCGTGGGCGCGATGACGATGACCAGGTCTCCCTTGTTGACACAGCTGGAGTAGACCCTGATATTTCCCGGCTCGGAGATGGCCTTTGCATAGAGGCCCACCATACTGAGCTTAAACTCCAGCTCACGGGCCACAAAGCCGGTGTAGGAGAGGGAGAAGATAAAGATGTGAGGTGCGGTGCGCATTTCAGCGGCAGCCCGGAGGACCTGCTCCTCGTCCAGCATGGCGGTGGTGTTGACCAGCATATGGCGGTAGTCGTTGCTGACCGTGGCGACAAGGCCGGTCTGGCGCTCAGCGCCGGACTCCTGCATGGAGTTATAGAAGTTGTCCTGTGCCAACGCGACTTTGAAGCTGTTGAAGCCTTTGAAGCCGATCTTCTTGCAGAAACGGTTGATGCTGGCTTCTGAGGTGTTGGTGTTTTTTGCGATGGCTGTAATCGTGCTGGTCACGACGCTGTCGGCATTGTGGATGACATACTGTGCGATCTCATTCTCGCTGACAGTTAAGCTCTGCTGCATGGATATGATTTTTGCAATAACGGCGGAGACCACAAGCATCCTCCTTTTTGATAAAACGCCAAGAGTGTGTATGCGAGAGCAAAAATTCAGATTTTGATACAAAATCGGGGAAACAGTTTCATTTACTAAATATATCATAAAAAATGGCAAAAATCAAATAATGTGCGGATAAGACAAAAAATCTGTCAACTTGAACAAATCAGAAAACATCAAATTATATAAAAATAATTTTCAATCATATTGACAGTTTTAGAAAATGAATATATAATATAGCCAAAATAAAGAGAGAAAAATAAAAAGTAATGTGCAAAAAGCAAATAAAACGAAAAAGACAAATCTAAATATACGAAAATTTTGAAAATAATGCACGGAAGAAATGAAAAGGGGAGGAAAAGGGTGGAACGGACGCTTTACACAAAAAAGTTCGATGTTGTGGTCGTGGGCGGCGGCGTTTCGGGGTGTGCCGCAGCGCTGGCCGCGGCGAGAAACGGCGCAGACGTCCTGGTGCTGGAGCAGAACGGCTATCTGGGCGGAACGCTGACAGGGTGCGGCGTGGGCCCCATGATGACCTTCCATGCCGGGGAAAAGCAGGTGATTCTGGGGATCATGGAAGAGCTGGTGGAAGAGCTGGTCCGGCGGGGGCAGTCCCCCGGGCATGTTCCGGACACCAAGCAGTACACCAGCACCATCACCCCCTTTGACGCGGAAGGCCTTAAGCTCCTTTTGGACGAGAAGCTGGCGGAGGCCGGCTGCACCGTGCTCTTCCACACCTTTGTGGGAGCGGTGCAGACCGAGCAGGGGAGAATCACCGGCCTGACTGTGTGCAATAAGGATGGGCTGAACGGCCTGTCCGCAAAGGTGTACATAGACGCCACCGGCGACGGCGATGTGGCGGCCTGGGCGGGTGCGCCCATGACCAAGGGCCGCCCGGAGGACGGGGCCGCGCAGCCCATGACCATGACGGTGAAATACTGCGGCGTGGACACGGAAAAGCTCAAGGGGTATGTGATTGCAAACCCGGAGCGGTTCCCCAAGCTCTCGCCCCACATGGAGATTTTCCGCCAGCCTGTCCCGGTGGACCTGGAGGGATTTGACGACGAGTTCTCCGGCGCCAAGGCGGCCGGGGAGCTGTCCATCCGGCGGGAGAACGTGCTCATGTTCGCCACGGGGCGTCCCGGCGAGTATATTATGAATACCACCCGTATTGTAAATCATGATGCCACGGACGCGGCCAGCCTGAGCGAGGCCGAGCAGATTGGCCGGCGCCAGTGCGCGGAGCTGGACAGGTTCCTGCGGGCGCGGGTGCCCGGCTTTGAGCACGCCATGCTGGAATTCACCGGCCCGACGGTGGGCGTCAGAGGCTCACGGCAGCTTGTGGGCCGGTATACACTTACAGCTGAAGATATTCTGGAGCGGCGGAAATTCCCGGATACGATTGCGCATTCTGGGTACCCAATTGATATTCACAGCCCCGACGGTGAAGGAACAAAGGCTGTTTTTATGAGCGAGCCGGGGACCTATTACTCCATTCCTTACTCTATCATGGTGTGTGATTCAATCAGCAACCTTCTGGTAACGGGCCGGTGCGTGTCCGCTACCTTTGAGG
Organism: Pseudoflavonifractor intestinihominis; assembly: GCF_040096055.1. Classification (NCBI taxonomy): domain Bacteria; kingdom Bacillati; phylum Bacillota; class Clostridia; order Eubacteriales; family Oscillospiraceae; genus Pseudoflavonifractor; species Pseudoflavonifractor intestinihominis. The sequence continues at coordinate 9,898 of NZ_JBBMFK010000006.1, forward strand.
CGCAGGCGGCCATTCGACTGACCCCCAGTGCGGGCGCGATGGGACAGGCCGCGGGGGTGGCCGCCGCAATGGCGGCAGCTGCGGAAGGAAATACCAGGGAGGTGAACGTTCAGGCCCTTCAGCGCACGCTGGTGGATCAGGGCGCCTATCTGGAGCTCTGACCCCGGTGCGAAGAAGATTTTCTGCACAGAGGATAAGGTGTTAAAAAAGAGCTATTAGGAGGAAAAATCATGGAAATTGTACAGGCAATCGGAATCTTTGCGATTTTTGCAGTGTGCGTCGTCCTGATGATGATGCGCAAGCTTCCCACAATCCTGGCACTCCCCATCATGGCGGTCGGCATCGCCCTGGTGGCGGGGATCCCCTTTATCTCCTCCGACGCAGAGGCGTTCACCGTGGCAAAAGATGTTCTGGAATCCGGTTCCATGCGTATGAGCACTGCCATTGCGGGCCTGTTTTTCGGCGGCATTTTCGGCAAGGTGCTCACCAAGGTGGGCGTCACCCGTACCATCATCCGCAAGGCCGCTGAGCTGGCCGGCGACAAGCCCCTGCCCATCGCGCTGGCCTTCCTGGTGGTGTGCTCCCTGATCTTTGCCGCCTCCAACGGCCTGGGCATGGTCATCCTGGTGGGCACCATCATCATCCCCATCATGATCTCCGCCGGCGTGAGCCCCATGGTGGCCGGCGCTGTGCTCCTCTTCTCCAACGGCATCGGCGTCACCTTCAGCGTGGGCACGCTGGGCGTGTACATCGACACCCTGGGCCTGCCTCTGGAGACCGTCACCGCTTATTCCTGGATGTGCGGCATCCCCCTGATGGTGATCGCCGTGGTGTGGATCGTGTTCTACATCAAGCGCGGCACCAAGACCCGCAAGGCGTGGGCCATGCCCGCTTCCGAGCCTGTGGCGGAGAAGAACGTCCGCGCCATCGCCCTCATCAGCCCCATTATTCCTGTGGTGCTGGTGTTTGCCTTCAGCATGCCCCTGGTTCCCTCCATCGTGATCGGCATTGTGGCGGCCCTGATTCTGGCCACCCCGAAGAACCCTGTGCAGGTGGTCACCGGCTCCGTTGTGGAGGGTATCCAGGACACCGCCGGCGCCGCCGCGCTGATGATCGGCATCGGCATGACGCTGAACGCCGTTATGGCGCCCCAGGTGGCCACGGTGCTCCAGCCTGTCATTTCCGCCCTCATCCCCACCAACGAGGTGATGTTCGTCCTGATCTTCGGCCTGCTGAGTGTGCTGGCCATCTACCGCGGCCCGCTCAACGTCTGGGGCCTGGGCAGCGGCGTTGTAGCCCTGCTGGCCGCCTCCGGCATGAACCCGGTGGCCGCCATGGTGGCCCTGCGCCTGGACTCCAACATCCAGTCGGTCTGCGACCCCACCAACTCCCACAATGTCTGGGTGTCCGATTTCACCAAGATCGACGTCAACGAGTACCTGAAGAAGACCATCCTCTGGATCATGGTCTCCACCTTTGTGGGCCTGATCGTGGCCAGCTTCTTCGTGGCGATCTGAATTTTCCTGTTTCGTCTGTCCGGCCCCCGAAAGGTGCGACCGGACAGACGAAACGGTATTCCCCGCGAAATTTGGAGGTAAGCAATGAGTAAGAAAGTACGGATTGGCATTGATGTGGGCGGCACCTTCACCGATGCCGTCGTCATTGACGCCAATACCTATGAGGTAATCGCAAAGCGGAAGATCCCCACCACCCACAAGGAGGGCGTGGCCCACGGCGTGGTGAAGATCATCTCCGCGCTGATGGAGGAAAACCACATCTCCCCCGAGGACGTGGTGTTCATCGCCCACGGCACCACCCAGGCCACCAACGCCCTGCTGGAGGGCGACGTGGCCAGCGTGGGTATTGTGGGCATGGCCACCGGCATCGACGCCAGGGGCGCCCGGGGAGAGACCAATGTGGGGGATATCGAGCTGGCCCCCCACAAATACCTGAAAAGCTACCACACCTTTCTGGACAGCAAGGAGCTGAGCGACGAGAGCATCCGGGCGGCCATCAAGACGCTGAAGGACCAGGGCGCTCAGGTGATCGTGGCCAGCGAGGCCTTCAGCGTGGACGACCCGGCCAACGAGCAGCGGGTCATCCGGACTGCGGAGGAGATGGGGCTCTACTGCACCGGCGGCCATGAGATCAGTCAGCTCTACGGCCTGAAGATGCGCACCCGCACCGCCGTGGTCAACGCCAGCCTGATCCCCAAGATGATGGAGACCGCCAACATGACCGAGCAGGCGGTCCGGGACACCAAGATCAAGTCGGACCTGATGATCATGCGCTGCGACGGCGGCGTTATGAGCATCGACGAGGTGCGCAAGCGCCCCATCCTGACCATGCTCTCCGGCCTGGCGGCCGGTGTGGCCGGCGCGCTGATGTACGAAAAGGTGTCCGACGGCATCTTCTTTGAGGCGGGCGGTACCAGCGTGGATATCAGCGTCATCAAAAACGGCAAGGTCATGATCAAGTATGCCCAGGTGGGCGGCCACAAGACCTATCTCCAGAGCCTGGACGTGCGCACGCTGGGCGTGGCCGGCGGCAGCATGATCCGGGTGCGGGACGGCAGGATCGCCGACGTGGGCCCCAGAAGCGCCCACATCGCGGGCAAGGAGTACGAGTGCTTTGCGCCCGCCGGCGCCATCACCTCCGCCAAGGTGCAGCTGGTCAGCCCCCGCAGCGACGACCCCTGCGAGTATGTCACCGTGCTGGCCCAGGACGGCAGGGAGTACTCCCTCACCCTGGCCGGAGCGGCCAACCTGTTGGGCTACGTGCCGGACCAGGACTACGCTCGGGGCGTGGACGCGTCCAACGCGCCCGCCTGGGAGGCGCTGGGGCAGTATCTGGGCACCACGGGCAGGGAGGCGGCCCGGCAGGTCATGGACCTGGCCATGGAGAAGCTGTCCGCCGTGGTGGAGGACCTGATCGCCGAGTATGACCTGGACCGCAGCTTTATCAGCCTGGTGGGCGGCGGCGGCAGCGGCGCGGTCATTGTCAACGCCCTGGCGGAGAAGATGAAGGTCAAGTGCCAAATGGCCAAGAACGCGCCCTATATCTCCACCATCGGCGTGGCCCTGGCCATGGTGCGGGAGCAGCTGGAGCGCACCATCGCCAACCCCACCGATGAGGACATCAAGCGCATCCGGGCCGATGTGATCGAAAAAATCGTCCGTTCCGGCGCCAAGGAGGACACGGTGGACGTGTCCATCGAGATCGACGCCCAGAAGAATATCCTCCGGGCCATCGCCACCGGCGCCACGGAGCTGCGGCAGAAGAGCCTGGGGGCGGCGGAGCTGAGCCGGGAGGAGATGGGGAAGATCGCGGCGGATTCCCTGGGGGCCCGGGCGGAGCAGACCCGGTATGTCTGCGGTACCGGGCGGTGGAACCTGTTTGAGGGCCAGCTGAACAAGAGAATGCTGGGCGGCCTGATCAAGCTCAAGCGCCGGGGCGTGGCTGTGGTGGACCGGGAGGGCGTGGTACGCCTGCGCAAGGAGCAGGCGTCCTACGTGGCCTTTCCCAAGGGGAGACGGAGGGAGATATTCAACCACTTCCTGGACGACAACACCACCTACTCGGACGCCAATGCCACCATCCCCAAGGTGTTCGTATTTTATAAGGAAAAAATGCTGGATCTGACCGGCATGCAGACAGCGGAACAGCTCTACTCCATTCTGGACGTTGAGACTGAGATGATGGAGGACTCGGAAGAGATCCTGGCAGTGGCCTATAAATAAATCGGGGAGGCGGGCGGATGGACGATCGGATCCTGGCGATGTGTGAGCTTTCCAATGACCTGCTGTTTCAGAAGATACCGCCGGAGCGGATGGGGTACTATGTGGACGGCGCTCTGGAGGCGGGGAGAACGGCGGCCGCACAGTTCCGCGGGACGGATATCAGGAGTCTCTACCAGAGCGGCGGTATCCGGATCTACCGGGGCGGGACAGGGAAGAAGGGGTATGGCGTTGTGCTCCGGGGACAGGCCACCATGAGTCCGGAGGGGTGCAGCGTGGAGCTGTACCCCGACTCCATTGAGGAACTGGCCCGGCACAGCGGCTGGGAGGGACGGCGTCTGACCGGCGAGGAGGCGACGGAGGTCCACCTGGCCCATGAGTTCTTTCACATCTGGGAGTATCAGCAGCACAAGTCCATTGTGGAGGAGCTGGAAGGGGTCGTCAGTTTCTCCCTCCTGGGGCTGAAACGCCATTCCCACATCAACCGGTGCGGGGAGATTGCGGCCCATGCCTTTGCCAAGGAGCTGCTGTCCCTGCCCTGCCTGCCCAATCTGTACGACTATCTCTATCTGATCGACACAGGAAAAATGGCGCGCGGAGACTTTGAGGAGCTTTGCAGCCGGATGGAGCGGCTGCTGCTGGGAGAAGATGCGCGCTATGCGGTAGAAGGAGGCGCTAAATGAAAAAGAGGACATGTTCGTTGCTCCTGGCGCTGGCGATGATCCTCAGCTTCATCCCCACCTACGCCACGGCGGAGGATGAGTCCGGGGCGGGGAGCCCCTGGGATCTGCTGGATGCGGACACAGAGTATTATACGGACAGCTTCAAGACCAGCCTGGGCTCAGGCGACAGCGGCAGCGTGAGCCAGGAGGCCGGGTATATCAACATTCTGAAGGGCGACGACAAGAGCAACACGGATGCCGGCAGCTACACCTGGGTGGTGAACAAAGAGAGCATTGACCTGCCGGATACCGTCTTTACCGTTGAGGCCTCCATCCGCCTGTCCGGGCCGGTGGAGGGCGACCGGACCAACGAGTTCTCCGTCCGGGTGAATGGGACGGGAAAATATTTCCCCATCTTCCTGAAGTACGGGACAGAGGACGGCGGCGTTACCAACCGGGGCGACTTCACCCAGGTGGAGCCGGTGGACACCACCCAATGGCACAACTACGGCATGGTGATCGACCCCGCCACCAATCACTACAAGGTCTACGTAGACGGCCAGCTGGTCCTGGAGCAGGATTCCAACTGGGGCCTCACCGGCGCGGACCTGATCCGGCTGGGCGCGGACAACAAGGGGCGCTGCAATATGGACGTGCAGTCCGTCCGGGCGGGTACCGGCGACCTGTCCGCCCAGCTGGGGCCCTATGACGGCTCCGCGGCAGAGAACCCCCGGCTCACCTCGGTCACGCTCTCGGAATACAGCCAGACAGAGGGCCAGGAGCAGCAGGTGACCGTGGCCATCGCGGGCGAGAACCTGGAGAACGACACACCTGTCACCGTAACGCTGGTGGACACCGACGGCGGAGCGGTGGAGGGCGTGGATCCCGCCGAAGGAGCCGTTGTGGACAACGCGGCGGAAGTGACGCTGACCATCCCCGGCACGGTTCCCATGGGGGACTACTACGTGGAGGCCGAGGCGGCAGGCAGCAAGGCCCGCTCCGGGGTCTACCAGGTGACAAGCGCGCTGGAAGCCCCGGACTTCCCCACCTTTGCGGCTGTGGGCTATACCATTGAGATGACAGACTACCAGTATAACCCCACGGAGGAGTTCAACTTCCCCACTATCGTGGACACCAAGGAGCACCCGGTGAGCAACAGCTTCGGCGACAACGCCTACCGGTACTACCTCTTCTATGCGCCTCACGACGCGCCTGCGGGCAACTGCGTGGCCGTGTCCAACTCTCTGGACGGTCCCTGGATTGAGTATGAGAACAATCCTGTGGTGGGCAACAAGTGGGACCCCTATTACAGCGTCTCCCACGTCTCCTCTCCCCAGGTCATGTGGATTGAGGAGCAGGGCTGCTACGTCATGTACTTCCACGGCGAGAACCCCACCACCCGTTACGCCACCTCCACGGATCTGCTCAACTGGACCTATGGGGGAGAAATTGTACACGCCAATGACTTCTCCAAGACCGGCAGCGGCTTCAGCGAGGCCAGCTATGCCCGTGTGTTTGAGCACACCATCCCCGAGCTGGGCAACAAGTACATCATGCTGCTGATGATCACCGGCAACGGCAACAACATGCACCGCAACATCTACTACGCCTACTCCAGCGACGGCATCAGATGGACTCCTGTGAAGGAGCCTCTGCTCAACCCGGACGAGCTTGGTCCCGAGTACAAGGACAACTTCTCCGGACCTTGGTTTATGGAGTGGGACGGACGGTATTTCGTCATCTGCCACGCCTCTTCCGGCGAGATCTACGCCTTTGAGGTGGGGGAGAGCCTAGACAAGTGCATCGAGTGGGGCGAGGTCTACAACTCCCAGGGCGTGCGCAACGTGGATGACGCCAACCCCGACGCCTACCCCGACTACGGCCGGGCGGGCGCGCCCTATTTTATCCAGGACGACGAGGGCCGCTGGCACATGTTCTACGAGGCGGGCAAGCGCCTGAACACCAACATCGTCCACGCGGTGGAGGTGCGGCCCGGTGAGGAAGACCAGCTGGCCCGGGCAGGCCTGACGCTGGACAGCGAAACCCTCACCGTGGGCACGGCCGTTGAGCCTGAGCTGCGGGTCTTCAACAAGAGCAACGCCCAGGTGACCGAGGGTCTCACCTGCACCTATCATGTGGGCGGAGCCGATCCGGACTGCATCACCTACGAGGACGGCGTGATCACTGCCGTAAGCGCGGGCGAGGCCACCGCCTGGGTGGAGGTGACCGCAGAGGACGGCTCCAAGGCGGTCAGCGATAAGATCGGGATCACCGTCAAGGAGAAGGAGGAGCTGCCTCAGGAGGTCATTGTCACCAACCAGATGACCCCCGACAAGACCGCCCTCAATCTGGAGCTGCCCGCCATTTTTAAGGCGGAGGGCGTTCTGGAGGACCCCATCGACAGCTACTACCTCTATTTCAGCTACAACGATGAGAGCGGCGGGACCAGAAGCATCGCGCTGGCCACCGCGCCCGCCCCTGAGGGCCCCTGGACCGTATATGAAAACGGCACTCCGGTGATGACCGCCCAGTCCCTGGGCGTGGCGAGCAGCGTCAACGCCCCCTGGCCTGTGTGGGACAGCGAAAACCAGCGGATGCTGATGTATTACAGCATGGGTTCCACGGCCATCGGCGTGGCGGAATCTTCCGACGGCGTCCACTTTACCAATATTCAGACCGTCTTTGAGGCCGCTTCCGCCCCTGCGGGCAACCAGGCCTATCAGCAGAGCGTCTACGAGTACACCATCGAGGGGCAGGGCAACAAGTATGTGATGCTCTACACCGGAAACGGCTACCGCTCCGAGGACGGGACCTACACCAACGGAAAGCAGATCTTCTATGCCGTGTCTGACGACGGGCTGAACTGGACGGACTCCGGCAAGGTGCTCCAGTTCCCCGACTCCGGCGACAAGGGGAACATCGCCTCGCCCCGGCTGCTGGTACGGGACGGCGAGCCCTATGTGGTCTACCACAACTCCAACGGCAACATCGGCTACTCCAAGCTGAGCGCCGACTTCTCCGCCGCCTCCCGGCAGGGGATTTTCTACAACTCTGTGGACGGCGAGCCGGACCGGGCCAGAGCTGCCGACGCCTGCTTCCTGCAGGAGGGAGACAGCCTGTACCTCTACTACACGGCCCGCTCCAACAAGGCGAATAACCAGGACGACGCCTCCGTGCTTGTCTGCCGGAAGCTGGCGGGGGAGGAGAGCGACATCCTCTTCCAGGACGACTTCAATGACGGCGACGCCGACGGCTGGACGGTGGACAGCGGCACCTGGACCGTGACAGACGGGGCCTACGTGCAGAGCGGTGCGGGCGGTGCCATGGCGTTTGCCGGGGATGACGCGTGGAGCAACTACGAGCTGGAGGTCAAGGTGACTTCCACCGAGACCAGCAAGAACATTGCCGTCATGGTGAGCGGCCGGGCGGACGGCACACAGAACCGCTATGTCGGCGCCTACAACGGCGGCAAGCTGATGATCGACCGGCGCATCGACGGCGGCAGCGTGATCCTGGCCCAGAAGGAATACACCATGGAGCTGGGGCAGACCTATACGCTGAAGATGACCTTCTCCGGCGACAATATCGCGCTGTATGTCAACGGCGTAAAGGAGCTGGAGGCTGTGGACGGCACCCACTCCTCCGGCAGGATCGGCCTTGCCACCTATAACACGTCCGCCAGCTTTGACGATGTGATCGTCCGGGCTGTGGACGGCGCGCCCCAGCCCTCCGCCGGCCTGACTGTGGAGGACTTCGGCGACCACCAGGTGATCCAGAGAGACGTGGAAAATGAGAATGCCGTGATCACCGTCAGCGGCACTGTGGCCGCAGAGGGCGCGGCAAAGGTGGAGGCCCGGGTCATGGACTATGACGCCGGCCAGGACGCCGCCGCTGTGGTGGACTGGACCGAGATGGCCTCCGACTTCTCCGCCGGGACCTGGTCCGGCAGCATGACCGTACCCCAGGGCGGCTGGTACCGCCTGGAGGTCCGGGCGCTGGACGCCGGCGGCGCGGTGGTGGAAGAGGCCGCGGGCACCCACAAGTGGGGCGTGGGCATCAATATCCTGTGCATCGGCCAGTCCAATATGGTGGGCCAGGCCACTGAGACCCCGCGCACCCAGGCCAGCGACCTGGTGGCCAACTACACCCGTTCCGGCCAGTGGACCCACCTGGTGGACCCCTATGACGGCGCGGGCGGTTCCATGACCCCCGCCCTGGGCAACTACCTGGTGGAGGCGCTGGGTATCCCCGTGGGCTTTGTCCCTGCGGCCGACTCGGGATCCGGTCTCCACGCGCCCAATGTGGGCCATGCGGCCACCCGCTACTGGATGTACTACACCAGCGCGGACGACACCTCCACCCTTTACGGAAAGGCAGTCACCCGGGCCAAGGCCGCGGGCGGCGTGGAGCTGATGGTGTGGAACCAGGGCGAGACCGACGGCCGTCTGATGATCGCCGAGGAGGTCTACGAGCAGGACATGAAGACCCTGCTCCAGAGATTCCGCGACGACCTGGGCGACCAGACCATCCCCATGTTCCTCTGCCAGATCGGCACCCATAACCCCAACATCTCCAACGACGCGGCCTATACCGCTATCCGCAACGCCCAGCACGACCTGGACGACGGGGAGAACTTCTTCCTGGCGGCCACGGAGATGGAGTTTGCCCGCAAGGACACCGCCCACTACAAGAAGGACGGCCAGGACGAGATCGGCCGCCGCGTGGCAAACAGCATCCTCTACTACTACGGCGAGAGCGACTACTACCGCGGGCCCTACATCTCCGGCGCGGAGTATGTGGACGGAGACCGGAGCGTCATCGACGTGAAGATCACCCACCGCGGCGGCAGTGACATCACCCCCGCCACAGGCAATATCCCCGGCTTTACCGTCCTCAATGGAACGGAGGAGGTGGAGGTGCTGTCCGCCGTGCGGCAGGATGCCGACACCATCCGCCTGACCCTGGCGGAGGCCATCCCCGAGGGCGGCAGCGGCCAGGTGCGCTACCTCTACGGCCTCAACCCCTTTGTGGATGAGTACGACACCAGTTCCACGGTGAGCGATCTCCAGGCCAATGCCACTGTGGTCAAGGACAACACCCCCCTTCAGCTCCCCCTGGAGAATACCACCACGCCGGTCCTGGTGGAAGGCGATCAGGCCCCTGCCGCCGGTTGGGATCTGATGGACCACGCCATGGCGTCCGACTGGACGGCGGACGGCTGGCGCTCCTCCACAAAGACGGGCAGCATCACGCAGCAGGACGAGTACGTCAACATCAGCAAGCCCAACGAGAGCGGCATCGGCACGGAGAAGCTCTATCACTGGGTGATCTCCCCCGCAACCCTGGCGCTGCCCAGAGACGGCTTTACCCTCCAGGTAGAGGCCAGAGTAGCCGGCATGGTGGACAACCAGGCCAATGAGATCGCCGTGCGCATGGGCACGGACGCCAACGACACCGACGGCAAGATCGCCTCCATTTTCCTGGGCTACGGCGAGGACGGCTTTGTCAGCACCATGTCCAACGGCACAGGCGAGTACACCATGGCGCTGGACACCACCGTGTGGCATACCTTCAGTATTGTAGTGCGGCTGGACGCGGGCGTGTATGTGTTCGATCTCTTCGTGGACGACCAGCTGGCCTTTGAAAATGTCCCCCTCACCACCTACAAGGGCGGCGACCTGATCCGCCTGGGCGCTGACAACGGCGGCCGCTGCAATCTGGACGTGAAGCATGTCCGGCTGGGCACCGGCGAGGTGCTGCCCGACGGCGTGTCTCCCGCCCGGGTGACAGAGGTCACCCTCTCCGGCACCAGCCAGAAGGAGACCGAGAGCGCCGTGATGGATGTGAGCGTCACCGGCACCGGCTTTGCCGACGGCGAGCAGGTGACCCTGACCCTGGTGGATAAGCGCCATCAGGCGGTGGACGGCGTGGCTCCGGCCACGGCCTCCTTCATCGGCGACACCGCTTCCGCCCAGCTCACCATCCCCAGCGGCCTGGCAGTCAACGGCTACTATGTGAAGGCCGTGGCCAACGGACGGACCCGGTACTCCGGCGTCTACAACGTGGAGGCCGACCGCACCGCCCCGGTGTTCCCTGAGTTCACCGCCCAGGGCTATACCATTGAGCTGGAAGACTATATCTACAACCCCACAAATGAGTTCAATTTCCCCACCATTGTGGACACCAAGGACCACCCCGTGAGCAACGAGCTGGGCGACTACCGCTACTACCTGTTCTACGCGCCCCATGACAATCCCGCAGGCAACTGCGTGGCCGTATCCAACTCTCTGGACGGGCCCTGGATCGAGTACGATGGCAACCCGGTGGTGTCCAACCAGTGGGATCCCTACTACGATGTCTCCCACGTGTCCTCTCCCTACGTCATGTGGCTGGAGGAACAGGGGTGCTACATCATGTACTTCCACGGGGAGAACCCCGTCACCCGCTATGCCCTGTCCGATGACCTGCTCCACTGGGAGTACGGCGGCGAGTGCCTCAGAGCCACTGATTTCCGCAGCGACGGCGGCGAGGCCAGCTATGCCCGTGTGTTTGAGCACACCATCCCGGAGCTGGGCAACAAGTATATCATGCTGCTGATGATCAGCCCCACCGGCGGCTTCAGCGACAAGAACCGGGACATCTGCTGGGCCTATTCCGACAACGGCACCGACTGGACAGTGGTTCAGGAACCGCTGCTGGACCCCACCATGAACGACGAGTACCAGGGGAACTTCTCCGGTCCCTGGTTCATGCCCTGGGAGGTGGACGGCGAGACCCGTTACTTTGTCATCTGCCACGCCTCCTCCGGCAACATGTACGCCTTTGAGGTGGGCGAGAGCCTGAACGAGTGCATCGAGTGGGGCGTGTTCTACGACTCCAAGGACTCTGCCGACCCCGACAACCCGGATGATGAGAGCGCCTATCCCGACTACGGCCGCGCCGGAGCGCCCTGCTTCATTCAGGACGACGAGGGCCGCTGGCACATGTTCTACGAGGGCGGCAAGCGGCTCCACGCCAATATCGTCCACGCCACCGCCCCCGCTGAGGAGGCGCCCAGCGAGGAGACGGCCGATTACATGCCGCCCACCGCTTCCGGAAGCGTGGAAACCCTGCCGGACGGCAGCAAGCTGGTCACGCAGAGAGACCTGATCACCGGCGATGTCACCGAGACGCTGACCCGGCCCGACGGCGTGACGGCGCAGACCACGGTCACCGAGGCCGGGGAGGCGCAGAGCCGGATCACCATCCCCGCCGGTGTGGACGGCACTGTAGTGGAGGTCCCCTCCGGCAGCGGCAATGTGGCGGTCCGCGTGGAGGAAGACGGGACCGAGACCGTTCTGCCCATCGCATACATCCAGAATGGACGGGCCCGCATCTGGCTGGAGGAATCCGCGGTCATCCGCTTTGAGCAGAGAGCGGCGTCCTTCACCGACATTACAGACGCCGAGATCAAGGCGGCTGCGGAGCAGATGGCCGCCCAGGGCATCTTCTCCGGTACGGGAGATCAGACCTTTGCGCCTGAGCTTCCCGTGGACCGCGCCACCTTGGTGACCGTGCTCTACCGGCTGGACGGCATGGAGAAGGCGGACCGGCCCGCGGACTTCATGGATGTGGAGGCCGGGGCGTGGTACGCCGACGCGGTGGCCTGGTGCCAGGACAGCGGCGTGACCAACGGCGTGGGCGGCGGACGGTTTGCGCCTGACGCTGCCCTGACGTGGGAGCAGACAGCCGTCATGCTCTACCGGTACGCGGGAGCGCTGGGCGTCGTGGAGCCTGAGGATGGGACGCTGACCGAGCGGGAGGCAGCTCTCCTGTGGTGCGCAGAGACGGGCATGGGAGCGGCTGAGAACCCGGGCAGAGCCGTGGACCGCGGCCAGCTCGCCCTTACCATCCAGCGCTATATCAAGGCCCTGGTGGGCTGAGCTTCAGATCCCCGGGCCGGCGGCAGGACGATCTCCTGCCGCCGGCCCTCCATGATACCAAAAAGGAGACCGTGCTGTATGAAACGCTCTGAAATCAATGCCATCCTGCGGGATGCGGTGGATTTTTGCAAAGAAATGAATTTCCGGCTGCCGCCCTGGGCCTATTGGAGCCCGGAGGACTGGGCGCGGGCCGGGCATGAGTGCGACGAGATCCGGGACAATATGCTGGGCTGGGACATCACCGACTATGGCCACGGGAGATTCCGCGAGATCGGACTGGCCCTCTTCACCATCCGCAACGGAAACCTGCACAACAGCAAGTACAAAAAGCCCTACGCGGAGAAGCTGCTTATCTCTCAAGAGGATCAGCTCTCCCCTAACCACTTCCACTGGAGCAAGATGGAGGACATCATCAACCGGGGCGGCGGCAACCTGATGGTCCAGGTGTGGAACGCCACGGAGGATGAGGAACTGGCGGATACGCCGGTGACCGTCCACCTGGACGGCGTGGAGAAGACGGTTCCCGCCGCCACTGTGCTCCGCCTGACGCCCGGCATGAGCATCACCCTGCCCCAGAGGCAGTACCACGCCTTCTGGGCGGAGAAGGGCCACGGCCCGGTGCTCATCGGCGAGGTGTCCATGACCAACGACGACAATGTGGACAACCGGTTCTATGAGAAGCAGGGGCGCTTTCCCACCATCGAGGAGGATGAGACCCCGCTCTACCTGCTGTGCAACGAGTACCCCGAGGCAAAGGGGCGGTAGAGCGCTGCAATTGTCCGCACCGAGCGGGGATGACGGCCCGGAACGGAGCGGCACAGACCATGACGAATCACGGAGCGCCCCGGACGATTTTCGTCCGGGGCGCTCCGTGATCGCGTTTACGCGTGCTGTTTCTGCCCGTAATAGGCGTTGGGTCCGTGCTTGCGAAGAAAATGCTTGTCCAGCATGGCCTGGGGCGCGGCATGGGCGGCAGGGCAAACCTGCCGGGTGAGAATGGCCATACGGGCCACCTCCTCCAGCACCACGCTGTGGTATACCGCCTGAGCCGGGCTGCGGCCCCAGACAAAGGGGCCGTGTCCGGCGCAGATCACGCCGGGGATGTAGTCCGGGTCTATGCTCCGGCTCTGGAAGGTCTCCACAATGACCCGGCCCGTGTTCCCCTCGTAGTCTCCGTCGATCTCCGCCCTGGTCAGGCGGCGGGCGCAGGGGATGGGGCCGTAGAAGTAGTCGGCGTGGGTGGTGCCGTAGCAGGGGATGTCCTCCTCCGCCTGGGCCCAGGCCACGGCGTTGGGGCTGTGGGTGTGGACCACCCCGCCCAGGTGGGGGAAGGCCCTGTAGAGCGCCAGATGGGTGGCCGTGTCGCTGGAGGGGTTCAGGCTGCCCTCCACCGTGTTGCCGTCCAGATCCACCACCACCAGGTCCTCCGGCGTCAGGGATTCGTATTCCACGCCGGAGGGCTTGATGACCACCAGACCCCGGTCCCGGTTGATGCCGGACACGTTGCCCCAGGTGTAGGTCACCAGCCCCCGGCGGGGCAGCTCCACATTGGCCGCCCACACGGCCTGCCGCAGTTCGTCCAGCATGCCGCTCACCGCCCTCTCAGCTTCCAGGCCAGGTCGGAGAGGAAGAGGTCGTGCTCCAGACGCTCCGGCGTGGTGCCTGCGGTGATGTGGACGAACTCGATGTCCATCATCCTGGCCCAGTCCCTCATCTGCCCGGCGGTCACGTCGTAGCTGAGGACGGTGTGGTGGGCGCCGCCTGCGGTAATCCAGCACTCCACGCCGGTGGTCAGGTCGGGGAGGGGCTGCCACATCACCCGGGCCACCGGCAGGTTGGGCATGGGGAAGATGGGCTTGACGCAGTGGATATCCTGGCAGATGAGCCGGAGACGGCCTCCCATATCTATCAGGCTGACCACAATGGCCTTGCCCGCGTGGCCCTCAAACACCAGCCGGGCGGGGGGCTCCCGGTCGCCGATGCCCAGGGGGTGGACCTCGATGCGGGGCCGCGCCGCCGCCACCGAGGGGCACACCTCCAGCATGTGGGCGCCCAGGCTGTACTGGTTGCCCAGCTCCAGGTGGTAGGTGTAGTCCTCCATAAAGGCGGTGCCGCCGGTCTGGCCCTCGCTCATGGCCTTGAGGATGGCGGTCATGGCCGCCACCTTCCAGTCGCCTTCGCCGCCGTACCCGTAGCCCTGGGCCATCAGGTGCTGGGTGGCCAGGCCGGGCAGCTGGCGCATGCCGTACAGATCCTGGAAGTTGTTGGAGAAGGCCCTGCAGCCTTCGCCGTCCAGCATGGCCTTCATGGCCAGCTCCTCCCGGGCCTGGTAGCGGATGACCTCCAGGTCGTCGGGGTTCAGGTCGTAATTCTGCCGGTACTCCTCCACCAGGGCATCGATCTGCCCGTCGGTGACGGCGTCCATGGTCTCCACCAGACGGCCCACCGGCCAGGTGTTCACCTGCCAGCCCAGCTTGATCTGGGCCTCCACCTTGTCGCCTTCTGTGACTGCCACCTCCCGCATGTTGTCGCCGAAGCGCATCACCTTCAGCGAGCGGGAGAAGGCCACGCCCACGGCGGCGCGCATCCAGTCTCCCAGGCGGCGCTGGACGGCCTCGTCCCGCCAGTAGCCGGCGATGACCTTCCGGGGCAGGCGGAGCCGGGCGCCCAGAAAGCCGTGCTCCCGGTCCCCGTGGGCGGCCTGGTTCAGGTTCATGAAGTCCATGTCGATCTCTTCGTTGGGGATGTCCCGGTTGTACTGGGTGGCCAGATGGCAGTAGGGCTTGCGCAGGTCCACCAGCCCGTTGATCCACATCTTGGAGGGGCTGAAGGTGTGGCACCAGGCCACGATACCGGCGCAGCGGGGGTCGTGGTTGGCCTCCCGGACCAGGTCGGTGATCTCACCGCAGGTCTTGGCGGTGGCCTTGTACACCAGGGGGCAGGGGAGGCGCCCGGCGGCGCTGAGGGCGGCGGCCATCTCGGAGGCCCGGGCGGCCACGGTCTCCAGCACCTCCGCGCCGTAGAGGAACTGACTGCCCACCACGAACCAGAACTCATAATCATGCATGCTCATGCTGTTGACTCCTTTATTCACAACGCGTTTACGGCGGCGCGCTCCACCGCCAGAGCGGCACAGTACCGGTCCAGAAAGACGGCGAACCCCGCCCGGTCCTCCGGAACGGGCATCATGCAGCGCTCCCGGACATTGGAGAACACCCGCTGGGACAGGTAGTCCGCCAGGGTCTCGCCGGGTGCTCTGTTCACCGCGTAGGCGGCCAGCAGGGCCATGCCCCAGGGGCCGCCCTCGCCCGCCGTCTCCATCACCGCCACCGGCACGTCCAGCGCGCCCGCCATCAGCCGCTGGGCCACGCCCTCCACCTTGAACAGTCCGCCGTGGCCGTTGAGCCGGTCCAGGGCCACCTGCTCCGGGCCGGTGAGAATGTCCATGCCCAGCTTCAGGGTGGCCATGGCGGCCCAGAGGTGGGCCCGCATCAGGTTGGCCAGGGTCAGGCGGCTGTCCGGGCGGCGCACCAGCAGAGGCCGGCCGCCGGTCAGACCGGTCACCGGCTCGCCGGAGTAGTAGTTGCAGGCGGTCAGGCCGCCGCAGTCCGGGTCGCCCTCCAGGGCCTTGCGGTAGAGCAGGGTGTACAGCCCGGTGGTGTCCAGCCGGGCGCCGGCGGCGGCCGCCGTCTCGCCCAGCAGACGGACCCAGGCGTCCAGGTCGGAGGTGCAGGTGTTGCAGTGGACCATGGCCGCCGGGGCCCCCGACGGGGTGGCCACCAGGTCGATCTCCGGGTAGACCCTGGTCAGGGGCCGCTCCAGCACCACCATGGCGAACAGGGAGGTGCCAGCGGACACATTCCCCGTCCTGGGGGCCACGCTGTTGGTGGCAACCATGCCGGTGCCTGCGTCCCCCTCCGGGGGACAGCAGGGCACGCCGGGCTCCAGTGTGCCGGTGGGGTCCAGCAGCCGGGCGCCGGCAGCGGTTAGAGTGCCCGCTGCGGTCCCTGCCAGGAGCACTCTGGGCAGCACCTGCCGCAGTGTAAAACTGTGGCCGTGGGCCTGGAGCAGGCCGTCGAACCGATCCAGCATGTCCTGGTCGTAGTCCACGGCGTCCGGATCGATGGGGAACATGCCGGAGGCGTCTCCCACCCCCAGCACCTTCTCCCCGGTGAGCTGCCAGTGGACGTAGCCGGCCAGGGTGGTGAGAAAGTCCAGATGTGCCACGTGGGGCTCGCTGTCCAGCACCGCCTGGTACAGGTGGGCGGCGCTCCACCGCTGGGGGATGTTGAAGCCCAGACAGCCGGTCAGCTCCTCCGCCGCCTGGGCGGTCTTGGTGTTGCGCCAGGTGCGGAAAGCCGTCAGTTGGCGGCCCTGCCGGTCAAAGGGCAGGTATCCGTGCATCATGGCGGACACACCCAGAGCGCCCGGACGGCGCAGGGTGACGCCGTACCGCGCCCTGATCTGGGCGGCCATCTGGGCGTAGGCAGCCTGGATACCCTGCCACATGTCGTCCAGATGGTAGGTCCACAGCCCGTTTTCCAGGCGGCTCTCCCAGCTGTATGCGCCGGAGGCCAGTGGGGCGTGGTCGGGCCCGATGAGGACCGCTTTGATGCGGGTGGAACCCAATTCAATGCCAAGCGCCGTGCCGCCGCTGAGGACGGCCCGGGCCATTGCCTCCTGTTCCATAGAAATGGCTCCTTTACGCTGGCCTGTGCAGGGTCAGCTCTGGGATTTGCTCTCAGGAAAGATGATTTTCATGATGGGGAAGAACACCCAGAAGGCGATGCAGCACTGGAGGAAGGCGGCCACCAGGCCGCCGGGCCCCTCGCCGATGGTGCTGTAGAGCCAGGGCTGGTACACGCCGTACAGGGCGTTGGCCCCCACGGTGATGACACAGAAGGCCAGAAAGTACCACATGGCCTGCCAGGCCACGTTGCCGTCGGACTTGAAGGTGACCTTCCGCTGCATGAAGAAGCTCACCACCTGGGAGAGGATCAGGGGGATGAAGGTGGCCAGAAAGTAGGCCAGACCGCCGTGGGCCAGGTAGTCGCCGGTGATGCCGTTGAGGGTGGTGTGCACCAGGGTGTTCACCGGTCCGGCGGTGAAGTTGAATACGTAGTAGGGATTGAGGCCGGTGACGGTCTCCCCGGCCACCGTTACGGTGGTGACAGCCGCCGGGTCGCCGATGGGCCCGAACAGGTGCAGGTCCACGTCCACCAGCCCGGTGGCCTCAAAGACGGGCTGGAGCACCGGGATGAGTACCACCTGTACCAGAGTGGCCAGATTGCCCACCAGGAAATAGGTGATGAACTGGGCAATTTTGGGGTGCCTGTGCCACAGATCCAACAGCTTGCGGATGGGGCCGGACTGGCCCAGCTTTTTTACGCTGCCGCTCATCTGCCGCCCTCCTCCCGGCAGGGCACGCTGGCCTGGGCGCTGCCGTAGGGGCTGTCGGCCCGGACCGTAATGGTACCGGTCCCGTCCGCACGGACAATGGCCAGAGCCTGGCCGTAGTAGGTGTCGGTGGTGTCAGTCAGGTAGCCCCGCTCATTGTAGGGGCAGGCGCTGCCCAGGGCCAGCAGCTCGCCGCCCTTCACCGCCACATGGATTTCCCCGCGGGCCAGGGGCTTGAGGCTGCCCTTTTCGTCCGTATATCTCAGGCGGATATAGCATAGCCCTCCGGCTGTCACCTGAGCCTGCTCTGGCTCCACGGCGAGACAGGTCTCCTCTCCGGCGCTGGAGAGGCTGGTGCGGCCTAGCTCGGCACCGTCGGAGCTGTAGACCACGGCGGTCAGCTCCCCCGGCTGCCAGGCCACCCGGAAGGCCGCCCGGCTGTCCCGGTCCAGCCGCTTCTCTCCCATGGGCCTGCCGTTGAGGATCAGGGCCACTTTGGCGCCCCGGGCGTAGACCTCCACCCGTGTCTCCTTGCCCTCACAGCCGTTCCAGGCCCAGGTCTCATGGGTGTTGCTCATGCGCCAGGCAGAAGGAGAGTGGGGCTCGAAGGCGTGGTCGGCGGGGACCACGCCGATGCGGATGGGAGACAGCTCAAAGGCCACCTGGGTATAGGCGGTCTGGCCGGTGGGTGCGCCGGTCAGGTCCAGCACGCCCACGCCAGCGGCGATCCAGCCGGGGCCGTGGTCAAAGTCAGGGGCGTAGCTCTTATACTCCATGGCCCCCAGGCCCACCTCGCCCAGATAGTCCATGCCCGTCCACACAAAGTCGCCGATGAGGGCCGGGTACTCCTTGGCCATGTCCCAGAACCGGGCCGCGTCGGCACAGAAGGTCTCGCTGCCCAGAATGACCCGCTGGGGGTACTTCTTCAGGTCCCGCAGATAGCGCTTTTCTCCGTAGTTGTACCCGGCTACGTCCAGCCTGGCAAAGGAGTCCCGGGTCCTGACGTCGCTGCCGTGGAGGGTGGCGCCGAATTTCATGAAGTCCGCGCCCAGCAGACCGGCCAGGTTGTTGAAGAACTCGCTGCCCACGGCCTTCTTCTTCGCCGGGGCGCTTTTGCGCCGCTCCGCCTTGGCCGCCTCCTGCTCTGCCTTCTTGTCGCTGTACACGCCCAAGCCCATGGAGCTGAGGAAGTTGAAGAAGATGTTGATGCCGCAGGTCACAGGGCGGTCGTCCAGCTGGTGGAGGTACTCCGTCATCTGCCCGGTCAGCTCAATGCTACGCTTCTGGGCGGTTTCGGACACCTCGTTGCCGATGGAGTACATGACCACGCTGGGGTGGTTGAAGTCCTTGCCCACCAGGTCCCGCAGGTCATTTTTCCAGTTGTCCGGCATGTGGGAGGCGTAGTCATACCGGGTCTTGTGGATGTACCACATGTCGGCGTACTCGTCCAGCACCAGCATGCCCAGCGTGTCGCAGGCGTCCAGCAGGGCCTTGGAGCAGGGGTTGTGGGCACAGCGGATGGCGTTATAGCCCGCCTGTTTCAGCAGGCGCACCTTCCGCTCCTCCGCCTCGGGGAGGGTGACTGCCCCCAGAATGCCGTTGTCGTGGTGGATGCAGGCGCCCCGGAGGATGACTCGCTCGCCGTTGATGCACAAGCCCTGCCTGCTGTCGCAGGCGACGGTGCGGATGCCGAAGGACTCCTCCCGCACATCCTCGCCGAAGACTGCCCGGCAGGTGTAGCACTTGGGGTGGTCCGGGCTCCACAGCTCCGCGCCGGGGAGGGGGACGTCCACCGCGCCGCCGGGATTGCAGCTGCACTCGGTGCGGGCGAGCTCCCGGTCCCCGTCCAGAATGGCGACCTGGACGTTGCCGGGGCAGGACAGGGCCAGGGACACCCGTACAGTGGGGTGGACATGGTCCAGCGTCTGGATCTTCAGGCCGTCGAGGCCGATGTGAGCTTTGGGGAGGACATGGAGCCATACCGGGCGGTAGATGCCCGCGCCGGAGTACCAGCGGGAGTTGGGCTGGTCGGCGTTGCGGGCAATGACCCGGAGCAGGTTCTCTTCTCCCAGCCGTACCTTGCCGGTCAGCGGGACGTAGAAGCCGGTGTAGCCGTAGGCGTGGAAGGCGATCTGCTCGCTGTTGAGCCACACCTCGGCGTTGCGGTAGACGCCCTCGAACTCCAGATATACGTCCCGGTCCGCCCACTCTGCCGGGGCTTCAAAGACCTTTTCATAGACGTAGTCCCGGCCCTGGAACCAGCCCGTGTTGGTGCCGCCCGCCGACTCCGCTGTGCGGGGCTCGGAGAGCATGGCGTCGTGGGGGAGGCTGACGGGAATGGCCTTGTCCTCCTCGCCCAGGTGGGCCACCAGCCAGCCGGAATTCAGGGAGAAAGTTGACATAATGAGACCTCCATATTTGAGACTCCGACCCGACCGGCAGAAGCTCCGGCCGGGTCGGACAGGGACGGCTTAGGCCTTTTTTTGGCGGAAGCAGCTGGACACCGTGGCCAGCACCGCGGCAGCCATCATCAGGCCCAGGAAGGTTATAATCATCTGGAAGGAACTTCCGGAGTTGCCGATGGCGATCTGGTTGAAATAATTGGACATGGTCATCAGTTCCCGCTTCAGGTAGAGGCCGAAGGCCAGCACGTAGCACACGCCGGGGGCAATGGGCAGGAAGGGAAGACCGGTGGCCCAGGCCGCCCCGGCGCAGACGGCACCGGCCAGGAGAAGGAGAAAGGCGGCGGGTAGGAAATCACCGACGGACTGGCCGTAGATCAGCAGGGCTAAGGCG
Source organism: Pseudoflavonifractor intestinihominis (assembly GCF_040096055.1). Classification (NCBI taxonomy): domain Bacteria; kingdom Bacillati; phylum Bacillota; class Clostridia; order Eubacteriales; family Oscillospiraceae; genus Pseudoflavonifractor; species Pseudoflavonifractor intestinihominis. Next base: position 30,412 of record NZ_JBBMFK010000006.1, read on the forward strand.
GTGACAATGGCCAGCACGGCGGCAAAGAGCCCCACAAAAGAGCCTGCGGTTCTGTTTTTGAAGAATTCTTTCATAATGCACCCCACATTTCAGACAGATTGACAGGGAATGTCACTGGATTCCGGCGCTCCGCTTTTTGCGGAGAAGGGCGGAGGCATACAGCGCGCAGGCCGCCGCAGTGAGCACGCCGACAGTGCAGTCCGCGGCAATGATAACGGTTTTCCACCAGGGGTAGACAGTAACAAAGGTGGTGTCGGGATTCAGGCCGTTGATCAGGTTGGTGTGGACAAAGGCGTAGTAGAAATTGTGGTTTGCCTCCCGCAGCAGGCCCAGCAGGTAGCCGTCGTCGTTGGCTTCGATGTAATTTTTCAGCTCTACATTCCGCAGCTCAGCGCCGGGAACCACCATGTTGTAGAAGCCGGACATACACCAGAAGTCGGTGCCGCCTACCAGGCCCTCCAGGGCGTGCTGGTAGTTGTTCATGGCGGCGTCGGAGATGATGACGCCCTGGAATCCCCACTCGGAACGGAGGATCTCCCGCTGCAGCGCGGCGCTGTGGCCCACGTAGGTGCAGCCCATGCGGTTATAGGAGGTCATGGTGCCCAGGGCGCCGCCCTTGGTGAAGGCGCCCTCAAAGGCCTTCAGATAGATCTCCCGGGCGGTCTGCTCGGTCATAAAGGTGGCCAGGTCGTGACGGTTGGTCTCCTGGTCGTTGCCCACAAAGTGCTTGATGCTGGCGCACAGGCCCTTGACCTGCATGGCCGCGGTCTCGCTGGCTGAGCAGAGGTAGGCCAGAACGGCGTCCTCGGAGTAGTACTCAAAATTCCGGCCGGAGAAGGGGGTGCGGTGCATGTCTCCGCCGGGGGCCCAGAGGTGGGAAACGCCTGCGAAGATGGCGTCCTCAGCCAGGAAGCTGCCACGTTTGGCCAGCATGTCCAGGTTCCAGGTGGCGGCTGCCAGGGACTGGCCCACATAGGCGGTGGGCGTGGCGGTCTGGTCGCCCTGGAGGTAGGGGCCGCTGACGCCGCCGGGGCCGTCCTGATTGCGGGATTCCGGCTTGTTGACCTTGTCCACAGCGGGGGAGGACCAGGTCTCATCGATGATGGAGACCATATCGTCCAGGGTAAGCTGGTCCAGGAATTCGTCCCACACGGGGCTGTCGTAGGTCTCGTCCTTCATGTCCACAAAGGTGATGCCGTTGTCCGCTCCCATGGTGAAGGAGCGGATGGAGGGGGCGTCGTCAGGCGTCTCGTAGAGGTGGCCGTCCAGCTCCCGGATCATGTCCTCAGTGGCGGTCAGACCGGTTACCGGCTGGGGGAAGGTGCCCTCCCAGTCCTGGCGGGTCAGGTAGGTCACGCTGTTATCGATCCAGTGATTGAGGTCCGCGTCGTCCAGCTGATTGGTGACCTGTACGCCGGTCTGGAGAGAGTATTTGTAGGTCTCCGTATCCAGTTGGGCCTGACTCCAGGTGTAGGTCTTTCCGGCGTCACCGGGGACGCTTTCGCCGTCCTGGTCCACCAGGCCGTCGGCGCCCTTGGCCGCCAGGACATTGTTCAGCGCGTCGTGGGCGTCGCTGCCGATGGCGAGGTAGTAGTCCCCCGCGTCCAGAATGTAGCCCTTTGCGTTAGTGTAGTCGTAGCTGGCCAGCAGATACTTGTCACACGTCACGGTGACCGGCTCAGACTGGCCGGGCTCCAGCAGGCCGGTCTTGCCGAAGCCCAGCAGCTGGATGGCGGATTTCTCCACCAGGTTCTCCCGGTCGTAGTCCGTGTAGGGCGTCTGGGCGTAGACCTGCACCACGTCTTTTCCGGCGGTGTCGCCGGTGTTTGTCACGGTCACGCTGACGGTGAAGGTGCCGTCCGCCTCTGTCACGCTGTCCAGGGTCTGCTGGAAGGTGGTGTAGCTCAATCCGTAGCCGAAGGGATAGACGACCTCATCCGCGTAGCTCCAGGCACCGTTCTGAGAGGCGAACACGCCCGAACCGCTGGACGCACCGCCCTGCCCCAGGACACAGTCTTCATAGCGGGTCTCATAGTACTTGTAGCCCACATAGATGCCCTCAGCGTACACCATGTAGTGGGTGACATACTTGCCGTCGTCCGCGCAGTAATCCGTGATCTCGGTGCTGTTTTCAAAGGTAAAGCTGCCGTAATTCTGCACGGAGGGGGCGGAGAGGGAGCTGGCGGCGTAGGTGTCCACCAGACGGCCGGAGGGATTGGCCGCCCCGGTGAGCAGGTTGACCACCCCACGGAAGCCCACCAGGCCGGGGTTCCCGATCCACAGGCAGGCGTCCACGTGGTATTCGTCCAGCCATCCCAGTTCCAGCGGGTTGGGGCTGTTGTTGATGAGGATGATCTTGTCGAACTGGCCGGACTGGTAGATCATGTTCAGCATGTCCTTCTCATCCTGGTGGAGGGAGAGGTAGCTGACGCCGTCCTCGTCGGAGGTGGGCAGGTCGCTGTCCTCGCCGCAGGCCCTTGTGAGGACTACGATGGCCACGTCGTTGTAGTCGGAGAAGGTGGATTTCAGTTCGTCGGTATAGAAGGAGATAGGCTCTTCGCCGATGGACCAGGAGTCCGTGCCGCCGTAGGTGCCGGCGGACTGCTCGTTGGTGACCACGATTTTTCGGGTGGTGGGGCTGTTCAGGTAGGCCTGATAGAGGGCCTCGTTGATGGTGAAGCCCTCGTCCTTGAGCGCCTGATAGAAGCTAACCTCCCGGCTGGGATCGTTGTCGCCGCCGCCGGAGTTTCCGTGATACAGCGGCTTGGCGGACCCGCTGCCGAACAGGGTGACCCGGCGCTCGTCCTGCGCCAGAGGAAGCGCGTTGTTGTCGTTCTTTAGCAGAACCGCGCCCTCTTCCATCTCCTGGACGATGAAGGCGTCCTCGTCCGCGTTCAGGCGGTCAAGGTCCTCCTCCGTCAGGTGGTTGACATCGCCGTAGTCGCTCTTGTAAAAAGCGGTGTCCACCGTGGAGCTGGATTCCGACTCCACGGCCTTGCGGGTGGTGACGTTCAGGGCCGAGTTGATCAGGTTTTCATACCCCCAGGCCACGTTTGTCATGACAAACAGAAATGCCAGCAGGACTGCCAGCACTGACGTCAGACCCCGCCAGAGTGCTTCCTTTTTCATTCCGGAAAACCTCCCCTAAAATAATAGCCCATGTGGTGGTGCCGCCAGCGGTGCGCCTTCGCCGGCAGGACGGACAGGAATTTGCTACGGCCGTACCATTTGCTGAGTATACGGTATCAGACGGCAGGGGGTTTTACAATATATTTGTCTTGAAGAAAATGTTTTATGGTCAATGAAACAATATAAATTTTAGAAAAGTTATAAAAAGAAATACAATATAAAAAATATATGGACTATAGTTGATAATTTCATTTATTATGATATAATAAATGAAAAAATAAAGAAAAATAAGAAGGGATGAGAAGAGAAAAAGAACGGAATTTGTATTGATTTTTGAGCAAAAACATATCTGATCTGTACAGAGAGGGGGCGGCGCTATGGCCTTTAAATATCTTCAGCTGGCGGCTCAGCTTCAGGCGGAAATCGCCCGGGGCACCTTCCCGGACAAGCTGCCCACCGAGCAGGAGCTGACCCAAATCTACTCGGTCAGCCGCCAGACGGTGCGGCAGGCGTTGGACAAGCTGGTGGAGCTGGGACTCATCGAGAAGCGGCAAGGCAGCGGGTCCCGGGTGCTGGACCGGGGCCGCTCCGGCGGCAGCGACCGGATCGCGGTGGTCACATCCTATTTAAACGACTACATCTTTCCCACGGTCCTCCAGGACATCCAGGCGGTGCTCAGCCGGAAAAACTACTCCACCCTCCTCTACTCCACGCAGAACAAGGTGTCCAACGAGCGGGACATCCTCCAGGGCCTGCTTCACCAGCCGGTGGGCGGGCTGATCGTGGAGGGATCCAAGACCGCTCTGCCCAACCCCAACCTGGACCTGTACGAGAAGCTGGACCTGGCGGGCATCCCGGTGGTGTTCATCCACGGCAGCTACGGGGCGCTGCCGGGGGCGGTGTGCGTATCGGACGACAACTTCGGCGGCGGGTATCAGCTGGCCCGCCATCTCATCGCCCGGGGCCACACCAAGATCGCCGGCATCTTCAAGAGCGACGACATCCAGGGCCACCAGCGGTATCTGGGCTACCTGGCCGCCATGCGGGACGCCGGATTGCCTCTACCGGACGACCGGGTCCTGTGGTACACCACCGAGGAACGGCGCTACCTGCTGGACTACGGACACAACGACTTGCTGAAACACTTTACCCAATTTTACCTCAAGGACTGCACGGCAGTCATCTGCTACAACGACGAGATCGCCGACCGGCTCATCCGCATGCTCCTGAGCACCGGACACAAGATCCCTGCGGACACGGCAGTGGTCAGCTTTGACAACAGCTATTACAGCGACCTGTGCCCGGTGCGCATCACCTCTCTGGCCCATGAGGCGCACAGGCTGGGCGGTATGGCCGCCGAGCTGCTGCTGGAGCGGATGGCCGGACGGCAGGTCCAGTCCCAGTCCATCACCTGGCGGCTGGTGCGCAAGGAGAGCGGCTGAGCAAACAAGAGAAACGGGAGGAATACCATGAAATACGGAACCATTTCCGGGCTGGACAAGCCCGTGTCCCGGCTGGTGCTGGGCTGCGCGGACCTGAAGGACACCGCTGTGCTGGACGCGGCGGTGGACGCGGGCGTCAATGCCTTTGACACCGCCCATGTATACGGCGGCAGCGAGGAGCTGCTGGGCCGCTGGCTGAAGGGCAGGGACCTGGATAAGCTGGTCATTGAGACAAAGGGCTGCCATCCCACGCCTCTGCGGCCCGACCGGGTGACCCCGGCCTGCCTGGTGAAGGACGTGGAGACCTCCCTGCGGCGGCTGGGGGTGGAGTGCATCGACCTGTTCCTGCTCCACCGGGACAGCCATCACGCCCAGGCGGGGGAGCTGGTGGAGACCCTCAATGATCTGAAAAAGCAGGGCAAGCTGCGGGCCTTCGGCGGGTCCAACTGGACGGCAGAGCGGATTCAGGAGGCCAACGACTACGCCGCCGCCCACGACCTGGAGCCCTTTACCGTGTCCTCCCCTCACTTCGGCCTGGCCTGTCAGATCCGGGACCCCTGGGGCGGCGGCGCGGGCTGCGTCACCCTGACGGGAGCCGACCGGGAGGGGGAACGGGCCTGGTACCGGGAGAGCGGCACGGCGGTGCTGGCCTTCTCCAGCCTGGCCCGGGGGATGCTGTCGGGCAAGATCTCCGCCGCTGACCCCAAGCGGGCGGACAAGCTGGACGCCGCCGGGCGGCGGGGATACGACTGCCCGGAGAACTGGGAGAGGCTGAGGCGGGCGGAGGTCCTGGCCAAGGAGAAGGGCTGTACCGTGGCACAGCTCTCCCTGGCCTGGCTGTTCCACCAGGACATGAACGCCTACGCCATCTTCTCCACCGGCAACCCGGCCCGCATCGCCGCCAACTGCGGCGCGCTGGAGGTGGCCCTCACCCGGGAGGAGTGCCGCTGGCTGAACCTGGAGGCGGACGGACGCTGAGAAATTCCCACCCATTACCTGCAAATATGGGCAAAACGCCTTTCCAGCGGACCGGAGAATGTGGTATACTGAGACGATAACAAAAAAGGGGGAAACCCAGGATGAATACCATGGTGATCGGCATCGCCGGTGGCACCGGCTCCGGCAAGACCACCCTGACCAAGCATCTCATCGACAGCTTTGGCGGCAACATCTCGGTGGTGTACCACGACAACTACTACAAGGCCCACCCCAACATGACCTATGAGGAGCGGGCCGCCCTGAACTACGACCATCCAGACGCCTTTGACACCGACCTGATGGTGGAGGACCTGCAGACCCTCTGCTCGGGCAAGACCATCCACTGCCCGGTGTACGACTACACCATCCACAACCGGTCCACCGAGACGGTGGAGGTCAAGCCCACCAAGGTGGTGATCGTGGAGGGCATTCTGATTTTTGAGAACAAGAAGCTGCGGGACCTGATGGACATCAAGATCTTTGTGGACACCGATGCGGACGTGCGCATCCTCCGCCGGATCCTCCGGGACGTGAAGGAGCGGGGACGCAGCCTGGACAGCGTCATTGACCAGTACCTCACCACAGTCAAGCCCATGCACGAGCAGTTTGTCCAGCCCTCCCGGCAGTACGCCGACATCGTGGTGCTGGACGGCGGCCACAACCTGGTGGCCCTGGAGATGATCACCCAGCGGATCAGGAGCCACGTGGAGGAGCTGTAACACCAAGTCCAACAGAACAGCCGCCCCGGAGGAGAAGGGTCCTTCCCCCGCGGGCGGCTTTTTGCGGAAAGTTTTTTTCACAGAGCGGGAACTTTTTGTCCATGGGGTCCGTCAAAGACTGCGGTTTCCCAAAAGGGGAGATACACACCCCATTTGATATTATGGATCAAAGGAGTTTATCTGATATGAACAAGAAGTTTCTCGCTCTGGCCCTCTCCGGGGCCCTGACCCTGTCCCTGCTGGCCGCCTGCGGCAGCCCCGACGCTGCGGGCTCCACGCCCCCTGTGTCCACGCCGCCCGTTACCGAGAGCCTGACGCCCAGCACCACCCCCACGCCTGAGGTCACCCCCAGCGAAACTCTGGAGCCCAGCGAGAGCGTCCAGCCCAGCGAGACCCCGGAGCCCTCTGAGAGCACGCAGCCCAGCGAGAGCCAGAAGCCCGCGGAGAGCACCAAGCCCAGCGAGAGCCAGAAGCCCACTGAGAGCACCAAGCCCAGTGAGAGCCAGAAGCCTTCTGAGAGCCCCGCGCCCAGCGAGAGCCAGAAGCCCTCTGAGAGCCCCTCCGCCTCTGTGGTCCAGTCCATCTGGAACGAGGTGTCCGGCCTGGAGCGGCCTGAGATGATGGACCTGGACGCCGCCCTGCTCTCCGACCTGTACGGCATTGACCCCGCCGACCTGGTTGAGTTTGTGGCCAAGATGCCCCTGGTGAGCGCCAATATCAACGAGTTTCTCATCGCCCAGTGCGCCCCCGGCCGGGTGGACGCGGTGAAGGCCGCCTGCGAGTCCCGGCTGGCCACTCTGCAGAGCAGCGGCAGCCAGTACCCTGAGACCGCGAAGCTGCTGGACAACTACAAGCTGGTCACCAGCGGCGATTACATCCTCTTCTGCATCGACGGGAACGCCGACGCCATGGTGGAGGCCTTTAACACCTACGCAAAATAACGCGTGACGGCGGCCCAATCCGGGCAGACTATTGACAGAAAGGCGGGACGGGGTGCGTTTCCGTCCGAGATCCGGCAGGAGGGTTTGGTTTGGTATTTTCCAGTGTTCTGTTTTTGTTCTACTATTTTCCGGTTGTCCTGCTCGTCCACTATCTCTCGCCGGTAAAATGGCGCAATGCGGTTTTGCTGGTGTTCAACCTGATTTTTTACGGCTGGGGAGAACCGATTTACATTCTGCTCATGGTGTTTACCATTGTGGTGGACTATGCCGACGGGCTTCTGGTGGGCCGCTTTAAGGCCCAGGGGCGGGACGGCGCGGCCAGGATAGCAGTGGCGGCAGCCATCGTGATCAATCTGGCCCTGCTGTTCTTCTTCAAATACTGGGACTTTATTGCGGGCAGCCTGGCGGCTGTGGGTCTGAACTTCATGCCAGAGCTTGGCCTGCGCCTGCCCATCGGAATCTCCTTCTATACGTTCCAGACCATGACGTATCCGGTGGATGTCTACCGGGGAGACGCCAGACCCCAGCGCAGCCTGGTCCGCTTCGGTACCTTTGTCACCCTCTTCCCTCAGCTTATCGCCGGCCCCATCCTGAAGTACAAGGAACTGGCCGATCAGGTGGACGAGCGGAGCTGGAGCGTGGAGCAGTTTGCCTCCGGCGTGCAGGTCTTTGTTGTGGGCCTGGCCAAAAAGGTGCTGCTGGCCAACAACATCGGCATGCTGTGGGACACCTATAAGGCCATGGACTCCAGCCAGCTGACCGTGGCCGGCGCCTGGCTGGGCGTGCTGGCCTTTGCGCTGCAGATCTACTTCGACTTCTCCGGTTACTCGGATATGGCGGTGGGTATGGGCCGGATGCTGGGCTTTGAGTTCCTGCGCAACTTTGATTACCCCTACATCTCCAGATCCATCACGGAGTTCTGGCGGCGGTGGCATATTTCCCTGGGCTCCTGGTTCCGGGAGTATGTGTATATCCCCATGGGAGGCAACCGGGTGGGCCGCTTCCGACTGTGCTTTAACCTGATGGTGGTGTGGGGGCTGACGGGCATCTGGCACGGCGCCAGCTGGAACTTCCTCCTCTGGGGACTGTACTTTGGCGTGCTCATCATCGCGGAGAAGCTCTTCCTCCTGAAGTGGATTGAGAAGTGGCCTGCCGCATGCCAGCACCTGTACACGCTCTTCCTGGTGCTGGTGAGCTGGGCAATCTTCGGCCTGGAGGACTTCGGCCAGATGGTAAGTTATATGCAGGCCATGTTCGGCGGCGCTGCCGGAGGACTGGCGGACAGCGCCTTTGGCTATTATCTGCGCTCCTACCTGCCCATGCTGGTCATCGGCGGCGTGGCTTCGGCACCCTTGGCCCGGGTCTTGTGGGACAAACTCTCCCAAAAGGCGGAAAAGGTCGTGCTCCCCGTGCTGCTGCTGGCCGGTCTGGTGCTGTGCACCGCCTATCTGGTGGACTCCACCTATAATCCCTTTATCTACTTCAACTTCTGAGTCAGGAGGACCATGGAATGAGTAAACGGTACAGTATTTTCCTCACCGCGCTGTTCTGCGTATTTCTGGGCGTGCTGACCACAGCGACCGCGCTGGCGCCCGACCGGGAGACCTCCGAACTGGAGAACCGTTCCCTTCAGCAGCTGCCCACCCTCACCGCTTCCGATTTCAGGCTGGCCTGGCCGGTGGAGAACAGCGGAAGCTTCTTTAACGGCACCTTCATGAAAGAATTTGAGACCTACTGCAATGACCAGTTTATCCTCCGGGACAGCTGGGTGGCCCTCAAGTCCTCCTCCGAGCGGGCGGTGGGCAAGCAGGAGAACAACGGTGTCTACTTCTGTGACGAGGACACCCTCATTACCCGTTTTGACCAGCCGGATCAGAAGCGGGTAGACACCAACGTGGGTTATGTGAACCAGTTTGTGGCCAATGCAGGCGTGCCGGTGTACATGTCTCTCATCCCCGGCGCCGCCACCATCTGGGCCGACCGGCTGCCCGAAGGCGCCCCCAACGCCGACCAGAAGGCGGTCATCGACGGCATCCAGGCCAGCAGCGACGCCATCTGGTACGACAGCTATCAGCAGCTGTGGGACCATAAGGACGAGGATATCTTCTACCGCACCGACCACCACTGGACCAGCCTGGGCGCCTATTACGGCTATGTCTCCCTGATGAACGCCCTGGGCATGGAGCCCGTGCCCCTGGACAGCTACACCAAGCAGACCGTGTCCGACAGCTTCTACGGCACTGTGTTCTCCACCTCCGGCGTCCGCTGGGTCAAGCCTGACGACATCGACATCTATGTCCCCGACCCCGGCGTGGAGGTCACCTCCTGGTTCACCGGCGAGCCGGAGGAGGGCGCACTGTACAACTGGGACCGCCTGGACATCAAGGACAAGTACACCTTCTTCATGGGCGGCAACCAGTCCCTGGGCGTCATCAAGAACCCCAACGTGGACGGCCCCAAGATCCTCCTCCTGCGGGACTCCTACACCGACAGCCTGGTGCCCTTCCTGACCCAGCACTTCTCTGAGATCCACCTCATCGACCTGCGCTACTACCGCTACTCCATCCCCCAGTATATCAAGGACAACGACATCGACATGGCCGTGGTGCTCTACAGCGTGTCTAACTTCGTCACCGACACCAACCTGTTCACCCTCCGCCAGCCCTGAGCTGGCGCGGCCTTGCCAGCGCCTGCATTTTAAGGTATCATAAATGGACGGACGCAGCCGCGTCCGTCCATTTTTTACGAAACAGGTGTTGACCTATGACCAAGCTGGCCGCCAGTCCCAAGGCGGTGCTGTTCCTGGGGGTGCTGGGGGCGGCCTTTTCCTCCTTCTTTGTCCGCTGGTCCCAGGCGCCCTCCCTCTTCACCGCCACCTGCCGCCTGGGCTGGACCGTGGTATTGCTGCTGCCGGTGCTGCTGCTGAAGCATCGGGAAGAGCTGAAGGCGCTGAACCGGCGGGACATCCTCTCCTGCGCCGCCAGCGGGGCCTTGCTGGCCCTCCACTTTGCCAGCTGGTTCGAGTCCCTCCGGTGGACCTCGGTGGCCAGCTCCACCGTGCTGGTGAGCACCGAGGTCATCTTCTGCGCCCTGGGCTTTTCGCTCTTCCTGAAAGGGAAAATTCCAAAGCTGGGGGTGGCGGCCATTGCCCTGGCCTTTGGCGGCAGCGTGGTGCTGGCCCTGTCCGACGGCGGCGGAGGCAGCGGCGCCCTGTACGGCGACCTGCTGAGCCTGGCCGGGGCGGTGTTTGTGGCCCTGTACACCCTCATCGGACGGGTGGAGCGGGGCCACATGTCCACCACGGTGTACACCTTCTTCACCTACCTGTCCAGCTTTCTCACCCTGCTGGTCCTGGACCTGTTCACCGGCACGCCGGTGGCGGGGTACCCGCCCAGGGAGTGGATCATCGGCCTGCTGCTGGCGGTGGTGTGCACCCTGCTGGGCCACAGCCTGTTCAGCTGGAGCCTGAAATACCTCAGTCCCTCCTATGTGTCGGCGGTCAAGCTGTGCGAGCCGGTGTTTGCCACCGTGCTGGCAGTGCCCCTGTTCGGGGAGCTGCCCGGGCCGGCACAGGCGGCGGGCGGCGTGTTGGTGCTTGCCGGCGTGCTTCTCTACACCAGGGCGGAATAGGAGACAAAAAACGGCGCTTCCGTGTGAGCGGAAGCGCCGTTTTTTGCAGTCAAAAATCCTTTTAAAATGACTTAATTCTACAAAAATGTTTAATATTATATAATTTTATATAAATATACAAAAATAGAAAAAATAGAATAAAAGTGGGGGTTTATATAGAGAGTAACCGGTATTTCCCGGGAAAATATACCGATGCAAGAGGGAAGATATACCGTAAGGGGAAAGTTTTTCTCGACAAAAATCCCCATAAAACGCGCGCCTTCGCCCTCCGCGGCGGGAATCAGGTTTACCGATAGCAGCGGAAGGCAACATAATACCGGCTGGGCGGTCGAAAAGTGCGAAATATTACCCTTTCTAATTATTGGATAGTACAATATAATGTAGCCAGTGTGTAAAAGCAAAGGAGGAAAACGCAAGATGAGGGAAATGTTTGTAGGTACCCGGGAGGAACAGGGCGAGGATGGGCGGGCCGTCCGCTGCGATTACTACATCCTGATCGACCAGATGGAGGTGGGCGGCAGCTTTGCCTGTGAGAGCTACGGCGTGGGCATCGCGGAGTCTGACGGCGAACGCGTGGACCTGCCCAACATCACCACCAGCGCCGCCCGGATCGACGAGCTGATGGAGCTCCTGACCCGCAATGCAGTTACCCCCGCCTCTCTGCGCGACGTGGTGGAGGACTGGCTGTAAGCAACGCAGTCAGGGGCTCTCTTTGCGCCTGTCCCTTCCTTGGTACAACAACATGAACTGCTGAAACACACGCTATAACCTGCAAAAACAGCAGCCTGTCAGGCCATTGGCCTGCCGGGCTGCTGTTTTTTAGTCGTCCCATCCGCCGCTGTTCCATCCGCCGTCTCCGCCGGAGTCCCATCCGCTGGCGTCCCATCCGCTGGCGTCCCATCCGCCTGGGGACTGGGCGCCGCTCCCGGCTTTGGGCCGGGAACGGCCGGAGGGAGGAAAGCGGGGCTGGAAGGGGGTACCCATGGCCCGGTCCGCCTGCCAGGCCCGCCACAGCCGGATGGCGGCAAAGACCACCCCCGCGACCCAGGCCACGGCGATGATGACGCTCACTACCAGCAGGCAGAGCAGGGCCAGGACCAGGATACCGATGGGATTTTTGAACACGATGGACAGGATGCCCGCGTTGGCGAAGGTCTTGAGCGCGCCCAGCAGGGCGGGCAGCACAAAGCGGATGCCGTAGAACAGGCCCACGGCATAAAAGGCGCAGGGCACCATGGCCTTGAGTCCGGCGCACAGCAGGCCGATGACCAGCCCTGCGGCGGCGCACAGCCCCAGCCGGAGCAGCTCCCGTTTCAGCATCATGAACATGACCTCCTCTTATATGCGGCAGTCCCTGGAGATATAGTCTGCGTTCCCATGTGTGGCTCCTTGCGCTGTGCCGTCGGGTCGGCTCACCGGAAGGTGAAGTAGACGTTGAAGATGTTCAGCTCCTCGTCCACGCTGTGGTGGATCACGCTGGTGTCCAGCACGCCGGAGCCGCCGTCGATCTCCTTCAGCATGTCAAAGAGCTTGTACTCTCCGGTCAGGGCGTGGTCGGCCTGTTCCAGAGCCTGGGCGGAGGAGAAGCGGATCGTGGCATCCCGCCTCTCGTTCACAGCCTGACGGAGGATTTCCAGCACGGCGTCGTAGTCATACCCGTCCAGCAGCAGGCCGCTGCGGACAAAGTAGTTGCAGGCCGTGGCGGTGCACACGGGGAGGGGGAAGAGGTCGTCCGGCGTGTGGGTCCTGAACAGCACGTCGGTGGTGACGCAGAAGTAGTTATAAGACACGTAGTCCGGGTCCTGCTCGCCGTCGGAGAAGAGGGGGTCGCCCCAGGTGGGGTCCAGATAGTACCAGGCGCCCTCCGCCCACACCAGGTTCCAGCCGTGGCCGGCGCCCCGGACCGTGCCTGTCACATAGGTGCAGGGAATGCCCAGCTGGTTGAGCAGGTACTGGGTGGCCTTGGCGTACCCGGCGCACACCCCGCGGCCGCTGACCAGGACGGTGTACAGGCTCTGGTCGTTGGCGTCCGGGTCGTACTCCGTCCGGCGGACGATCCAGTCATACACCGCCTTGATCTTGTCGTAGTCGCTCCAGGCGGGGTCGATGCCGCTGAGACACTCCTGGGCGGCGGCCTCCACCTGCGCAGTGGCCGCGGGCAGGTCGGCGGCGTCTATGCTGTACCGGAAAGTGAGGGTTATCTCGGTGGGGACTCCGCCGATCATGGTGGTGGTGAGGGTGTCCGTACCCAGCAGCCAGAAGAGCTCCGGGTAGTCGGCGCGCACATAGTCCACCATTCGGCTCAGGGTGTCTCTGTCAAAGCTGGTCTCGGTGATGGTGGGCTCCGCGTTCTGGACGGCGTCCAGCACCCGGAGATAGAGCTCCAGTTCCGCTCCGCTGAGCTGCTGCCGGCAGTAGCGCATATCGGGTTTGGGGGCGTTGTCGGAGACGATGGGCTGGGCGGTGGGCTGGGAGAGCACGGGAGCCTGGGAGGGAGCGGGGGAAGCGCCGGAGCGGAACAGGCCCAAGGGGGCGCAGCCGCTGCACAGCAGCAGGGGGAGGAAGAGGGCGGCGGCGAGAGAGAGAGAAAGCACGCGTTTCATGAAAAATCCACTCCTTTTGCCGGCGAGCCGGCGTGATGGGCCGGGTCACCGGCCTTTGTACAGGATAACGGGGGAGACGCGGGATTGTCACGGCGATGGGGAAAAAATTTTATCTTTTTTTCCGGGACGAGCCGTGACAATGGGAGGGAGGCTCCGTTTTTTGTGACAAAGAACAAAGTACAGACAGCGTGAGACGCGGAGAGCGGAATATAAAGGAGGAAACCGAAATGAAGAAGCGAGACACGGTGCGGCTGGCGCTGACGGCGCTGGCCGCGGCGCTCTGCCTGGCGTGGAGCGGCCTGGGATGGGGAACGCCCTGTGCGGCGGCAGCGGAGAGCACCGGCAGCCAGCCCTACAACATCGCCCTGCTCATCGACAAGAGCGGCTCCATGAACGCCACCGACCCGGAGCGGCTGGCGGTATCGGCGGCAGGGATGTTCGTCAACTCCCTCTACGCCGAGAGCATGATGACACAGGCCGCCGGCAGGGACGGCGGGTGCTCCCGGGTGGGCGTCATCTCCTTCAGCGCGGAGGCCCAGACAGAGACCATCCCGGTGGAGCTGACCACTGAGGCGGAGGTGGCCTTTCTCACCGGCGAGATCGACGCCATCACCTATGATAAGGTGAACACCGGCGCCACAGACCTGGGCCGTGCGGTGCTCTCAGGCACTGAGATGCTCCAAAACGCCCAGGACGGCGTCCGGAAGAACATGATCATCCTCTTCACCGACGGCTATACCGACGCCCTCTCCGCCCAGGGGATGGAGCGCTCCGCCGCCATGATGGCCGAGGGCCTGGAGGCGGCCCGGCAGCTGGACTGCGAGATCTACGTGGTGGGTCTGAACTACCAGGGCCGAATCAACGACCAGGGCCGGGCGGAAATCTGGAACATTGCCAACAGCACCCAGTCGGGCGAGGGCCTGCTGCTCCCCGACAGCAACGACGCCGGCGGGGCCTCCCGGGTCAACTACCTGATCACCGACTCTCGCCAGGAGGTCAGCGACTTCTACAACGCCATCTTCGGCATGATGATGGGCTCCGCCGGTACGGACGTTCCGCCCACGGGCCCTTCGGGGCCGGGGCCGGAGGGCTGGACCTACTACGACGTGGACCTGACCAGCCCCGGCATCTTCTGTGCCAACATCTATATTATATCCGACGGCGACATCGGCGGTCTGGGCCTCTGGGACCCCAGCGGCGGCCAGGTGGACCTGAGCGGCAGCTCGGTGCGGCTTGTCCGCGGCAACGGCTACGCCCTGATGACCATCATGACCCCGGCGGAGGGCGTCTGGACCCTGGGCACCGAGGGCCCGGTGTCCTACGACGTCACACTGGTGCCCGTCACCGGCATCACCCTTGAGATGGAGAGCCAGATCCAGGGCGGCAGCGCCGCCCTCAGGGTGACAGTGCTCTACATGGACCAGCCCCAGGACGAGGCGTTCTATGCCGCCCTCAGCGGCGCCTCCTGCACCGTCACACCGGAGGCGGGGGGCGAGGGCCAGACCATAGCCCTGGCCTACAGCGAGGAGGCGGGCGCCCTTGTGGGCACGTTCACCGTCCCCGCCCCCGGCCGGTATCGGGCGGAGGCGTCGGTGACCGCCGCACAGATGGCCCGCACCACAGCGCAGACCCTGGAGTTCACCATGGGCGGCGAGCCCATCCAGGTGTCCGTGGGCCACAGGGCCTCGGTGGACGTGGACCTGGCGGAGCGCTTCCTGGCAGGGTGGGACAATGTGACCCTGACGGTGGAGAGCGCCGCCTGGACACCTGAGGAGGTGCTGGACATCACCCACGGAGAGGGCGGCGTCATTACCGTCCGGGGACTCCAGACAGGAGAGGCGGCCTTTACCGTCCATGCCGTGGACAGCCTGGGGCAGGTGTGGGACATCCCCGGTACCGTGGAGGTCACCTTCAGCCTGTTGGTGTGGCTGCCTCTGATCCTGGCGGCGCTGGCGGCCCTCATAGCCGCGGCCCTGCTGCTGCGGCAGCGGACCCTCCGCCTGCCCGGCGACTTCACCGTCACCTGCGCCTGCGGCGACGGGTACAGTGTGGAGACCATCGCCCCGCCCCGGGGCAGCTCGTTCACGCTGTACACCCTGATCATGAACAGCCTGGACCCCGGCTCAGGCAGCATGGGGATGCAGCGCATCGTCCAGGCGGTGAAGGAGGCCAGGGGAGCGCTGTCCTCGGGCAGCAACCGCATCCGCATGGTCACCCGTACCAGCGGGCGGCGCAAGTACAGGACCTATCGCCTGGGCAGGGACAGCCGTGCCCTGGGCGGAGAGGTTTTCCGGGACGACGAGAGGGGCCTGACCATCGAGGTGGAGTGGATTCCCCTGGAGGACTGAGCCCCGCTCCGGCCCCGTGACCCATACACAACATCCAACATCGGACAAGAGAGAAAGGAAGGATTCCGTATGAACGATACTCACAAGAAGCGCGTGAAGGCCAACCTGCAGACCCTGGACTACCTGGAGGGCACCGGTGTCATCTCCACCCACAAGCGCAAGCTGGTGGACGAGCTGTTCCTCTTCATCTCCAGTGGCGGCAACGGCCACAAGAGCCTGTGCACTGTGCGCAAGCAGCTGGAGTGGAAGGTGGACCCCAAAGAGCTGGCCGACAAAGTGGCGTTTCTGGCGGTGGACGCGGCCTACAATGAGCTGGGCGAGCTGCAGGACAAGTACGGCTTTGACAGTACAGAGGTGCTCAAGCTGCCCTTTGAGGGGGCCCACGAGTCCATCAACCCGGCCATCATCTCCCCTCAGATGAAGGAGTGGGTGGACCCCGAGCTGTACGAGGTGACCGGCGGTAAGGCCATCACCATGTCTTCCCAGTCCGGCTTTGACAGCTCGGGCACAGCCGCATGGCGGCAGCCCGGCCGGGTCCGCCTCAGCCAGCCCAACACCATCGCCGCCCTGAGCACCGCCCTGACCACCGCGGTCAACCGCCTCCTGGAGGGCAAGCCCGCCGGCATGCGCCTCAACGTCATCTTCCTGGCCGGCCTGGCCGGCGGCACCAGCGGCGGCACCATGGTGGACCTGCCCTTCCTTACCCGGCAGATCATCCGAAATATCAGCGTGGCCCGGTACAAAAAGACCGGCGTGTCGGCCTACCTGATGCTGCCCAGCGCCTGCGGCAGCGAGCCCGACCAGGTGCGCCGTGATAAAGGCAACCGCAACGCATACGCCGCCCTCAAGGAGATCGACTACTTCATGGGCCTCCAGAGCCGGGGCGAGGTGTTCCGCCAGCAGTACGGCACCTTCAAGGTGGAGATCAGCGAGAACATCTTCGACTTCTGCACCCTGGTGGAGGGCGTGGCGGACGGCGGCGTGTTCTTCGGCGACCCGGCGGACACCGCCCGCAAGGTGGTGGCCAACTCCATCCTGAACATGATCTGCACCACCGAGGCCAAGGCGGGCAACGAGCCTTTCATGGTGGACTCCTTCCTCTGCAACCGGACGCCCATCAGCGATGTGGCGGTACGCCGGCAGAGCCACCGGGTGTTTCCCCGGGACGCCAACTACTGCTACAACGTCATCGGCTACTCCTCCTGTGTGGTGCCCATCGACCTGATGACGGTCTATGTGGCCAAGAAGGTCTTTGACAAGGTGTGGGAGCAGTTCGAGCGCTGCGGCGAGCCGGACAGCGCCCTGGCCGAGCGCTTCCTGCTGGAGGCCAACCTCTCCCCCAAGGAGGTCAAGGCGGCCATGCGCCTCAACCCCATGAAGGAGCGCTTCACCGCCAAGGCGGACGAGGTGTTCCGGGTGAAGGGCCCCTACTACATGGTCAACATGATGAACGAGATCCGCCGGGTCCTCCACGCCGACGGCAAGTTCGCCAGCTACGCCGCCGCCAAATCCAAGGGTCTGCTGGGCCGCAACGAGGACTGGGCCCGTGTGGAGCAGCTGTACGGCCAGCTGGAGCAGCAGTTGGTCATCCCCATGGGCAGCGGCCTCTACGACGTATACACCTTTGTCATCAAGGAGCTCAAGCGGCTCATCGAGCGCAACGCCGGCCTGCTCACCAACACCGAGGAGCACCAGGCCCTGTTCCAGCGCTCCTTCTCCTGGTCCCCCATCGACCTGACCGGCGGCAAGGAGGCCACCAAGGTGGTCATGAACTATCTGGACGACCTGCTTCCCCAGAAGGAGATCACCCGCAAGGCCAAGGCCTTTGTGGACCTGCTGTGCAGCAAGAAGGACGAGTGGACCCAGCTGGATCCGCCCGAGGGCAAGGGCCAGGCGGCCTTTGACGCGGCGGCGCTCATCCGCCAGTTCATCCAGGACGAGTTTAAGCAGGTGGTGAACGACACCATGGAGAGCTTCCTGGTCAAGCTCTACTCGGGCAACAAGGACGCCAAGATCCCCCAGCTCCCCCCTGACCAGGACCAGGACGGCCACAAGCCCCTGGCGCTGGCGGCTGAGACGCTGGTGGACAAGCTGAGCACCCAGGCCGGCGCCCTGCTCCAGACCCGGGCCGGCTTCTCCCTGAACGACTGCGGCTGCAGCAAGTACATGACCGTGCCCGACGGCTGCCGCTGGCTGGACAAGCACATCGCAAACTATGCCGTAGGCCACGGCGTGGTGGACGGAGGCGACAGCGTGTACCGCAGCTCCGCCCGGGACGAGATCGTCCTCTACCGGCTGTACGTCTGCGTGCCCGCCTGGGCCCTGAGCTGGGTGGAGGAGGCGGAACAGACCTATGAAGACAACCCCCACGAAGTAGGCCTCCACATGGAGCACGGCGACAACGGCCGTGACTGGAGCCGCTTCCCCAACCTGTTCAACCAGAGCCTGTTCCACGGTGCGGTGCCCAAGTGGGACATGCGGGAGGCGGCCCTGGCCAAGGAGGCCGTTGAGGACCTGAAGCGGGCCGATGAGCTGGGTCTGGAGGTACGGACCAACCCCGGCGCCGCCGGCGCCACGGCGGAGTACGCCATCTACCTGCCCAATCCGGGGACCGCAGCCGGAGACCTGCTGGCGGTGGCCCAGCTGGACAAGGACCAGACCTATACCATGGCGGAGCTGTGCGCCATTCTGGCGGACAAGGAGATTCCGGACAGCGACGGCTTCCCCAAGCCCGCCATGGTGAGAGAGGACCTGAAGTACGTCAACCAGGTGATGACCACCACCGACAACCCGGCCCCCGCTGACCTGGGCGAGCGGCTGGCCGAGCGGGGCCTGCGGCGCAAGATGGGCGTCTGGACGGAGCTGAAGGCGGCCTTCCCCGTGGTGGAGGAGCTGAAAGCCCTGCTGGAGGCCCACAACACCGCCGCCGGTATCCGGGAGAAGGAGGCCCAGCGGAGCCAGACCTTCCTCAAGTGCCTGACGGGCGGCCTCATCGCCTACGACGACCTGCGCGCCTGCTGGAACATGGAGCTGGGGGACGAGAAGCCCCTGAGCGGCGAGCTGGAGAGCCGTCTGGAGCGGGACTGCAAGGAGTACTACGCAGCCCAGGCCTTCTACGCCATCAGCGACCACGACTATGAGCGCTTTACCGACGCCCTGGCCGAGCAGAAGGAGAAAGCCACCGACGCCGACCTGAAGGCGGCCAGAGAGCAGCGGGAGGCCCTGCGGGACTACTGCGAGAAGCTGCGGGGTCTGAAGCGGGCCGACAAGGAGCTGGGCATCTCCTACGCCATGGCCTCCCGCGACTTCGAGGACAAGGCGGGCGAGGAGCTGGCAGGCAAGATCCGCCGCTTCTACGACTGGATGATCGACGAGCTGTAAGCTGGATATGGACGCCGGACGGAGCCCTTTGGGGCCCGTCCGGCGCCTGACCGGATGCCTGGAGAGAGGATGGATGCCGGTGAGAGCCAATTTGAGAGAAGAGCTCCGGGGCCGCGTGAAGAACGTGCTGCCGCGTGCAGACCTGCTGCCCCGGAAGAGCGCGGCGGTGCTGGCCTGGCGGGAGGACGATGAGGCTGCCGCAGGGCTGTGCGCCGCCGCGGCGGAGCGGTTTCAGGCGCTGTACCGCCCCTGTCCTCTGGGAGACAGGCCGGAGCAGAACCTCCGGGCCTGTCTGGAGGCTCTGGCGGAGGAGCGGAGAGAGGGGGCGGTGGTGTGCCCCGACGGGGCGTATGTGCTGTGGGTATGGAGCCGGGAGGCGCCTGACAGTCTGGACGGGCTGCGGGCGGCCTTCCGGGACCGGCTGCCTGTCCGGGTGGAACAGTGCCGTCTGACAGCGGAGCTGAGCTGCACTCACAACGGATGGAGCCGCCTGTGGCTGGTGGACCCGGGGGTGCCCGGCGGAGCGGACACCCTGGCCGCCCTTTTGCTGGCGGGCAGTCTGGACCAGCCCCTGATCTCCGGCCATCCCGGGCTGCCGGTCCGGCTTCAAGCTACCCTCCACAGCGCGGTGGAGCGTGACCTGGCCCGGCAGCTGCGGGACAGGCTGGAGGCCCTCACCGAAGGGGACCGGTCCGAGGCCGGAGCGCGTTTCCAGGCGGAGTTCGGACCCACCGAGCGGGACATGGAGGCGGTGCTGGCCGGAGTGCCCCGTCTGCGCGACCTGCCCGTCACCGGAGGAGACGGCCTGGAGGAGCGCCTGGGCCTGAGCGGAAAGGGCGTTGTAAGTCGGCTTGCCCGGGTTTTGGGCGGTGAGGCCGCCGGAGGCGGGACCATCTCCGCCCGCGCCCTGCTGGAGGAGCTGCTGGGCCGCCCGGAGGGCCGTCCGCCCCAGGACTGGCTGCTGGACCGGGTGACGCCGGTTCTGCCCGTGCTGTGCCGGAACTACATTGAGCGGCTGGAGCTGGCGGGGCGGTGCTACCGCCAGCCCCTGCGGCTGATCACAGGCGAGGCCGCCGGGCTGGCCCTCTATTTTCAGGAGCAGGCCAGGGCGGAGCAGCGGAGCGGGAAGCTCCGTCTGGACCGGGCCCTGGGCCGTGATATCACGCCCCGGGGCGCCCATCCCGCCCAGCTGCTCGCCCAGGTGGAGAACGAGCTGGAACTGTGGGAGTCCTGCGTCCGCAGCGGCGCGGAGGCTGCCTGGTGGGGGGAGATCAGCCGTTTCTTCCAGGCGGACAGCGGCCTGATGCGGCAGGCGCGGGACAAGCAGGAGGAGCTGACCCGGGGACTGACCGTTCTCAGCGCCATGGAGCTGGGTCCGGGGCGGCAGCGGGCGGACCTGCCGGGGGACTGGCGGGATGCGACCCCATCCACCCTGCTGGCCGGGCTGTACAGCCGGGCGGAGTTCACCGGCGAGGACGCGGCGGTGCTGGCCGAGGGTGCACGGCGGAGGGCGGAGGACGCCTTCCGGGCCACGGGCCGGGAGGAGACGGTGCTCCTGTGGGACAGGGACAGCCTGGACCTGCTGGCCCGGAGCACAAGCGCAGCCGGACAGCCCCTGTTTGAGGACCGGGAGGGGGAGTTGATCGCCCGGAGCAACACGGGGCTTGTGCGGGTGCTGCCCGTGGACGGGCTGGGCCGGCGGCTCATGTGGGAGCTGCGGATCAGCGCCCGCACGGACGGCGGAGAGGAGGGCTGAGAGGTGGAACTGAACCTGTTTGAGGACCGGCGGTACTTTGTCACCTGGACGGAGGAGGAGCTGGAGGGCCGGGGCAAGGCCCGGCTGGTGCTCCAGCCTGTCCGCTGCTTTGGGGGAGGCTGCACCGGGCCGGTGGAGCTGACGGTGTACCCGGCCCGGGACTTCCGCCCCCGGAGGATGGATGTCCGGCTGCCCGATGGGCTGTACCGCTGCTTCCTGGCCGACGCCGACAGCGGAGCGCCCCTGATCCCGGCCCGGGATGTGTTCTTCGGCCGGCGGCAGCGGGTAGAACTGCGCAGCCAGCGGGAGCAGGGCGGCTTCCGCCGGTTCACCATCATCAGCCCGATGCCCCTGGGGGCGGGGGACTGCGGCCTGGATTACGGCATCTTCGGCACCGTGCCCCTGCCGGAGGCGGAGCAGAACGGGGAGCGGTATCAGCTGTCCTTCCTGCTGCGGCCCCGGCGGACGCTGCCGGTAAAGCTGAGCTGGGCCGCACATTTGCAGAAGATCCTGACGCTGCCCGAGACCCTGGAAGACACCGCCGGCGGGCAGTGACGGCGGAGAGAGAGGAGAGAGAACATATGGAGTGTATTTGTCCTTACTGCGGGCGGAAGGGGAGAAGTTCCGACCTGTGTTTTGATTTCAGCGAGCAGTTCAAGCTGTGGAAGAAGGCCTATTTTTCCGCCTGCGCCCGGGAGGACGTGGAGCGGTTCAGCAGCGCCTTCGACGGCCTGGTGAACACCTGGAGCAACCGGGGCTATGGGCCCACCTTTTTCTCCGAGTCCGATCTGCTGGGCCATACCAGCGACCTGACCTCCACCGGCGCCCGGGACGTGTTCCGGGGCATGCTGGCCATCCCCACCTCCCTATGGAAGAAAAAGCTGCGGAATCAGCGGGACAGCGTTCCGGCCGAATATCGGGAACTGGTGGAGTTCATGCTGGGCGACGGCTTCCCCAAGGAGGATCACGTGCTGCGGATGGAGGTGCAGTACTACCGGGAGGGGGACGGCGACGTGTACATCACCGCCGTCCGGGACACCCACGGCAACGTCATCGCCGACCAGCGCCACTGTCCCCACTGCGGCGGCGTCATGTCCTACTGGGCGGGGCGGTATCCCGAGGTGGTGCTGACCGTACTGGGCGGCCCCCGGATCTCCAAATCCACCGCCCTGGCGGCCTGTGCCGACGTGTTTGTCCACGACCGGGCTTCCTGCGCCATCAGCTGGCAGAGCTACGGCGTCCGCACCGTGGACGCCGGCGAGGTGCAGGAGAAGGGCGACAAGAGCTGGCTCCGGTTTGAGGCCGACTGCCTGGAGCCGTACAGCGCCAACCGGAAGGTGGAGGCCACCAAGACCGGCAACGCCGAGGCCATTCCCCGCTTCTCGGTGCTGGTGCGGGTGGGCCGGAAGACCAATCTGATCCTCACGGTGGTGGACCTGCCCGGCGAGTACAATCTGGACCGGGAGCGGCTGGGCGTAGCCGACGCCATCTTCAAGGAGTACCAGAATTTCTATCAGAATGTGGACTGCGTCTGGTACTGCACCGACGAGCTGGAGCTGCGGCAGATCAGCATCCGGGACGAGGACAAGGCAGACCAGGCCAAATACGGGTACAGCGAGGGCCGGCAGGCCACGCCCACCGACGAGCTGGCGGCCCGGATGAGCCAGCTGTCCTCCCTGTTCCGGAAGGACGTGCCGGTGGTGTTCCTGCTGGGCAAGAGCGACACCATTGAGGCCGGCGGGACGTTCCGCTCCATCCTGTACCGGGACGACTACCGGCCGGGCGCCAGCAGCGACTGGCTGGAGGCGGAGGGAAACCGCACGCCGGTGCTGCGGGCCAAGGACTTCTGCGACCGGGCCCACCGGCTGCGGATGTACCTGAGAGAGCAGAATCCCCGGCTCATCCAGGCGTTTGAGAAGTATTTTCCCGTCCATACCTTCCTGGCCACCTCCAACTACGGCCACGGCTTCCGGGAGGACGGGACCCCTGCCGGGGAGCGCCGCCCCTTCCAGACCGAGGCGCCTTTCCTGTGGATGCTGGCCATGCTGGGCTATCTGCCGGCGGCGGAGGGGGACAGGGAGTATTACACCGTGGACCGTGCGGACCAGGAGGGAGCGGACCGGCTGACCTGGGAGAACCTGGGGATGTACGGCCGGAGCTCCGGCGGTTACCGGTCCCACAACAGCCGCCGGAGCGGCGTGCTGGGGCTGTTCAGAGGGAGGTAAGGATGATGAACAGAGAGAATTTGGCGGGCGAGATCCTCAAAGGACATGCGGGGCAGTACCGGACCTTCTCCTGCCCCAAGAGTGCGCTGACCCGGGAAGAGGAGGAGCAGTGCCTCAGCGGCACTCTGCCCGGGGACCGGAGCCGGGGCAACCAGACCCTGCGGTGCGTGCCCTGCGGCGGCCGGCTGCTGCTGGTGTCGGCCTACAGCGCCGCACAGACCGACAGCACCGTGGGCGCGGTCTACCAGCACGCCGTCTTCTTTGAGAACTTCCAGCAGTGGTTTGAGGAGAGCACCGCCCATGAGCTGGCGTTTTTCCGCTTTGCCGGGGAATCGGATTTCCGCAGCGTGGCGGACCAGCGGACCGAGCTGTGCAGCGGCTGGGGCAGAGCGGGGGCGGGCCTGGGAGAGGAGCGGTGCCAGCTGTCCCTGAGTCCAGGGCGGCAGGCGGAGCTGGCCTGCTGCTGCCTGTCCAGGGGCATGACCAACGACTTCGGCAGCCTGGTGATCCTGGTGCCCGGCAGCCAGGACTACGCCGCCTACTGCCGCACGGTCGTGGAGGACGTGCTCCGCTGTGTGCCCATCGGGCTGTGGCGCTACCTCAGCTTTGCCACCAACCCGGACGAGGTGGGCAAGCGGAACTTTGCGGTCCTCTTCGCCCCGGAGGGCACCATGGTGCGGGCGGGGGAGCGGTCGGCCATCCGGCTGGACGACGAGACCTGGCCGGTGAGCCATACCCTCCGCCCCGAGACAGCGGAGCTCATCCGCCGGGAGGCGGAGGACCCCGCCCTGCTGCGCACGGTGGCCGCCCGGCTGGAGCGGGAGGAGGAGTTGGAGCAGCTGACGGAGGAGCGTTATGTGAACTTCTGGCGGCAGTACCAGCTCAGCGGCAAGCCCATGGACTGCACTGCCCTGCGGCAGTACAGCAGCCAGCTGGGCCAGCACCTGAGCCGCCGGGAGCGGGACCGGCTAGAGGAGGAGCTGAGGAGCCGCCTGAGCGCTCCCGGCAGCCTGGAGCAGGCCCTGGGGCAGGATGAGACGCTGATGGCGGTCATCACGCCGGAGGAGCTGGACCAGGCCCTGTCGGTCTACGGCCCTGTTTTCCGGGCTCTGGACCGGGGAGTGGACCGGATTTTCTCCGCCCGTCTGCTGGACCGGATTCTCTCCTCCGGGCGGCGTACCCTGGAGCAGCTGGCGGAGGACGGCAGACGCCTGGACCGGTGCGGCAGCGCCGGAGAGAACGGACCGCTGGACCGGGAGGCGGTGCGGCAGCGCCGGGAGGAACTGGACCGGGAGACGGAGGCCGCCAACCGCCTGCGGAAGGAGGCCTTTGAGCGGGCCATTCCGGCTGCATGGGACTGGGATCGGCTGCGGGAGTTGCTGGACGGGCTGAAGCCCTGCCGGGAGGAGGTCCGGCACAGCTGCCGGAGCGCTCTGGCCCGTCTGGCGGCGGAGCACCTGGAGGAGGCCGGACTGTCCGAGAGCAGAGCCAGGGAGTTCTACGCCCAGATCACCGGACTGCTGGGCGGCGGACCTGAGCTGGCGCCCCTGGAGGCCTGGTACCGGACGTGGCAGCAGCACCTGGAGGAGCGGCGGGCCGTGCTGGAGGGCATGACCAGCTATCGGGCCTATCTGGCCCTGGGCCGCCGAGATGAGGCGTGCCTGGACCGTCTGCTGGACTGGTTTGACAACAGCGGTTACCGGAGTGCAGGGGTAAAAGACCTGCTCCAGGCGGCAGAGCTGGAGTGGGGGGAGGCGTGGCCCCGTCTGCTGGACCGGCTGGAAGATTTGCTCCGGGTGCTGGGGCAGCAGCACAGGCTGGGCGTCTGGCTGGAGCCGGGGAAGCGCTGGGAAGACCTGTACTCCGAGCTGCTGGCCTGCCGGATAATCGGACAGAAGACGGGCGAGGGCAAGATCTGCCTCTGGTACCAGGGGGCGGGAGAGGCCCGGCCCATGAAGCTGTCCAAGGTGCTGGAGACGGTGGAGATGCTCCAGCCCGTGGTGCTGGACGGAAAGCGGGACTCCGGCGGCTGGTACAACCGGGAGGCGCTGCGGGTGATCCTGGACGCGGGCATGGTCAGCCGGGAGGAGGTGGCGCTCCTCCGGGACGTGCTGGACGCCAAGGATCTGGACCTGCTGGACCGCAGCGGGACCCGTGAGGGGAAGAAAAAGCCCCGGCGGCCCTTCAGAGTGCCGGCCGTGTGGAAGATCGCGGTCCTGGCGGCCGTCGCCCTGGTCCTGGGGGTGCTGCTCTTCTCCCAGTGCAGCGGGCCCCAGCCCTCCGGTGCGCCGGATACAGAGCAGAGCGGCGGGCCGTCCGCTCTGCCCGGTGGGGGCAGCGTCCACCCCTCCGCCGGCCAGGATGGAGAAATTGTGACCCCCCGGCAGCCGGATACAGAGTAACAGAAAAGCAGCAGAGGCCGCAACGCGGCCTCTGCTGCTGTATTGATAGGCTCAGCGCTCCTTGAGCAGTTTGTTCAGCTCCTCCATAAAGGTGCTGATGTCCTTGAACTGGCGGTACACAGAGGCAAAGCGGACATAGGAGACCTCGTCCACATCCTTGAGCTTTTCCATGACCAGTTCGCCGATACGGGCGGAGGGGATCTCACGGTCCATCTCGTTCTGGAGAGTGAGCTCGATCTCGTCGGCAATGTGGTTGAGGGTGTCAAAGGGGACGGTGCGCTTCTCACAGGCCCGGAGCATGCTGTTGAGCAGTTTGCTCTTGTCAAAGGTCTGACGGCTGCCGTCCTTTTTTATCACCACCATGGGAAGGCTCTCCATGGTCTCATATGTGGTAAAGCGCCTGTGGCACACCAGGCATTCCCGGCGACGGCGGATGCTGGCGCCTTCATCCGAAGGGCGGGAATCCACCACCTTGCTCTCGGGATTGGAACAGAAGGGGCATTTCATAGCCGACTCCTCCTCGCTGAAAAATATCGTGTGGGTTATCTTATAAGAAAGTATAACACGGGTGGGACGGATGTGGTATTACTATTTGGAAAAATTTTTGTGTGAAGCGGAATTTTTTCGTATAGTTTCCGGGGGACGGCGGGAATAATAGGGCCAGTGAAAGCGAGGTGAGCTTTATGCAGAACGAGAAGCAGAACAAAACCAACATGGATCCCCAGGATAAGACCAACGGCCAGAATCCCCAGAACAAGAAGAAGGACCAGGCTCAGAACAAGAGCAGCCGTCCCGAGCAGTACTGAGCCGCAGAGAGAGCCGTCCGGAGGAGGGTGTACGCCCTTCTTCCGGGCGGCTTTTATATTGAAAAACAGAGATAAATTGGCCTGAAAAGAGAAGGAAAATGCGTAGAAAAAGGATAAAGTGTTGCGTGACGAAAAAAATAAAAAATATTTGAAAAACATGCTTGACAAATCGCGAGATTCTGGTATAATAAATCCTGCGCTTGCGAGTGACGCGAGAGCGCGAAAGAAATAGCGGGATTGTGTAAGGGTAGCACAGCAGACTCTGACTCTGTATGTGAGGGTTCGAATCCTTCTCCCGCTGCCAAGAAGAAACCCTAGAGCCTCAACGGTTCTAGGGTTTTTCTTTTTCCTGAAGTAAAAGAAAGAATGCCCGCGGAGTTTCATGGAGAAACCCTGTGGGCATTTTTCGTTTTTCTCCGGCAGTCAGGTCGATCGATGACGTCCATCCGTCTGCAAAGCGCGACATCACCCGCTGGCTGCGGATATCAAATATGCAAAAACAGTGCGGCTTTGTCTTCACCAAAAAAGACTGGCAGAGCATATAGTCCGAGAGGATATGGCCTTTACAGGGACAAACTCCCCCGGAGAGACCGGGCCGGCCCCTCTGGGGGAGAAAAATCTGATATAGATCAGAGAATATTTTTCAGCGAGAGCTGCTCGGCCTCATAGAGCAGGCGGATCTGGGTGATGAGCCGGGCATTGGCGGCGGAATACTCGCCGCTCTCCTGACAGGCGATGAACTCCCCCACCTCCTGGAAGCCGCTGTTGATGTCATCGGTGTCGGCGTGGCGGAGGAGCACGTGGAGGTAGAGCGTATGGGCGTCCCAGTCCTGAAAGGCGGCATCTGTGAGGCGGGCAGCCTGGTCCCAGTCGCCCGCCTCCGCCTGGGCCTCTGCCTGGGTGAGCTGGTCGGCCAGGGAGGCGGTGAGCCGGTCCAGGTAGCTGGCGTTGTACAGGGTGGCGGCAAAGAGGGCGGCCAGAATGCCGCAGGCGATCCACAGCCGTCTCACGTGGCAGTCACGTCCTTTCGGGCCAGATAGACCTGATTCTGCCCGTCTACCGTGAGCAGGAACACGTCCCCGGCGGATTTTATCTTGTGGGCCTCCAGCTGACGGTCCAGCCAGGTGCGGTTGAGCCCCCTGGCACGGAGGTTGTGGTCCAGCACTCTGCCGTCGTTGATAACCACCACCGGCAGGCCCGGATCAGCGGTCTGGATGCCCATCTGGGCGGCAGTGACCGGCAGGTCTCCGGCCCGGGGCAGCACGGAGATCTGGCCGTTGGTCTCCAGAATGGCGTACTTGACGGTGGAGATATCAGTGACCCCCTTCATCCGCAGCTCCTCCATCAGCTCATCCACGGTGAACCGGTTCCGCTTCATCTCTTTTTGCACGATCTTCCCGTCCTCCACAATGATGCTGGGCCTGCCGCAGATGACGGCCCGGAATCGCACGCTGCGCATGGTGAGCACGGAGATGGCCATGGTGATGCACAGCAGGGTGAGGATGGGGATAATGCCCGAGAGCAGGGGAATGCCGAAATCCTGCATGGGCACGGCGGCCAGATCCGCGATGAGCAGGGCCAGCACCAGCTCAGACGGCTCCAGCTCGCCCACCTGCCGTTTGCCCATGAGCCGCACCCCGGCAATGATGAGAATATAGAGGATAATGGTGCGCAGAAAGGCAATGATCATGGAAAGACCTCCCGCATAGAGCTCGATCAATGTCAGTATGGCTGTCCGGACAGCAGATATACCAGGAAAAGTAATGGAGAAAAAGATTAGATGAGAAAAAACATAAGATCTAAAAAACATAACCAGAAGGCCCGCTTGGCGTAATAAACTAAAGGGAGGAAGAAACACAGAAAAGGCGCTGTCCGGCGTTGACGAAAGGGGGGAGAAGCACATAAAATAAGAGACAAATATACCGGGGAGGTGCTTCCCATTACCAAGCGGAAAAAGAGACTGATCTGTGCCGGCGTGCTGGCGGCGGCTGTGGTGGGCCTGGCTGCGGGGCTCGACAGCCGGCTGACCGTGCCCCACTACCGGCTCGAAAGCGAGAAGCTGAGCGGCAGCGTGCGGGTGGCGCTGATCACCGACCTCCACTGCTGCAACTACGGCCCTGGCCAGCGGGACCTGCTGGACGCGGTGGCGGCGGAGGCGCCCGACCTGGTGCTGCTGGGGGGCGACATTGTGGATGACGACCCCAGCCTGCCCGTGGAGGACGCCTACACGGTGGTGCGGGCCCTGGCGGAGCAGTACCCCACCTACTATGTCACCGGGAACCACGAGTTCTGGAGCGGCCGGGTGGAGAAGATCAGGGAGAACATGGCGGACTGCGGCGCGGTGGTGCTGGCGGGGAACTGGGAAGACGTGGCGCTCAACGGCCAGAAGCTGCGCATCTGCGGTGTGGACGACCCGGCGGTGGGCGCGGCGGCGTGGACAGAGCAGCTGGCAGAGGTGGGCGCGGCGGCGGATGGGAGCCGTTTCACCATCCTGGTGACCCACAGGCCCGAGCGGGTGGAGGAGTACATACGATATGGCTTCGACCTGACCGTGGCGGGCCACGCCCACGGCGGTCAGTGGCGGGTGCCCGGGCTCATTAACGGCCTGCTGGCCCCCAACCAGGGGCTGTTCCCCAAGTACGCCGGCGGACGGTATGACCTGGGGAAGCAGGTCATGGTGGTCAGCCGGGGGCTGGCCAGGGAGAGCACCCGGATCCCGCGCCTGTTCAACCGGCCCGAGCTGGTGGTGTTGGACTTGACGTCCGGAGAGGATGGGTGAGCAAAAAATAATTTTGCTGCATACAAAGATTTTTGAATAAAGAGACCGGTTTACCAGCAGAAAAGCCAGATTCCAGGGGCTATTTTGTATAAAATTACGATTTTTACTTATGCTGAAAAAAGACAGTTGCCCAAAACGGGGCAAGTAGAGTACAATCAATAAGATAACAGACTGTCAGAGCGCCCTCCGGCGGAAGCGGCGGCGGGCAATGCATGGGAAAGGGAACCGTTTCGGTTCCCTTTCGTGTAGCATGGAAGAGATTTCGGCATATTTTTGCGCTCTGACAGCGAATGATAGGAACGAAAGGCGTGATACAAACGATGAAAGCGACCTTGATCCTGGCCAACGGCATGACCTTCGTGGGCCGCAGCATCGGCTCCACCGCGGACCGTGTGTGCGAGATGGTGTTCAACACCTCTATGACGGGCTATCAGGAGATCCTGACCGATCCCTCCTACGCCGGACAGGGCATTGTGATGTCCTATCCCCTTATCGGCAATTACGGCGTGAACCACGAGGACAACGAGTCCTCCCGTCCCTGGGCGGAGGCCTTTATTGTCCGCCATCTCACCACCCGGGGCAGCAATTTCCGCTGCGAGGGCGGCCTGAACGAGTACCTGAAACAATATGATATCACCGGTATTGAGGGCGTGGACACCCGCGCACTGACGAGAATACTCCGCAGCGAGGGGACCATGAACGGCATGATCACCTGTGCGGAGCATTTTTCTGTCCAGGACTGTCTGGAGAAGATCAAGGCCTACCGGGTGGAGGGCACGGTGGAGGCCGTGACCCGCAAGGCGCCCCAGGTGTACCCCGCCATGGGGGAGCAGCAGCTGCGGGTGGCCCTGATGGACTACGGCGTGAAGGAGAACATGATCCGCTGCCTCCAGAAGCGGGGCTGCCAGGTCACGGTGTATCCCGCCCACACCCCTGCCGACACCGTCCTCTCCGGCGGCTTTGACGGCGTGATGCTGTCCAACGGCCCCGGCGACCCGGCGGACAACACCGCCATCATCGAAGAGGTGAAGAAGCTCTACCAGTCCGACCTGCCCCTCTTCGCCGTCTGCCTGGGCCACCAGCTGCTGGCCCTGGCCACCGGCGCCCAGACCCGGAAGATGCGCTTCGGCCACCGGGGCGGCAACCACCCGGTGAAGGACCTGGAGCACGGCCGGGCCTATATCACCAGCCAGAACCACGGCTATGTGGTCACCAAGGAGAGCGTGGACCCGACGGTGGCCGAGATCTCCCACGTGAACGTGAACGAGGGCAGCGTGGAGGGCCTGAAATACAAGCGGCCTAACTGTTTCACCGTCCAGTTCCACCCGGAGGCATCCCCCGGACCCATGGATACCGAGTATCTGTTTGACAACTTTGTGGACATGATGAAGCAGAAGGGAGGGGCGCGGTAATGCCCAAGAATCCGAATATCAAGAAGGTGCTGGTGCTGGGCTCCGGCCCCATCGTCATCGGTCAGGCCGCTGAGTTCGACTACGCCGGCACCCAGGCCTGCCGGGCCCTGAAGGAAGAGGGCGTGGAGGTGGTGCTGGTCAACTCCAACCCCGCCACCATCATGACCGACAAGGACATCGCCGATCATGTGTATATCGAGCCCCTGAACCTGGCCAGCGTGGAGCAGGTCATCGAGAAGGAGCGGCCCGACTCCATCCTGCCCACCCTGGGCGGTCAGACCGGCCTGAACCTGGCCATGAACCTCCACGAGCAGGGCATTCTGCAGAAGTACGGCGTCCGCCTGCTGGGCACCAGCCCCGAGTCCATCCGCAAGGCGGAGGACCGGCAGGGCTTCAAGGACGCCATGGAGGCCATCGGCCAGCCCTGCGTCACCAGTGACGTGGTGGAGAGCGTGGAGGACGCGGTGGCCTTTGCCGCCTCCATCGGCTACCCCGTCATCGTCCGCCCCGCCTACACCCTGGGCGGCACCGGCGGCGGTATTGCCTACGACGAGCCCTCCCTCCGGGAGATCGCCGACCGGGGCATCCACCTGAGCCGGGTGGGCCAGGTGCTCATCGAGCGGTGCATCTCCGGCTGGAAGGAGATCGAGTTCGAGGTCATGCGGGACTCCGCGGGCAACGTGATCCAGATCTGCTCCATGGAGAACATCGACCCCGTGGGCGTCCACACCGGCGACTCCATCGTGGTGGCCCCCACCCAGACCCTGGCCAACAAGGAGTTCCAGATGCTCCGCAAGGCCTCCCTGGACATCATCTCCGCTCTGGAGATCGAGGGCGGCTGCAACGTGCAGCTGGCCCTGAACCCCGACTCCTTTGAGTACGCGGTCATCGAGGTCAACCCCCGTGTGAGCCGCTCCTCCGCCCTGGCCTCCAAGGCCACCGGCTACCCCATCGCCAAGGTGGCCGCCAAGATCGCCCTGGGCTACACCCTGGACGAGATCCCCAACGCGGTCACCGGCAAGACCACCGCCTGCTTTGAGCCCACCCTGGACTACTGCGTCCTGAAGATCCCCCGCCTGCCCTTCGACAAGTTCACCACCGCCAGCCGTACCCTGGGCACCCAGATGAAGGCCACCGGCGAGGTCATGGCCATCGGCAACTCCTTTGAGGGCGCCCTGATGAAGGCCATCCGCTCCCTGGAGCTGCCGGTGAAGTCCCTGCGCCTGCCCGGCCTGGACGAGCTGTACACCGAGGAGATCGAGGAGCGTCTGGTGAACATTGACGACCAGCGGCTCTTCGTGGTGGCCGAGGCCCTGCGCCGGGGTTTCTCCCCCGAGAAGATCAACAAGATCACCAAGTACGACCTGTGGTTCCTGGACCGGTTCAAGCTCATCGTGGACATGGAGGACCGGCTGGACCACGGCCACCTGGACGCCGACACTCTGCGCCAGGCCAAGGAGATGGGCTTCTCCGACGCCTGGATCGCTGCCCTGTCCGGCAAGGAGCGGAAGGAGATCAAGGCCCTGCGGGAGAGCTGCGGCATCAAGCCCGCCTTCAAGATGGTGGACACCTGCGCCGCCGAGTTTGAGGCCCAGACCCCTTATTACTACTCCACCTACGACGAGGAGAACGAGGCCGCCGAGGAGCTCCACATGCCCCAGGTGGGGGAGATGGCGCCCCACATCCCCGAGGCCCCCTATCTCGCCGCCGCCACCGCCGCCCCCCACCGCACCGAGGGCGCCAGCGAGCGGAAGAAGGTGCTGGTGCTGGGCTCCGGCCCCATCCGCATCGGCCAGGGCATTGAGTTCGACTACTGCTCGGTCCACTCTGTCTGGGCCTTCAAGCGCCTGGGCTATGAGACCATCATCATCAACAACAACCCGGAGACCGTGTCTACCGATTTCGACGTGGCCGACAAGCTGTACTTCGAGCCTCTGACCCCAGAGGACGTGGAGGCCGTGGTGGAGCTGGAGAAGCCCTGGGGCGCGGTGGTCCAGTTCGGCGGCCAGACCGCCATCAAGCTGGCTCAGGCCCTCACCGACATGGGCGTGCCCATCCTGGGCACCCCGGCCGACGGTGTGGACGCCGCCGAGGACCGGGAGCGGTTTGACGAGATTCTGGAGCAGTGCGGCATCCCCCGCGCCAAGGGCCGCACCGTATTCACCACCGAGGAGGCCCTCACCGCCGCCAAGGAGCTGGGCTACCCCGTGCTGGTCCGGCCCTCCTACGTGCTGGGCGGCCAGGGCATGGAGATCGCCTACTCCGACAAGAACATCATCGATTTCATGAAGATCATCAACATGACCGTCCAGGAGCACCCCATTTTGGTGGACAAGTACCTGATGGGCCGGGAGCTGGAGGTGGACGGCGTGTTCGACGGGGAGGATATCCTGCTCCCCGGCATCATGGAGCACGTGGAGCGCTCCGGCGTCCACTCCGGCGACTCCATCGCCGTCTATCCTCCTCTCCACCTGGAGGACAAGCACAAGGACATGATCCTGCGCTACACCCGGGACATGGCCAGGCACTTGGGGGTCATCGGCCTCATCAACGCCCAGTATATCCTCTACAACGACGAGATCTACGTCATTGAGGTCAACCCCCGCTCCTCCCGCACCATCCCCTATATCTCCAAGGTCACCGGCGTGCCCATCATCGACCTGGCCACCAAGGTCATGCTGGGCCAGAAGCTGAAGGACCTGGGTTACGGCACCGGCATCTACCCCGAGGCCAGCTACTACGCCGTGAAGATGCCCGTGTTCTCCTTTGAGAAGCTGACCGACGTGGACACCGGCCTTGGCCCTG
The DNA here is from genome assembly GCF_040096055.1 of Pseudoflavonifractor intestinihominis. NCBI lineage: Bacteria > Bacillati > Bacillota > Clostridia > Eubacteriales > Oscillospiraceae > Pseudoflavonifractor > Pseudoflavonifractor intestinihominis. The sequence goes on from NZ_JBBMFK010000006.1 coordinate 63,768, forward strand.
AGATGAAGTCCACCGGCGAGTGTCTGGGCCTGGCCGAGTCCTTCCCCCAGGCCCTGCTGAAGGCCTTCAAGGGCGCCAACATGAAGGTGCCCAAGCGGGACGGCCGGGTTATCGTCACCGTGAAGGACGAGGACAAGGGCGAGATCGTGGGCATTGCCCGGGGAATGGCCGACATGGGCATTGAGATTCTGGCCACCTCCGGCACCGCCGACGCCCTGGAGGCTGCCGGGGTCAAGTGCCGCCGTGTGGCCCGTGTGTCCGAGGCCCACCCCAACATCCTGGACATGATCGCCTCCGGCTCTGTGGACCTGGTCATCAACACCCCCACCCGGGGCCGCAAGCACAGCTCCGACGGCTTCAAGATCCGCCGCTCCGCCGTGGAGCACTCGGTGCCCTGCGTCACCGCTATCGATACCGCCCGGGCCATCCTCACCGTCCGGGAGCAGGGCCGCAGCGCCGACCTGCGTCCCATCGATATCACCACCATCTGAACGCTGTGAAAACAAAAAAGCCCGCACCGGGAGGAAATTCTCCGGTGCGGGCTTTTTTGCAGAAAGGAGCGGATGAATTGCGCAAACGCTTGATATTGTCCCTCTGAAGCACTCCCCAATAAATCTGGTCTTAACAGATGATAAATATACTGATTTACTGATTCGTGAATTCTAAAATTTTTAAAATCGTCATGTAGATTTCGCGAGCACAATGCGGAAGACTGCGGCGATTATTCCAGAGATATTTTGTGTTCCCTGATGAAAAAACCCCAAAGAAAGCCTATGGAAAAGCCCAACAAATGAATCACAAGAGAAGCTACCCCGAAAAGATTTGAGAGAATAAAAAAGAAGGCGCAATAAACGAACCCTTTTTGATTCCTGTATACATGCCACAATGCTTTTTTACGAACCAGCCAATGCGCCAGGAGGCCAAAGCAGGAAAAAACAGCAGGCGAAGCGCCGTAATTGAAGCTATTGGGATAGAACAAAAAAATGGATGCGCCTGCAATCACCAGGCTCGTATGGTACATCAGAAAGAAGAATGCCGTACCAATCTTCTGTTCCAGGTAGCTGCCCACCCACCATAAGGCGAATATATTGGCCAACAAGTGCCAGATGGTGGTTTGCACATATCCATATGTCAGTAGGCGATACACCTGGAAATCTTCAAAGACCGTTTTATACGACGCCCCCAGAAAGTCGGCAATACAGCCCCCTCCCCATATCGCAAATCTGAACGGATCACAATCCCGCGATACGATCCCATTCGTGACAAAGAGCGTACTCATCACGACAACGGCAATCCGGGTAAAGCTATTTTTTACAGAACTTGTTTGCAATTTGCCGGACTCCTTTCAGCAAACAATCTTTCGGGAAATAATATATCTTATATTAACAGGTTCACTTATTGCTGTCCATCCATTACTGTATATACAAGAAAATGAAGAACAAAAGTCAGCCCCCCGGCTCAGCCGGGGGGCTGACTGATCTTTTGGACGGCCCGGACAGGCCGCAAAGGCCTGCTGTTTCAGTCCTCCAGCGCAATGGCCGCCTCGGTGGCCAGCAGCAGCAGGCGCTTGAATTCCGCCCGCTCCTCCGCTGTCATGGCCTGGGTCATGCGGGCAAAGCAGGCGTCGATCTGGTCCTTGATGGCGGGGTACACCGCCCAGGCCTTTTCCGTGGGGCAGATGTCGTAGGTCCGCTTGTCCCTGGCGTTGGTGGTGCGGACGATAAAGCCCAGCTCCTCCAGCTTGGTCACCGTCTTGGCGATGACGCTCTTGTCCAGGGAGAGGCGCTTTGTGATATCGTCCTGGGTCAGGGCCTTGAAATCACACACAATCAGGATGACCACCGCCTGGGCGGCCGTGAGGCCGTACTGGGCGCAGCCGTTGTTGAGCCAGATGTGGGATTTCCGGTACAGGATGGAGATGGACTTGAACGGGCTGTCCATGATGTAAGGCATAATGCAGGCCTCCTCTGTGTGGTGGATGGGGATATTATTATAATCTATTTTGGTGGCACATGCAACCAGATATTGACGCGGGCTCAGTTCCGTGCTATCCTAATATAGTGGCAATTGCCACTATATTAGGACTGATACGCAAAGGAGCTTTATCTGCATGGAAAAAACCGAAAAAATCTGGAACAGGAGATTCATCCTCCTGTTCATCACCAATCTGCTGGTTCTGGCAGCCTTTTACGCGTCCATCCCCATCATCCCCATCTACTGCCAGGAGATCGGGATCACCGGCTCAAAGGTGGGCATCGTGCTCACCGCCATGTCCGTGGCCACCATTCTGTTCCGTCCCGTGGCGGGATATCTGCTGGATAACTTCAACCGCTACCGGGTCTACCTGCTCTTCCTCACCCTGTTCTGCCTGTCCTTCCCCGCCTTCATCGTGTTTCCCGCCTTCGGCGCGCTGATCCTGGTCCGCCTGTATATGGGCGCGGTGTACTCCGTGTGCGCCTCGGCCACCATGACGCTGGCCGGAGACGTGCTCCCCGTGGCCAAGATCACCGAGGGCATCAGCCGCTTCGCCTTCACCGTGTCCATCGGTATGGCGGTGGGGCCCTATGTGGGCCTCCAGGTCCAGGACAACATGAGCAGCAAGGCCTCCTTCCTCACCATCTTCGGCATTACCGTGGTGGCCCTCATCTGCGTGTCCTGCTGCAGGATCCACTACCCCAAGGTGGAGCGGAAGAAGTTCTCCATCAAGGACTCCATCTACGGACCCGCCGTTCCCTTTATGCTCAACATGATGTTCCTGATGATCCCCTACGGCGCGGTCATCGCCTACTCCTCCATCCTGGCCCAGGAGAAGGATATCACGGCCTTCCTGCCCTACTTCTACATCTGCCTGGTGGCCGGCATGCTGGTGTCCAAGCTGTCCACCCAGAAGATGATCGACGCCGGAAAACACCGGGTCCTGGTCTACGCCAGCCTGGCGGTGCTGATCGTCACCATGGTCAGCTTCCTCTTCCTGAGCACCGGCGTGCATCTGCTGGTGGCCGGTTTCTTCTTCGGACTGGGCTACGGTATCCTCCAGCCCCTGTTCCAGGCCTTTGTGACGGGCACCACGCCTGCCCCCAAGCGGGGCGTGGCCAACGCCACCTACATGCTGCCCTATGATATCGGCATCGGAATCGGCTCCCTGCTGATGGGCTTCATGCAGGAGAGCATCGGCCTGACCGTGGGCTTTGCCGTGACCGCCATCGCATATGTGGTGGGCGGCGCGGTCTATACGGCCTATGTGGACGGCTACTACCGCAGGCTCAAGACCGCCTGATACCCATCCTCGCACTGAAAAGCAAAAAGAGCGGACTGATTTTTCTAAAATCAGTCCGCTCTTCTGCGTCCCGGAGAAGTTATTTTTGCTTTTTCCCCGTCGCCTTTGTGCCGCCGGCAGCGGGGGAGGGGGCCCCCTGGCTGCGGCCGTAGATCACCGCGGAGGTCAGGGCGGTCAGCGGGACCGCCAGAATCACGCCCACGGCGCTGGAGACAGAGCTGATGACCTCAATGCCCATGTAGCTGGAGGACATCAGCTGGTGCCAAGACAGGCTCAGGGAGTACATGTACAGGATCAGCACCGTGCTGCTGCCCAGGATGGCCAGAATCAGCGTGTTGGTCATGGTGCCCACCATATCCCGGCCGATGTTCATGCCGGACTTCCACAGATCTCTGGCGGTCAGCTGGGGATTTACCGTTTTCAGCTCGCTGAGGGCGGAGGCGATGGACATGGCCACATCCATGACCGCGCCCAGGGCCGAGATGATGACGCCCGCCACCAGCAGGCCGCGGATATGGACGGGAGTACCGGTCTGGCGCAGCTGGAGCAGCGCCTCGGCGTCGGTGGCGCGCAGCCCGTCCAGGTGCAGCAGCTTCTGGGCCAGCAGGCCGAAGAGCATGGCCAGCGCCATGCCCGCAATGGTGCCAATGCAGGCGCAGGCGATCTTTTTGCTGCACCCGCCCAGAATGACGAAGCAGACGATGGCGATCAGGGAACAGAGCAGGAAAGCGGTGGGGATGGGGGCCCAACCCTTCATCAGCAGCGGCAGGAAGACCAGCAGCAGCATGGCCACGGTCAGCGCCAGGCCCAGAATGGACTTGGCGCCGGTCTCGCCGCCCACCAGCACGGTCACAAGCACAAACAGCGCCACCACCACCAGGATCATGGGGATGCGGTTGTACTCGTAGACCGTGGCGGTGTGATCGCCGTTGGAATAGGTGTTGACGATCATCACGATGCTCTCGCCCACCTGAGCCGGCTCGCCGTACAGCGGGCCCACGGCGTTGGTCACCATCAGCGTCTCGCCCTTGTACTGGCCGGAGGTGACCTCCACCAGCAGGGTCTGCTCCCCACGGTAGGCCCCTTCGGACACCTCGTCCGCCTCGCAGTTGTCCGCGAGGATCTGGAGTACGGTGCCCGATTCATACTCGGCATAGGCCGTGGGGGACTCTCCCTGTTCCTCCTGGCTGCTGTGGGCGTATCCGTACAGCCCCGCGAGAATGCCCAGGATCACCGCCAAGACCAATACGGTCGGCAGAATGGTCCTGAGGCGGGAGGAACTCCTGGTTCTGGAAATTTTCATTGGCCGCTGCTCCTTTCGGGATGGTTCTGAAGCTTTTGGGGAGGCGCTCCCCGGAGAAATCTCTGTCCCCCGCCTTCAAGGGGGAAAAGCCACCCTCCCCGCTTCAGGAAGGGTGGCTTTGGACCCGCTTGGAATTACTCGGCGTCCTCCAAGAGGATAAAGCAGTGGATCACCTTTGCGGCCTGAGCTCTGGTAGACAGGCCCTGAGGCGCCAGGGTTCCGTCGCCAAGGCCGTTGACCAGACCGTTTTCAACCGCCCAGTCCATTGCCTCCACAGCGAAGCTGCTCACTTCGCCGCCGTCGGCGAAGGCATCCAGGTTGGAACCGTCGGATTCCGTCTTGACGCCGCTCATGCGGTAGAGCATGGTCATCATCTCCTCACGGGTGATGACCGCGTCGGGGGAGAAGGTGGTGTCGGACGTGCCGTTGACCACGCCGATGTGGGCCAGGTAGACGGCGGCGTCGCGGTACCAGTCGGCCTTCAGGTCGGTGAAGGGGTTGTCCAGGCCTTCCAGCTCGGATTCGTCCACATCCAGATAGCGGTAGAGGATGGTGACCATCTGAGCGCGGGTCATGGTCATATCGGGGGCGAAGGCGCTGCCGCCGACGCCCTGCATCAGACCGGCCTCAGTCACATAGGCCACGTGCTCGTAGTACCAGGCGCCCGTGTCAAGGTCGGCGTAGGCGGTGACCAGCATATCGCCGCAGACGGTGCAGACGCTGTTGACATAGTTGTGGCCGGTGGCGGGGATGACCGAGCCCTTGGCGATTCTGGCGCCGCAGAACTTGCAGTAGGTGTCGCCGGTGTAGCCGTCCTCTGTGCAGGTGGCCTCCTTGGCGTTGCGGATCTCCGTCTGGGTGTGGGAGCAGTAGACGGGTTCGTAGCTGCTGGCGGTGCAGGTGATCTCGCCGCGGTCGCGCACGCGGATGCGGGCGTAGTTGTCGTAGGCCACGGCATAGGTGTCGTCATAGGAGGCGAGACCGGTGGCCTCGATGGTGCAGCCGGTGGACAGATTCTCAATGGCCTTGCCGGCAGTGATGTAGCCGTCGATGAACACGCGGGCCACTGCGCCGGAGCTGTCCTGGACGTAGATGGACTCCACCAGGTCGTTGGCCGTGGTGATGTTCACGACAGTGCCCTTGATGGTGACCAGCATGCCCTCCACGGAGCGGTCGTTGATCTGGGCGGCGGTGACAGCGGTGGGAGCCACGGGCTGGACCTCGCCCACCTTCTCGATGGAGCTCACGCTCAACTGGATCTCGCCCTGATAGGCGCTGGTGATGCCGGAGACGCGGACCACATCGCCCAGCTTGTAGTTGCCGTCAACAGGGAAGAGGTTGATGCCGCCGGTCTCGTCCTGGACGTAGATGCAGTCGAAGAAGGCGGTCTCATGGTCGTAGCCGGAGGCGTTGGAGGTCACCACGCCCTCCACGGTGTAGCTGTAGCCCAGCTCGCTCTGGCTCTTCACCTGGGAGATGGGGGTGATCTCAGTGGGGTTCAGCACCTCGAACAGGTTCTCACAGAAGGCGTTGTTGGCGTTTTCAGCGGGGATCTTCAGGTCAAAGTCGTTCATGAAGGCGGCGCCGGCGACAAGGATCATGCCCTTGTCCGCCTGCTGCTCCATGGCCATGACCAGCAGGCGCTGGTCGCCCTCAGCGTAGGGGTACTTGACGGTGTCGCCGCCCAAGCCGTCGCTGTCGGCGTCCTTGGAGATGGTGACACTGTTGGCGTAGAGCACGGGGGAGACGGTGTCGGGCAGCACGGAGACAGCGGCGCCGTCGCCGTCCACCGCGTAGATGGAGGAGCCGCCGTAGTAGCTGAACAGGTCCGCGTCGGTCAGACCGTCGGTGAGGGCGTTTTCGCCGTAAGCGCTGAGGGACAGGCTGAAGGAGGCGTCGTCATAGGTGCCGTCGTCAGCCAGTCGGAGGGCGGAGCCCAGCGCCTCCAGAACACGGTTCTGGGTGGCGGCCACGTGGGGCTCTGCCTTGTCGTTGCTGTCGCCGCTGCCGGTGATAATCAGCGTACCGCCGGCGTCATGGAACGCGACCAGAGCGGCCAGCTCGGCTTCGGAGTAATCCTTTGCCTCGGACAGGCGGCGGGAGGGGGTGTTGAGCAGGATGGCGGTGTACTTGCTGGTATCGCCGCAGGCGGCGATGAGGGCCTCGGAGGAGGTCAGCAGCTCCACACGGATGGCGGACTGGTTGGCCAGGGTGGTGAAGTTGCCCATGAGGTCCTTGTTGTAGCCGCTCACATACTCGTTGCTGTGGGAGGCGTCCACGCCGATATAGGTCAGGGAGGAGGCGTCCTGGACATCCAGCTCCACGGAAGAGGAGAAGGTGTACTCGGTGCTCTCCAGCTCCACCACTGCGGTGACCGTGATGGTGGTCAGCTTGGCCGCGTCAGGCGTGTAGTCCCAGGACAGGTCCAGGGTCTCGCCGGCGGGCAGGGTGTAGGTGGTGTTGTCCACCCAAAGGACCTGAGAGCCGTTGGTGGTATAGGTCACGCTCTTCACCAGCGCGTCGGAATCCTCGCTGTTGTACAGCTGGGTGTTGATGGCGACCTTTTCGCCGGTGACGGGAGCGGAGGTGCTGGCGCCCACGCTGGAGATGCCCAGCATCAGGCTCTCGCCCACCCACACAGGCGCGGTGACGGCCAGATCGCCGTCGGCCTGGGTCACGCGGACATAGTAGTAGGAGTAGTTGGGGGTCAGCTGAGCGGACAGAATGCCGGTGGCCAGCTCATCGGGGTCGTCCCAGGTGTAGGCCACCTTGCCGGAGTTGACGATCAGCTCCACCTTGGCGATGGAGTCCGTGTCGTCGGGGTCCATGACGGTGATGTCGAAGTTCAGCATGTCGGGGACGGTCTCGATGATGGTGCCCATGGGCAGATCGTTGACCATGTAGGTGATCTCGAGGTTCTTGTCCTCGGTGGAGTAGACGCGGTAGTTGCGGATGGCGTCGTAGATGCCCTCTTCGGTGAACTCCTCCACCAGGACCACGTCGCGGGCGTCGTTGGCGTTGCCCCACTTGCCCTTGTGGTTGTCCTGGTTGTTGGTGGGGGCCAGATGCCAGCCCTTGTCCAGCGCCAGGGTGTACTGCTCATAGCTGGGATAGTAGCCGCTGCTGCCGATCTGGCCCTCGCCGTTGCCCACCTCCACCAGGTAGATGCGGCTGTCGGCCTCGGGGCTCCAGTAGCTGAAGTCGGTGAAGTTGCCGAAGGTGGTGCCCGGGTGGTTGAACTGGGAGATGGAGTCGGCGCCCTCGGGCCGGGACAGCAGGTCGTAGTAGGCCCGCAAACCGGCGTCGGAGGTCTTGTTGTTCAGGGTGGTGTTGTTGCGGGAGACGATACCCTCGGTTACAAAGGTGTTCATGTGGCCGGGGCCGCCGGACCAGGTCATCTCAAAGCCGGGGATGGCGATGATGTCGGAGTGGCTGGCGTTGAACTCGGCGATGGTGTTCTTGTAGGTGGTCCAGCGCTCCTGACTGTAGGCAGTGGCCTTGCTCAGGTCGTAGAGGGCCTCCTCGGGGTTGGCCTCGCCGGACTTGTCGAAGTAGTTGGAGTGGTCGGTAAAGGCCACGAAGTCCACGTTGGCCTCCTCAGGCAGGGAGGCAATGTACTCCAGCGCGCCGCTGAGGGTGCCGGAGCCGTCGGAGTATTCGCCGTTGTGGGAGTGGAGCTGGCCGAAATAGAGCTGGTAGTCAGACTCGCCCACTGTGAAGCTCCAGGTCTTGCTGGTGCTCTTGCCGTCGGTGCGGGTGACAGTGACTGTGACGGTGACGCGGCCGTCCGCCATGTCGGCGTCGGGCTTGTAGGTCAGCTTGCCGCCGTCCAGGACGGCATCCACAGGCGCGTCGTTCACCGTCATGGTGACGGTGGGGTTCTCGCCCACGTTGGTGAGCACGGCGGAGATCTCGGGACGCTTGTCCTCTCTGGTCTGGGAGTTGGCGGCGGGGGAGACCTGGGAGATGCCGGGCTCGTCCTTGACCTCGATCTCCACGGTGGAGTGGATGGCCACGTCTTTGTTGTCAAGGCCGGTCACAGTGACCACCAGGTTTTCGCCGGTGATCAGTTCAGCGGGGATGGTGGCGGTGTAGCGGCCGTCGGAGACCGTATAGGTCAGCTCGGTGTCGCCCAGGGAGACCGTCAGCTCCTTCACGCCGAAGAGGGCGTCCACGGTGAAGTGGAGCAGGTATCTCTGCCCGGCGTAAGCGGGCGCCAGATTGCCGAACACGGCCTGGGGATCGTTCACCACGCCGTCGGTGATCTTGTCGCTGGAGCAGGGGTAGAAGTGGTAGGTGAACACGTCGCGGTCGGTAACCGCGTACATGCCCCAGGTGGTGAAACCGCCGGAGAAGTACTGCAGGTACTGGGTGTTTCCGTCAAACATAGCGGTCCTGCTGCCCATTCTGTACCCGCCGTTGTACTCGCTCACCACCCAGTCGGCGTCCTCGGAGGCCTCCTGAGAGTAGTAGGCGTTGTTGCCGGTGCCGGTGGAGCACAGATAGCCGAAGGACTCGTTGTGGAACCGGTAGTAGTCGCCGCTCTTCTCCACGGTGAAGATGACCGCGCCGTTGTCGCACTCAGCCTGGCCGGCCTTGATCACGGCGCTGGCGGAGGAGATGGAGCAGGAGTACACGTCGGAGATGTCGCCCGTCATGCCGGAGAGCACGCCCTTGGCGGCCTGGTTGAAGATGACCACCTGGTCGTTCTCCTCGGGCAGGCCGGGCCGCTCCTGGCCGTCCAGCTTGTAGATGCACACCGGCTTCTGGGAGCCCTCGCCGTAGCAGGAGAAGATGCCGATGGTGTTGTAGCGGATGGTGTTGGCCTTCTTGTCGATCTTGGAGGTGATGTTGGCGCTGCCGTCCTCATCAATGGTGATGGTGAAGGAGGCGTTGATGTCCTTCTCCGCCTGGGTGCGGAGCAGGTTTCCGCTGTCGGGGGAGGCGTAGAGGTAGCCGGTGTTGTCGCCGTTGGTGGCGTACAGAGCGAAGGTGTTCTCCTCGATTCCGGACTCCAGGGTGATGATCTGGGCAAACTCATCGTAGCTGAGCTTGTCGTATGCCTTGATGACAGTGGCCTGGTCCCGGTTATTGGCCTTCTGGGAGGTGCCGAGGGCGTAGTCCAGGTCTCTGGTGACGATCAGGATCTGGTCGCCGGAGACCAGCTGGGAGACGTCGGTCACCAGCTGGGCCTGGTCCTCACCCAGCACAGGGGGCACGTAGATGGTGTACTCGAAGGAGACCTCGCGGCTGTCCTCCATGTCCGCCTTTGTGGCCTTGACGGTAAAGACGCTGTCCTCGGTGATGGCGATGGGGCCGGTGTACTCGGTCCACTCGGCGCTGTCGTTGACCTTGTAGAGGATGGTGGCGCCCTCGGTGGAGCAGGTGAAGGAGATCTCGGTGCCGGAGTAGACCACGCCGGACTTCACGTCCGCCTTGGGGGCCGCTACCACATTGGAGGGCTGGGCGGTCCCGGTGACCCGGTAGAACTGGACGCCGCAGTTCTCCTCGCTGGAACTGTAGGAGGCGGACCAGCAGAGGCTGTTGGCATCCCACTGGAGGGTACCGCCCATGTTGCCTCTGGCGTAGAACACATCGGTCTTGCCGTCCACCGGGGAGAGGGTCCAGAAGACAGGATCGCTGACCAGCGCTACGTGGGGGCCGCTGCTCTGGGAGAGGTACCGGCCGTCCGGGGCGGCAAAGCTGAACTTGCCCTCCTCATTGACATCCACGGTCCAGATGTGCTCCTCACCGTAGCCGGAGAGCTTGTTGTCGGCACTGAGGATCAGTTCGGTGCCCGCCAGATCCAGGGTGCTGTCGTCGCTGAGAGGCTGGCTGGACATGCCCACGCTGGAGGTGGGGTTGTAGATCACGACCTGATCCCCTGCGGCCAGGGCGTCGGTAAAGCCGCCCGCGCCGGTGGTATAGAACTGGAACAGGAACGCGCCGTTGTAGGCGTTGAACTTGTAGGTGGTGAAGTTGCCGTTGTAGTACTCCAGACCAAAGGGATTGCTGCTGTCGTCCGCGGCGTTTACGCTTTTGATGAAGAAGCCGTTGCCGTTTTCGGACGCCTCCACAGTCCACAGGCTGTAGTCGCTGGGACCGGCCTCAAAGGTCAGGACGTTGGAGGCGGTCCCGGCGGTCAGGTACTCGCCGGCGTCATTCTGGAAGGAGTAGTAGCCGTCCGCATCCACGGAGACGGCCAACTCCGCCATATCCTCCGTGACGGCCAGCTGGTCCTCTGTCACCACTCCATCCGTGGCAGCCAGCATGTTGCCGCTGGCGGTGGCGGTCAGGACCTTGGCGTTTCTGGAGTTGTAGATGTAGACCTTGGAACCGTCGCCGATTTCCGTGGTCAGGTCGGCCATCACACCGGTGGGGTCCGATGTGACGGGAGGCTCGCTGGGCTCGGGCTCAGAGGGGTCCGTGGGGTCGGGAAGCTCGGAAGGGGTGGCATCGGGGTCCAGGACCCAGAAGCCCAGCGTCTGGTCTTTGGTATTGCCGGTGGTATTCTCATAGGCCCGCCAGTCGGGAGCGCCGGTATAGACCCCCAGATAGCGGGTGGTGCCGTTGCTGTCCGGGGCGGACAGGTACCCGCTGTCAGCCAGGGTCCAGACAGCGGCCGTATCGCCGATCCGGACACAGTTGTTCTTGTTTTCGGAGATATCGATGTAGAGGTATCCGCCGCCGGTCTGGAGGGTGTAGCCGCCCTCCGCGGAGGCGATGGACCAGCCATAGTCCGAGCTGGCGCCGGGGGTGGTCAGCGTGGTGCCGCTGACTACGCCGGTATCACCCAGCGGCTGGGACAGTGAGCCCTTCCCGACCGTGGGCAGGACATAGGTGACGTTGTCCTTGGTCATGGTGACGGCCACGGTATCATCGGCGGAGATGTCCTCCAATGATATCTTGGTCCAGGCCGTAGCGGCGGACTCTTCTGCAGAGGCCGTCAGGGGAAGCATGGAAAAGGATAATGCGATGATGAGCAGACATGATAATACTTTTTTCGCTATACTTTTCATTTTTTCCTCCTTCTTTACGCAATAAATGATCCGGCACCCAAACCATTCGCTCAAAAATCATTATAGCATTTACGGTATGGAAAGAATATCCCCATATGTCTATTTTGATTATGTTTTACAGGAACCACGAATGAAAAACCGTCATTTTTACAAAAACCAAACAGAGTAAAAGATAGATGCTCTGCACGTAAATACGAAAAATAAGAAACATGAAACATTTAAATAGATAAAATGTCCAAAAAACAAGAGATAAAATTTGGCATAAACGTCGCGAGTTAAGATAAAAAACGTTATAGTTTTGTATAAAATGCGATCCTTGCTTTTAAACATACCATAGGCAAAAGCTGTATTACCAAGCAAAACACACTTCCAGGAGGGGAGAGGTCTGTATGCTTGATGTGCGGACATAGAATAAATGTGCACTATGGATGAATATTTACCAGGGTACTATGTTTACATAAAACAAAATGCCTGCCGGATTCTCTATTCCATGTCAGTGTATGTCCTTGGCCGCAGATCGAGCGCTGTTGACGCCGCTGCATGCTCCGAGTGGATGATATAGGAAATATTGCTTTGCCGGATGTTCGGGGGAAGAGGGATGTTACCGCTCTGTAACTTGACGAAAAACCACTACTTATGTAGTATAACCTTGATGACTACAATTGACGTCAATTGGAGGAGCGCAATATGAAACGACTGCCCGACACAGAACTGGAAGTGATGAAGGCCCTCTGGTCTCTCGGCAGGGATGTGCCCCGTTCGGCCCTGGATCACGCGTTGAGTTCTTTTCAGTGGTCCCGCAACACCATCAATACCTACCTGACCAGGTTGGTAGAAAAGGGCTTTGTAGCGGTCCAGCGGGATGGAAAAAGCAACTTGTATACGCCCTTGGTCTCCCGGGAGGAATACCTGTCCTTTGACAGCCGGTCCGTGCTCAAGCGGCTCTACGGTACGCCGCGGAACTTTATGGCGGCGCTGGCCAGGGACGGCCTGGACCGGCGGGAGCTGGATGAGCTGCGAGCCTTTCTGGAAGAGCTGGAGGGAGGGCAGACCGATGACTGATTTTCTCGCCCGCCTGGGCACGCTGTCGCTGGGCGGCGGCGTGGCGGTACTGCTCCTCATTGGGGCGGGGCGCATGAGCCGGAACCGCTATGCCGCTCGCTGGCGCTGCCGGGCCTGGAGCATCTTGTGCCTTCTGATGATTCTCCCCGTCCCGATGTTCGCCCTTCCGAACCCCGTCAAAACGCCCTCCACGCTGATCCGTCTGCAACTGCCCGCTGACCACGCGGTATCGAACCGGCCCACTCTGGAGACCGGAGAGAGGCAGCCCGATCCACAGGATAATGGCGGACATGCCGCCGGCAATCCCGCGTCCCCCACAGGCACCACTTCCGCCCAATCCCCCCAGCACCAGTCCACCCCCCAAGTCTCCCAAGTTCCCCAGACGCCCGCAGCAGCCGCTGTACACTCGTTTTCCGTTCCTGCCATGCTGCTGGCCATCTGGGTGACAGGGATGGTTGTCCTTCTGGTACGCCATGTGGCCGCCCATCTGATCTTTTGCCGGTGGCTCAAGCGCTGGGCGGCTCCTGTCACAGATCGGGAAATCATACAGGTCTTCCGCCGGACGGGGGACCGGCTGGGACTGCGCCGCCGTCCCGCGCTCCTCTCCTGCCCCGGCCTGGCTTCCCCCATGCTGTGCGGCCTTTTCCGCCCTGTGCTGCTCCTCCCACAGAGGGAAACCCATGGGGAGGAATTGGAACTCACCTTGGAGCATGAGCTGACCCACTACCGCCGCCGGGACGTGTGGTGGAAAGCCCTGGCTCTGCTGGCCAACGCCGTCCACTGGTTCAACCCCTTCATGTGGTGGATGGTCCGCCGGGTGGAGTATGATCTGGAGCTGGCCTGTGATGACGCAGTCCTGCAAACCAGAGGACAGGCGGGGCGGGCTATCTATGGCCGCACCGTGTTGGACGCCCTGGAGGCGCTGAGCGCCCAGTCCTTCGAGAAAAAATGACGCCCATCCCTGCGCCGCTCATTTCACAAAATTAAGACGAGAAAGGAGCTTCTCCGATGAAGCGCACATCCCATGCTGTCTGTCGTTCTTCTTTTACCACCTGCTTCTTGGGAAGCGCCGGAGAAAACCGGGAACGGCTGCGCAATATCGTTACCGGCGGGGAAAAACGTTCTGGCCGATGGCTGTTTCCCCTGTCTATTCTGATCACACTCTTTTGCTGTTTCTTTCTGGTGTCCTGCCGAACAGAGGAAGGGGAGCGAACCACCCTCTCTGCGCAGCCCACAGACGCTAAACCTGTCTTCTCCCTGACGGGACCGGGGGAGGAAACCGTGCCCTTCTCCAATCTGCTGGGCCTTCAGGGGACCGTGCGTCACGAAGTGACGGAAGATGGAAACCATTGGTATACCTATCAGGCGCAGCTTGGCGACGGGACCAGCTTTGAGTTGGCGGACACTTCCGGCGCGGTGTTTCATCTGGACCTGGATGGCGATGGACAGATGGAGCTGGTGGACTACGATGCCTCCGTGGGCTCGATCTGTGTCTGGCGCCGCTGGCCCGACGGTTCCATACGGAAACAGGAGCTCGGAGAGGCGGCAGCCAATCACTTTGGCCTGAAGGGGGAGCCCTGGCGTCTGGTCAATCTGACCTTCCACCCCGAGGACACCACTGTGACCATATCTTCCGCAGAGAAAGAGGAGACCGTTCCGTTGTCCCTTCTGCTGGAGGAGGCCCGCAGCGGTTCCATCGTACTCGCCGCACCGGATGCGCAAAATCCGGAGGGAACCCCTTTGAGCACGGTGCTTCCCTTCGGGACCTACTCGGTTTTCTATGAGAAGCTCAACCTGGACGGGGAGGGAGAGGAAGATGACTCCCTCATCGTCACCTGCTTTGACTACGACAGTCCGCAGGGAGCGCTTGCCGTGGCAGAGGCCACTCTGGGCACAGGAGCGACTTTGACATGGACATGTGACGACACAGGGAGTCCGAACATCCTGCCCGCTCACCTCATCTCTGCGGAACGGCAGTCCATCGTGCTGCGCATGCTCCACCGCGCTACCAACAATGGTGCAGCTACCTATTATATATTGGACGCGGAAAACGGGGTCCTTACGGAAAAAGCCAGGCTTGGAACAATGGAAGGTGCGGACTCCGGCGACCTGGCCCCAGACGACCAGCTGCAATTTGATTCCGCTCTGGATAGCCGCCCGGACGGCCTGGATACCCTGCGGATCTCCACCATGTATCCTGACAAATGGCATACCCGCTATGGCAGCTTGTTCTGGGATGGGGCGGAGTTTGTGTGGGAGACCGACACGCGGTTTATTGACACCGAATCCCTGACCCTGGCCGACGGCCGGGAACTGACAGTCAAGCTGTCCGGGCCGGTCTCTCAGCTGGAGGAGAGCGACTATTATAACCCCTGTTACGACCTGGTGGAGATCTGGGACGGAGATACCTTGCTCCAGACCATAACACCCTCCCTCCCGCTGCCTGAGCCATATGTGTTTGACGAAGATACCAAACGGGAGATCACCATTCTGGAGGAGAATTACCTCCCCGGTTTTTCCGCCGCGGCCATGTTACATAATGTGGACATCCGGGACATCAACTTTGACGGTTCAGAGGATCTGGGGCTTCCCTGCAACAGTACCCACTACGACCCCCACGCCTGGTATGTGTGGGATGGGGCAAACCAGCAGTTCCGCTACGCCTTTTCTCTGGAAGGGTATCCCACCATAGACACGGAGGAGCAGCGGATCATCGAACATCGCTTTGAGGAGGGGGACCAGGCCTACTCCTTCAATGCACGGGGGCAGCTGGTCTGGATGGGGCCGGTGGATACCCTGGAAGAGAGTCCTGTCTCATAAGCCCCGCTGATTGCCAAAGGAGGTTTTATGCACACACATGTCCCATCGCCGCCGCGGTCCCCGTTTACCACCCGTTTTTCGGGCACCATGCGGGAGAACAAAGAGCGGATACGCAACATCTTCAACGGCGGGCACAAGCGCCCGGGGCGGTGGCTGCTGCCCCTTGCCGTCTTGGCCATACTCTTTTGCTGCTTTGCTCTGATCTCCTGCCAGAGGCAAGAACCTGCTCCATCCCTTGTGATGGACACGCAGTACTACGATGAAAACGGTAATTACATCGAAATCCCCGTTTTGGTACTGCCGGAAGGGGAGAAGCACACCGAAGGCGTCACGGAAATCAACGAGGCGCTATCTGAACTGCGGGCGTTCTATCAGCCTGTGCTGGCAGGTACGGCTGAGGATGCCGGCCTGGCAGGCCGCGAAAACCGGTGTCTCCTCTATCCGGCGGAGACAGAGCGCTATCTCAATCTCCTCTTCTTCCGGGATACCTATCACACCGATCTGAACACCGGGCGCATCACTTCTCTTGTCTACGACAAGAGAGAAGGGGTGCAAGTCACGCTGGATCAGGCGCTGGAGATGGTCGGGCAGACAGAGGAGGGGCTGCTCCGAGCATTGGGGGAGCAGTATGACCCCATTCTGGCGGAAGAGATCCCGGATATCCAGGTCTGTATCCAAAATCAGGCCCTGGAGGGGTTCCACATGGGGCAGGATGGCCAACCCGTTTTTTACCTCACGGCGCGGGTGGATGACGCCGGCGACGGGGCGGAAGATGCCATCAGCGGCGCGGAACACATCTATATCTGGTTCGACGGCTCCTTTACTCAATATGACCAGTACGCCGTCTCCGACCTCCAGCCCCTGGTGCCTGCAGAGGAGTGCCTGGATCTGGAACCGCCGCTGTGGCGGCAGTGGTTCTTTGACGGCGGCGCACCGGAGGGAGGCTTCTCTCCTCCTGTCAGTGCGCAGGATAGAAGCCAGTTGGAGACGCTGTATGGAGCTGTGGCCGATCAGATGGTTTTCACCGAAACGGAACTCGTCCCATCCATGGCCCAGGCGTCCCCCACGCTGCTCCAGGCGTACGGGCAGGGAGGCTATACCGTGGCCGCCGCTACGTTTCAGGATGCATATAATACTTACCTCGTGATCGGTGTCATAGATGATGCAACCGGATCGCTTACTGATACCCCCTATATTTCTGCCAGTCAAGGAGGAGCTGCCCATGCGATCCTCTTCCAGGAGGATGGGAAGACTGGTATACTATATACCTTCAATCACGTGGATCAGGGGTCGCTTTACGGAGAATACGGTGCGGTCGGGCTGGAAGGGGGACAGCTCCTCTGGTCCTGGCCGGTGCAGGGCTCCCTTACGGACGGCGATTCCCAGCTCCGGAGCGACTATGACGCCTGGTGTGGGGAGTATCTGGCGCTCATGGCTCCGGGCGGGGTAGACCTGTTCCAGCGGTCCCAATCTGCCGCCGACGACGGGGAGGGTCCCCAGTGGATTCCCTATACCACGGAAAGCTTCTATCCGGTTCCGGAGCAGGATCTGCCCTTGGGCGTCTACGACGGCATCCGGGCCTGGCTGGAGGAATTCACCCGAAAGGAGTACAACCCCTGGGCGATCCCCGATGCGTCGGCGGTATGGCAGATCTCCTCTATTACCCCGGAGGAGGGGAAATGGAGCGGGGAAGGAGATACGGTCTACTCTGTGGTTGCCCGGGCCGATTGTGAGAAAGATCTCTATCTCAAAGCTTCCATCCGCTTCAATCACACCAACGGAACCGTTTCAGAGGTCCTGACTTCCGCCGCAGGGTCTCAGGAAGAACTGAATATTGGCTTCTCTTACAGCACATATTCCCTCACCCTGTCAGATGGCCGGACGCTCACCCTGGAGTTTGAGGAAGTCCCCTTGCCGGACTTGGATGACGCCGTTTTGATCCGTCAGGTAAAAGTGTGGGACGGCGCCTCCCTCCTGCAAACGATCACGCCCGGAGCGGTACAGGATGATGGGCAGCACTTTTACGAAGGATTCTATCGCCACACCGACACAGACGAGGTACCGGGCGCTCCCGACCTGCAGGATATCAACGGCGACGGCTCCGCCGATCTGGGCCTGCTGGCAAATGAGACCTTTCCCCACAATGTGAACTATGCTTATTTTCTTTGGGACGATCAGGCGGGGCAGTTGGTCTATTCCGGTCTGTTTTTCGTGCCCCTGGAGATAGAAAGTCCGGGACAGGTGATCGAAACGGAGCACGGCGGCCCGCAGCCCATCCGCCGCCGGTATATCTTTCCATCTGATCATTCCGACATGAATTACGGTGTGCCCCTGTTGGCCGGGTTTGACTCCCGGGGCTTTCTGCCGCCGGAAGAGACAACCCTGCCCATTCCGGAAGAGGGACTCACATTCTCCTTCTCCAGCGGAGCGGGCGCCTGGAGGACCGACTTGACACTGCTTCCGGACGGCACCTTTTCCGGAGAGTATAGCGACAGCGATATGGGTTCCAATACAGTCTACCTGTGTCGATTCCGGGGCGCCTTTTCAATGTTCACTCCCATGGGCGACCATAGATATGAGCTCACGCTTACAAATCTTGAGATTACGACCGGGCACCCTGTGGAAGAAGAATGGATGGAGGATGGGACCCGTTATGTCGCCTCTATTCCGTATGGACTGGACGGAGGAAACGAGTTTTACCTCTACCTGCCTGGCACTGCGGCGGACTCCATACCGGCGCGCTGCCGCTCGTGGAACGGGGGAGCATATGGACTGTATCCGGGAGCAACCCTTTCCGGGTACAGTCTGTGTAACCTGCGGGCGGGGTATGGATTTTTTACTTGATCTGAATCCTCTGCCTGAAGGTTGGCCTCCCAAGAGTAAGGCCGCCGCCCGGCTGCACGAGATGCTCTGCTCCCGACAGCAGGTTGCCGCCATGCCGGAAGCTGGCGAGAGCGATAAAGAGGACTATGACAAGCGGTGCTGCCACTGCCCGGAGTTTGATAAATCTCAGCATTTTAAAAGAGTTCCGCCACAAGCACTTAGCAATATGCCGACGGATACGCCGCACTGTGCCAAAGACTAAAATAAAGGGGAAAATAGAATGGTTTATGGTGCCATCAATGAAAAAGGCGAGCCATATTATACCGACCTTAAAAAGGTGTTTGATTCTATTGGCAATAGGCAAACAGAGTACAACTGGCTAATAACTGACTGCGTTTGTTACCCCAATAATCCGAAAACGGATGCTATGTTGAGCAAACAATACTGCTGGATCAGCGGCGAAGATCTTACTAGTCTCGTTTATGCAGAGGATTTTCAGTGGATTTGGGCAGTCTTATGTGGCTTTGATAAGACAATTGCTTTATCCGAAATACTGGAATACAGCCTTCCTTATGCGGACGGTTACAAAGGTTTCTGGAAAACACCGTTGACAATGCAGCACCCGTTGGCAAAGATTGAGATCGTCCTGTGGGATAGTTCGTTGACTTTGATTTTCAGCCGCAGCAAGGATATCATTGATGACTTTATGCAGAATCACCCGCAAAGCGAAAACCTAGAAGATTATATTGGCAGGCTTTAAGATAGCAAAAAGAGAGCTAACTGACGAATCAAAATCAGTTAGCTCTCTTTTTATGAATAATGAAAAAGTGTTGCCAAATCGTTGCCGCAGAGGGTCTTAACCCCTCAAAACCCAGTAATTACGGGCTTTTCGGGCCCATAAAGTTACTCCCATTCGCTCCTGTCAGGGATATTCTAAACGGATTTGCTTATGGGATTTAGCTCAGAGTGTTTCTATTGTTTTCATTATCCAGATAGTTTGGGCTATCTGATTTTTTGTTGCCATGGTGTTGCCATGAAAGATTAGGCATGACGTAGAAACTGCTTTTCGTCGCAATACTTCTCCATACCGGTTAAAATTTCTTGTATAAACTGAATGACGGTGTCTTTAATGGTTTCTAAATCTGTTAGGGTCAGATCTCTAGCGCAATGGCTAAAGCTTTCGTCACCGTGTGCCAGAGAGTTGCGCTTTTTCTTTACCTTTTCCAAAACTTGACGATCATCTGTAACTTGATAACGAATCCTATGGCGATCACATATATCCTTGATTTGCTTGGCATTTAGATTACCGTTTACTCCAAGCATACCCTTTGTTAATGCCAGTGGGGTGTTTTGCGTTATATCAAGCACTATATTTCGAACTCGGTTTGTGTATGTAGTTAATCCCGATTCTGGCTTATATATTTCTTTTATTTTGTAGTCTCTCCAAATATTCTGAATTTCATCAATGACGGCTCCATACGAACAATTTTCACGTTCAAGTTGTTCATATATTTCTAACATACCTGTTGTAAATGTCGCCTCAACAAGATTATACAGCATCAGAAGGAAATTGGATTTCATGATTCTAAAAAAGCGCTGGTTATCAATTGTGTTAAGAGCGTTCTTAGTTTCGTCATCTATGTCTACCATAACAGAATAGTAAAACTCTATTTCGTTTTTCCGGTCACCAAATACTTCATGTGTCGTAATCATTAGTTTCGCCCCAGCAATTTGTCGCGCACATACTCCACACGGGCCGCAAGCTTACCTTCGTTATTGCTAGCATCCGATGTCGTTAGTTCCTTGAACTCCTCCGAATTGAGCCAATCGACATTATCAATATGTAAGTCCGGCCTCTCCTTAAGGGCTAGCGCTACGCCAACCGAAATAGCTTCAAAACGAACGCGCGGAGTAGTTGTTGCATTTTTGCTTTTTGCAAAGCCAAACTCAAAATTATCATGGACAAAAGAAAGCATACCCTCAAAATCAGACCTATATTGTTCTTCATCAAAAGTGTGAAGATTTTCAGATAAGAATTGATTCAGGAATTGACTCACTTCATGTTCAAACTTTTTATAATTATACAAATAGGCAAAGAATCGAAGAACCAACTCAAACCGCTCTTGACGAACGGCCTTGCTTTTAGATACCGGACATAGAGTCACGAACAGTTCATTTCTACAACATTCTTCCACAAAGTCAGTCAACGGTCCAGGATACGAACCTCTCCGAACTTCCGAGTCGGAAGCTTTTACACCAGAGGTATTGATTCGATTAAACAAATCTTGGCGAATATCGGGTGTAGTTTTCTCGTCTAAGACCACTACTCTGAATGTGCGATTTAAAAATTTACGCTGTGTCGCAGTGGATAAATCAGAAAAAGAAAAACCGTCAAGTAGATTTAACTTTGGCAATCGCGATAGCCGCATTTTCCCGTTTACAAATTCGTTTAGTGTTTGCATTCTTTGGGCACCGTCAATGATTTCGAGTCGTCCATCATCACATCCCGCAAAGAACATAAATGGTATAGGAAGTCCTAGCAAAACAGATTCAATAAACAAGGAGCGGTTATTTGCCTTCCAAACATATTGCCTCTGATAATCCGGGATGAAAAAGTCTCCACGCTCAAATTTAGAAAGCAGTAGCTCAACGGTATAATCTTTTGTGTCATAATCTACTTGGCGTTGCATTGTTTGAAGCTGCGTTTCAGCCATAGTGATTTGTTCAATCGTTATTTTTTTCTTTGCCATCAGTATACCTCCGAATATGTTCTATGATACTGATTCCGATGACTTCTCCCAACCTTACAGGAACAGCATTCCCAATTTGTACCCCTAACTTATGCTTATTTAAAATATCCGTTGATCTAAGAAATTTGTAATCCCGCGGAAAAGACTGTAATATTGCACCTTCGCGTAATGACAAAGCACGATCTTGTTCTGGATGTCCGAAGCGCCCATTACCATAACCATAAAATTGAGTTGTTATTGTTGGCGAAGGAGCATCCCATAACATTCGTCCATATACAGATGGATAAGTTTTCCCTGTACTTTTTTTGTGACACACTAACTGAAGTTCCTTATCCCAGTCGCGCCATGTTCCTCCCGGAACCGATTGCCGTATGCGCTTAAGGTTTTTATCTGAAAGAGCTGTGGCAGAGTGTAATAGATCGTTAGGATCTGCCGAACCGGCAATCAATGGCGGAAGATCTCCAATGGCATCCCGCACAGTAACATATGTTTCCGGGGTATGGGTGGGAGGGATTAGTGATATATCGCCTAACAAAGACGCTAATAAAACCAGCCGTTTTCGGCTTTGTGGAACCCCGTAGTCCGGGCAGTATACCGTTTTATGAAATATGTGGTATCCGCAATCTTCAAGTTTATCTATAAAATCTTTAAAGACGTGAGTTTTCTCAAGCTCCGGCACATTTTCCATGGCAACTATGGCAGGGCAAACTTCCTTAGCCAATTTACCAAAGGAGTATAGGAGCCGCCACTTTTCGTCTTTATAGCCGTCTTTTCTATATCTTTGTGTATATTTTGAAAAAGGTTGGCACGGAGCACATCCTGCTAATATGCGTATGTCGACATTTGCAGGATAGAGCGCTTGAAGTTCAGACGGCGTAACATCTGTAATATCTTTTTGAATAAATACAGAGTTATTATTTTCTTCATATGCGTATTGACAGCTAGGCTCAAAATCAATTCCTGCAACGACATTAATCCCGGCTTGTTCTAGCCCTTTAGTCAATCCTCCAACACCGCAAAACAAATCTATTGCAGCATAAGGCATATACTGTTAGTCCCCCTTGCCGCGCATGAAAATTCTCATAAACATAGAGAAAAACGCTTATTATATAAATGACTTTAATCGGTCCACAAGTGTGGATTCATTTTTCTTTTTCAACTCGCACTCCCAAATCCGCAACACCGTCCAGCCGCGCGCCTCGAACATTGCCGTCACTTCTTTGTCGTGCTTCATGTTCCGCTCGCGCTTTTTCTGCCAATATTCTTGATGTTCGGCGGGACGAGTGTTCCGGCAGTCATGCCCGTGCCAGAAACAACCGTCCACAAACACAGCGATTTTCTTCTTTGGGAACACGAAATCTGGATGCCCTTTTACCGGGTAGTTTCTCCGCCAGCCTGTAATCCCGTTCTCTTTGAATACTTCAATCAACCGCAGTTCCGTGGACTTGTTCTTTTTAGATTTGACCTGACGCATAATATCAGATCGCTTTTCTGCATCGAAAACATCAGCCACGGCAATTCACCTGGCTTCAAACTCTATGCGAAGGCTGGGATCGGTTTCCGCTTCCAGCACGATCTTGTTGTATCGGTCAATGATGCCGGAGAGCGTGGAGTTTCTCTTGGACTCGTCAAAGAGACTATGCTCGTAGATGTTGGCGGACAAGAACTGTTGAATATCCCACACTTCAACGCGTCCGGCCAGACCGGCGTCCTCGGCAAGATTGAGTGCGGTATGTACGCGCTCAAAAATTGTGATGATGACGGGGTGGCAACCGGCGCGGAGATTTGCTTTGCACTTTTCAATCAGCAACGCGCCGGGCATGGTCGTACAGTGAATGACCGTATTTCCGATGACAAAATCGCCGTTGCGGTCTGTTGGGCCGTCCGCTACAGAGGCTCCATGAATTTCAAAAGAACCTTCCGGCAGAATCAAGCAGAGTTTCGCCGCCACAAGATGCTGCAATACTGTGCCGAGATACTGTGTTCCAGCGTTCTGCTTCTGACGCTTTTTTGCCTGCTCAAACAGATCGTCCAGGTTTGCGCCGATTGTTTTGGATGTGTCGGCGGTTAGGACAAACGGCTGGTTTCTAAAGTATTCGCGCACCTGTTCGGCCCAAAAGTCCTCGACTATGGCGAAGTCCACCGCTTCCTCTGCGTTCCATGCGTTCAGAAAGTCCACATACTTAATCATCAGGCCCATGCTGCCTCTGCTGGTTCTTCCGCCTTCGGAGGATAGTTGCTGGGTGATGCCGTGCTCTTTCAAAATCTTCTTCAAGTTCGCTCCGCCAAGCCCTGCCACCTGTCCTTTACTGCTTGTCTGGAAGTCGTCGGGGTTCAAGGGAAAAGCCTTATCTCTTACCATGCGGGTAAACTGCACGACCAAAGAGAGAGGCCCTTTCGTAGTAATATGGTTTTCAGCTTGAAAGACTTTCAAGCGTTCTTCGGGACTAATCATTATATACCGCCTCCGCAATTTTGGTTAGGAATCGCTCCCCTATAAACTGTGCGACCGGCGCGGCCACTGCGTCGCCCATCGCTTTATATCCGTCGTTATAACTTCCGGGAAGTTCAAAGCTGTCCGGCGCTCCCATCAGTCTGGCCGCTTCGCGCACAGTCAAAAGCCGCGCGTGTGTCTGGCCATTTTTTTTGACTACAAGATACTGCTTACTACTCCCGCCTTCCGGCGTCCGCAAGCAACCGGCGATTCCATCAAAGCGGAGCTCCAACTGTTGCGTTCCGTTCCTCGTCCTGCGATAGCCTGTGGCGTACACAGTATCGTGCGCCCGCAATTTGTCCCAATGCCGTTCGGGGACCAGACGCAAAACATCGTCTTTATCAAAGGTTGCGTTATCCTCGACAATATCTTTGAGGGATACGGCGCGACGCGAGGGCTTTTCCGTATGCCACCAGACCCATCCCGGCAGTTCGCGGCCCAACTGCGTTGCGGCGCTGTTATGGAGCCAGCATGGCCCGTCACCCACCAATTCCTCTGGAATGGGACAGTCCTCTTGTACGGCGATAATGAATACTCTCGGCCTGGACTGTGGAACAAAGTGGGACGCGTTCAGCAAAACAGCTCCGCATTGATACCCTCGCTCCACGAGCGCCATATGAAGAACTCTATAATTGTCGCCGCCGTTTGTCGAAAGCAGACCCGCCACGTTCTCCAGCAAGAGAATCTTCGGTTTATCGTCCATCTCATCCAACACGCGCAACCATTCCCACACCAAACCGCTACGGGACGCATGGATTCCGCCGATAGAACCTGCCAAAGATAAGTCTTGGCAGGGAAAGCTGGCCCACGAAAGATGGGCAAACGGTAGATCGGCGCCCTTGATGTTCTTGATGTCGTCCAGAACAAACCGTTCGCACCCGAAATTGGCTTCGTAGACGGCGGCCTTTTGTTCGCTGATGTCGTTTGCCCAAACAGGCGCGAACATCCCCCTTAGTCCATACGCCACAAGACCGCTGCCGGCAAAAAACTCATGCATCGTCCAAGGAGCGGAAGATAGGTCAATATTCTGTTTTTGATACATGGTACTTTGAAGGATCATTTCTTTCCCTACCTTGTCCTCGCTTATCACTTGTCGGCTTCTCGGCGTTTTCCGGGATAATCCAGATACGACTCATACGCGACGCGCCCGCTATGCGGTTTTCTTTGCATAATATCTGAACTTGCCGCGGGGTCACGCCCCACTTCTCGGCGGCTTCTTGAACCGTTATATATCCATTCACTTGTGACACCTCATAATCACTATGGATGCGTACACCAAACCAAGTATATTATATTCGTTTAAGCGAAATAAAGCAAGCCCGAATATGCAATTTGCAAAAGAAAAGGCGCCGCCCGCAGGGAACCACTCTCCCCACGGGCGGCGTTCAATCACTTCTTACCTTGCTGCAAGTTCTGGATATTCTTCTTTGCCAGCTCACTGGCCGCCTTCCGGCGCTCTGTGCTGTACGGGGCGTTCAGCTTGAAACTGAACCGCCCTTTCCTGATCTCAAATGTGAGACAACCGTTCTCATCATCTTCCACCAACCGGCACTCGGCCGGGTACTTTCCCGCATACTCACTCAAACGGTTTTTGAGGGAAGTGTTGTAGGTACACACCTCGATGATGGGACTTGTCTCGTCAAAAAAGACGCTGGTTGTCTTTTGCTTTTTGGAAAGACCTGTTCGCATAAAACCTCCGTATTTTCACAGATTTTCTCCGGTTCTACACCGGCAAAAGTAAGCGGATTTTCGGATAGGAAGCACCCAAACGATACATGATTCGGCTCAGATGCCTCTATCCGCAAAAATCCTTTTTTCTCGGCTCTACACGGGATTACCGCGCATCCCGGTCATGCCGCCGCTTTTGACTGCGTTTCTGCTCTTTCTCCGCCTGTTCCTGCTGCTTGACAGCCGCCACCGTTTCGGCTACCCGTTCCGGCCCATAGGCCCGGCACAGCCGGTGATAGTCTCTGGCAGTTTCCTGCAATTCTGCATTTTTACCCCTGACCTCGTCCAACTGCTTTTTCAAATACGGGACCTCCGTATCATATTTGCGCTGCAACAACTCGAACTTCTGACAGACATCCAGATAAGCCCGGTAAACGGAGCGCACCACCTTGACGATCTTTTCCAACAGCGGCTTGGACTTTTTCTCCCGGTAAGATTTGGCGGATTCCATTCTGTCGGGGAGTGGCAGCAGGTCCTCTGGATCGGAAGAATACTCGGCCGCCAATTTCTCCATGTGTTTTAGTTTAGGCGCTAATAGGCGGAGTTCCGTCTGCACTTCTTTGGCCGCCTTCTCGGCTTCGGCCTTATCTGTCCGAAGCTGGCCGATCTCCGCCTGAACCTCCGATTTTTCTGTTTGCAGCTCCGCCAGCCGCGCCTGTTCTCTCTCCACCTTAAACTGCGTCACCGTCAGGTGTTCTTCGGAGCTGCCGCGCTCACCGCGCTCCACATCGGTGTACCCAGCCTCACGCATATACCGAAAGAAATCGTCCTGCAATACGCTGTATGATTTTTTGAGGACAGGCTTGCCCTTCGCCGTTTTCAACGGTTCGCCGGTGGCCTCATCCAGAACCGGCTTAGAGGCCCACTTCTTGCTCATGCTGACCTGCATAACCGTTTCTTTTACCTTGCCCACCAGCGACTTGTCCTTGCAGCGTTTGGACCAGCGGATCTGCTTCTCCACCACCGGCACATAGACCACATGGAGGTGGTAATGATACACATCCTGCCCCAGCGCCTCGGACATGGCCCGATTACGCTCGTCAGCGTGCATGACCGCTGAAAGGATGTACTGTTCGCCGCCCACGATTTTGATTGCAGCCTGATAGGCATCGTGGTAAAATTGTTTTGCGAAGTCGTATCCGCCGTGGTTGAAAAAGTAGGCGGAGTTTACATCGAAGATCAGCTCGCCGTAGCGGAAAGCGTCCTCCTTGATTCCCCGTGTGGAGATGATACCGTCTGCTTCCATCTGTCCAAACTGTTCCACATAGCCGCCGTCCGGTTTCTTGAAATGAACATTTAGATGGGAGCGTTCCGGAACAATGTCCTGATTGACATACGATTCTTTTTCACGCTCGTTGTGTTGCTGCGCGTTTTTCAGTTTGGGTGTGGTCAGTCTCATGTTTCTTGCGCTGGTACGATGAATACCGTCGCCTCTTGCCATAGAACTCCTTTCTCGCCCCACAAGGGCGGTTGAGATGCGGGTAGCTTTTGGGGGATGCACTTCTGCGGAAGTGTAATAACCCACTATGATACTTTCATCCTGCGGCTGCAAAGTATCGTGGGCTCTCCGAGGGGGAGTGCGGCTCCTGCGGGAGCCTCGCCGCCTTTTTCGGCTTACAGGTGATACCCACAGCCTCAAAACGCGGTGTGACCGGTGGCCTCCTCACAACCGCGTTTGCTCCAATTCCGCCGCCCACAGGCCGGGAAAATTCACCGGATTCTCCCGGCCTTAACCATCTCCAAATCTGCGGATTTTTCGATGGGGACGGGGGATGCGGAAGGCGTATGCTGCCACCCAATTTGCCTTGTCTGCCAGCCACAGGAGCGTGTCACGCTCCTGTCCAAGCCAACAGGGAGAAGATTGACTTTCATGCTAATTTCATCCGCGAGATTAGTATGAAAGTAAACGCCTGTTACCAGCGAAAATCCGGGAATACGCCGCGCCGGTCCAGATACGCCTGCCGGGCCTGTTCCCGTTCTTCCGCGCTGGGTGCGGTCTTATATTTTGCATACAGCTCGTGCCGCACCAGGGCGTCCAGCTTCTGCTCCAATCCCTGCCGGATTTCATCCTCGTATTCGTCATCATAGCCGAGGTGATACTCCACCAACGCCACGAACAGGGCGTAGGGAATCTGCACATTTTTCATTCGCTTCCGCTCCTTTCCGCGACGGCTGCGACGATAGCGACGGTTGTTTGGATGGTAGCGTTTTCACCGTTGCAACCGTCGCTACCGTCGCGCCCATCCTCAACCACCTCAAAAGACGGAGCCTCTACCAACATATAGGTGAGCTTCACCTGTCGCCCGGCGTGCCGCGCCTTGTTTTCGTAGCTCACATGGTACTCATCCAACAACCTGCCGGATTTGACATTCAGATACTTGGTCAGCGCGTTTGCCGCCATACCCACCTGAACCGCTGCGGCCAGCTCCGAGGGAGAGCCTGTCCACTCCTGACGCTCAGTGGAAACCAGCTTTGCCACTGCTTCCAGCACCGGGTCCGGCGGTTCCCTGTGCGGTTCCGTTTCCATACGCTCCAAATTCCAAATCTGCGTTTCCGGGTCCTTTTTCAGATAGAGGATCTGATCCTGCTGGTCACGGCCCACCACATCGATGGTAGCCTCCAACGCAGTTCGCTTTTTCTTCTGCATCAGCAGCGACCCGTCCGCACAGCCCAGTAGGCCCGTGGTGCCGGAGATCATCTCGAAGGCGTCACCGGCGGGTTGCTTCCGAGTGTGGTGGACGGTCAACACGCAAATACAATGTTTGTCCGCAAACTGCTTGAGCTTGCCGACAATCTCATAGTCGCTCGCGTAGCTGTACGCCTCGCCGCCCACTTCCCGGATTTTCTGCATGGTGTCAATGATAATAAGCTTGGTGTCCGGGTGTTCCCGCATAAAATTCTCCAACTGCTCGTCCAGACCGTTCCCGATTTTCCCGGCAGCGGTGGCGAAGTGTAAATTGGGCGTGTCGTTCACGCCGTACATCATAAACATCCGGTTCTGGATGCGCTGGAAGTCATCCTCCAACGCAAGGTAAAGTACAGTTCCCTGATGGACTTTGCAGCCCCACAGCTCCTGCCCGGTGCTGACATGGTAGGCAATCTGCGCCACCAGAAACGACTTGCCGATCTTGGGCGCGCCAGCCAGAAGATATGCTCCCGAATGGAGCAGATTTTCAATGATGTGCGGGCGGCTTTTGTAGGAGGTCTGAAATAGCTCGGTCATGGTGAGCGTATGCAGATAGCGCGGGTCGGCCATGCGCTGCATCCTGCGGTACATTTCCTCCAAATTTTCCATTTCCCCGTTGCCTTTTGCCTCCGAAGCGGGTATACTGTTGTCAGAATCTTTTTGAATGGACTGCCTCTCATCTGCGCCAACAGATGTGTTTGGGGCAGTCTTTTCTTTTGCGTCAATTCCCATAGGCAGTGTCCTCCTGCATCCCGTTCATAATGGTTGCGATCATCTGGATGGTGCCCAGCAACTCGTCGTTCATGCCCTGCCCGGACTCAATGCGGCGAAGCTCGTCCAGCACAGCGGCCAGTTCATCCCGGAGCGCTTTGTAGACTCTGGGATTACCCTGTACCACGACCTCCTTTTCCAGCAGCCGCCGGATGATGTAGTCCTGTTTCGTCAGCCCGGACAGCTTGACGAAGATTTCCAGCTGCTCGTCCTCCTCCGGGGAGACCCGGAAGGCCACCGTTTTGTTCCGCCAGCGGTTGTGCTTGTCCAAATTCTTTGCCGACATTTTTAATTACCCCTTTCCATGTTCAATTTATCCGCCATTTCCGTCTGCTTGGACGGAAACAGGTGCGCATAGTTGTAAGTGATGTCGATGCTCTCGTGGCCTACCCGGTCTGCGATGGCCGTAGCTGAGAAACCCATGTCGATCAGAAGTGACACCGCGCTGTGACGAATATCATGGATTCTGATACGCGGCACCCCGGCTTCTTTGGCTCCCCGGTCCATCTCCCGGTGGAGATAGCTCTTGGTGATGGTAAACATCCGGTCATCCGGCCCGATTCCGTAGAGCATTTTAAGATAATCCTGAATTTCCTCAACCAGAAACCGAGGCAT
This sequence comes from Pseudoflavonifractor intestinihominis, assembly GCF_040096055.1. NCBI lineage: Bacteria > Bacillati > Bacillota > Clostridia > Eubacteriales > Oscillospiraceae > Pseudoflavonifractor > Pseudoflavonifractor intestinihominis. The sequence continues at coordinate 93,116 of NZ_JBBMFK010000006.1, forward strand.
GGTGATGACGCGGTTGCTTTTCTCCGTCTTGGGAGTGGTAATCAAGTCCTGACCGCTCAACCGCTGATAGGATTTACTGATGGAGACAGTGCCTTTCTCAAAATCGAAATCAGCGGGCGTGAGCGCCAGCAGCTCCCCTTCCCGGATACCGCACCAGTAGAGCATCTCAAAGGCATAGAAGGACAGCGGCTTGTCCATCATTGCCTCGGCAAATTTCAGGTACTGCTCCTTGGTCCAGAACATCATCTCCCGGTTTTTCTTTTTGCCCATACTGCCCGCCTTCTTGCAGGGATTCTCCCGGAGGTTGTAGTACCGAACCGCGTGGTTGAAGATGGCGCTGAGCTGATTGTGGACCGTTTTCAGGTACACCGGCGAGTAGGGCTTGCCGTTCTCGTCCTTGTAGTTCAGCATCTCGTTCTGCCAGGTGATGATCTGTTGGGCGGTGATGTTGCACATCTTGAGCTTGCCAAAGTAGGGCAGCAGCTTGGTGCGGATGATGTGATCCTTGGTGGCCCAGGTGTTTTCCTTGAGCCTGGTCTGCATATCTGCCGTGTAGAGTTCTACGAAACTGCGGAAGGTCATATCCAGATCGGCGGTGGATTTGTTGAGCTGTTCCCGTTCCCATGCCTGCGCCTCCCGCTTGGTCTTGAAGCCTCGTTTTTGGGTCTGCTTGCGCTCGCCGTTCCAGTCGGTGTAGCGGTAGACCGCCCGCCAGGTGTTGGTCTTTTCTTCCTTATAGACTGCCATCAGTTACCCCTCCTTTCCTTTTCGCCATAGCACAGCTTCTCGTAGAAGAACTTTCGGTTGACTCTGCCGGATATGGTCAAGTAACCAAGGCTTTTCAGTTCCGCGTTGAGTTTCTGTACGATTTTGTAAGCATAGGATTTGGAAACGCCCAATTCCTGCGCCACTTCATCGACCCGCATAAACGACTGTTTTTCTGTCATACACAAAAATACCTTCCTTTCCTTGCCGTAATTGTTTTTCGTTTGCCGTTTCACCCTTCAGACTCTGACAGGCAACCCTTCCCGGCGCTGTGCCGTTTGCTTTTCTCCTTGGCACGCTCATATCGTTGCCTGCTTCCCCGGAGAAAGTATCTGTAGGACGGTCATTCAGTTTTACTTCGCCTGAAATTCCCCCTCTCACTTTACAACGGACATTTTTTCGCCGTTTTGAGGGTATGCGATTTGTAAAATTTTTGTGACTTAAATTTATTTGCTTATATCATCTTCATTATACTAAGCATAATAGTTAAAGTCAAGCGGTTTGCAGAAAAATATTAAATAAATTTGTTTAGATTTCTCTTGACTATCCTAAGCATTTCTGCTATGCTGAATCTATCAAGAATCCAGATAGGAGTTGGCCGTTATGGCGATTGGAGAACGCATTCACTTTTTCCGCATTCTGCGCGGCATGACGCAAAAATATCTTGGTATGGCGCTGGGCTTCCCGGAGAAGTCCGCTGATGTGCGCCTTGCTCAATACGAGAACGGGTCGCGGACGCCCAAGGCAGACCTGACGGCCGCGCTGGCACAGATATTGGAGGTCTCTCCCCATGCTCTGGCCGTGCCGGACATCGACTCCTATGTGGGTCTTATGCATACACTGTTCACGCTTGAGGACCGCTACGGACTGAAAATCTGCGAGTGCGACGGAGAAATACATCTTCGGGTGGATGTGTTCCAAGGGAAAGAAGCGGCCCGCCTCCATGAGATGCTCTGCGCTTGGGGAGAGCAGGCGGCCAAGCTGAAGTCAGGGGAGATTAGCAAAGAGGACTATGACCGCTGGCGTTACCGTTACCCGGAGTTTGATACTACAGGCCACTGGCACAAGGTCGTCCCCTCCCAAGGTCTCAGCGATTTGCTGGCGGAAGAATTCAAAAAGCAGCCGGACAAAGAGAAGTAAAACGAAAAGAGCTACCTGACTTTCGCAAATCAGGTAGCTCTTTATCTTTGGAATAATGAAAACTGTTGCCAAATCGTTGCCACAGAGGGCATCAAGCCTTGGAAAACCCAGTAATCATGGGCTTTTTCGGGCCTCTGAAATCATTCCCACTCCACCGTGGCAGGGGGCTTGGAGGTGATGTCGTAGCAGATACGGTTGATGCCCTTGACCTCGTTGACGATGCGCACGGACACCCGGTCCAGTACCTCGTAGGGGATGCGGGCCCAGTCGGCGGTCATGAAGTCGTCGGTGGTCACGGCCCGGAGGGCCAGGGTGTAGTCGTAGGTGCGGCCGTCGCCCATGACGCCCACGGAGCGGGTATTGGTCAGGACGGCGAAGTACTGGTTGATGCTGCCGTCCAGGCCGGCCTTGGCGATCTCGTCCCGGAAGATGAAGTCGGCCTCCCGGAGGGTGTCGGCCTTCTCCTTGGTGATGTCGCCGATGATACGGATGGCCAGGCCGGGGCCGGGGAAGGGCTGGCGGGAGACCAGGTACTCGGGCAGGCCCAGCTCACGGCCCAGCTGCCGGACCTCGTCCTTGAACAGCAGGCGCAGGGGCTCGATGATCTCCTTGAAGTCCACATAGTCGGGCAGGCCGCCCACGTTGTGGTGGGACTTGATGACGGCGGCGTCTCCGGCGCCGGACTCGATGACGTCGGGATAGATGGTGCCCTGAGCCAGGAAGTCCACGGCGCCGATCTTCTTGGCCTCCTCCTCGAAGACCCGGATGAACTCCTCACCGATGATCTTGCGCTTGCGCTCCGGCTCGGTCACGCCGGCCAGCTTGCCCAGGAAGCGGCTCTCGGCGTCCACACGGACAAAGTTGATGTCCCAGCGGGCAAAGGCGCGCTCCACCTCGTCGCCCTCGTCCTTGCGCATGAGGCCGTGGTCTACGAACACACAGGTGAGCTGATTGCCCACCGCCTCGGCCAGCAGGGCGGCCACCACGGAGGAGTCCACGCCGCCGCTGAGGGCCAGCAGCACCTTGCCGCTGCCCACCTTGTCCCGGATCTGCCGGATGGCGGTGTGCTTGTAGTCCCCCATGGACCAGTCGCCAACGGCGCCGCAGACCTCATAGAGGAAGTTGCGGATCATGGCCACGCCGTTTTCCGTGTGGTTGACCTCGGGGTGGTACTGCACGCCGTAGAAGCCCCGCTTCTCGTCGGCAATGGCCACGTTGGGGCAGGCGTCGGAGTGGGCCACCAGGTCGAAGCCCTCGGGCACCTTGGCCATATAGTCGCCATGGCTCATCCAGGAGATGCCCTGGGCGGGCAGGCCCTTGAAGAGCTTGCAGTCGGTATTGTAATAGGTCTCCGTCTTGCCGTACTCCCGGGCGGAATTGTCCTGAGCGGCGGTCACCCGGCCGCCCAGGGTGTGGGCCATGAGCTGGCAGCCGTAGCAGATGCCCAGCACGGGGATACCCAGATCAAAGATTTCGGGGGCCACATGGGGGGCCTTCTCGTCGTAGACGCTGTTGGGGCCGCCGGTGAAGATGATGCCGATGGGCGCCATGGCCTTGATCTGCTCCAGAGGAGTGGTATAGGGCTTGACCTCGCAGTAGACGCCGCACTCACGCACGCGGCGTGCGATGAGCTGGTTGTACTGACCGCCAAAGTCCAGAACAACGACAAGCTGATGGGACATCGTCCGACCTTCTTTCTCTGATTTTCCGCCTGCTCCCGTTGAAGGGCCAGCGCGGGATTTTATAGTTTAGAATACCATATTTCCACCCCGGACGCAAGCAACGAGGCCTACAAACCGAGGACAATCCCGATCTGGATTGCCGTCATCTCTGACAGGGCGAGGGCATGGGGCGAAGAAAAACAGCAAAAAATTGGGCGAGAGTATGTCAAATAGGAAAATACTGTGTTACAATGAGACAACAGGCAATTCGAACGGGGTGAAACGAGATGGAAACCTTTCAAGATATCATCCTCAGTGAAATCCATGTGGGGGACCGGGTCCAGATCTGCTACGGGCAGCAGGGGGCCCAGACCGCCACAGGTACGGTGCTGCGCATCAACGAGGTGCTGATCCACCTGAAAAGCGAGAAGAGCGAGCCCAGAATCCTGCTGAATCAGATCATCTCCTTTGATATCCTTCCGCCTGAAGAGGAGCAGCAGGACGGCGGCGGGGAGGAGCAGCAGGATCCTGCGCCCGATGTCCGGACGGTGCCTGCGGGGCATGTGCTGGCCGACCTGCGGGCGGAGCTGAAGCGGGAAGAGAAGCCTCTGGACGTCAAGACGGCGGCCAAGCTGCTGCGGAAGGCGCTGAAGGAGGAGCCCAAGACCGTCCGGGAGACGGCCGGCGGCGTGCTGGACAGCCTGGAGAACGCCGTGGCCAACCACACCCTGGCGGACAAGCTCCACGACCTGAAGGCCCGGACCAACCGGATCGAGCAGACGGCGGAGACGGCGTCGTCCAAGGCGCTGCTGGCGGCCCTGATGGGCGTGCTGGAGCTGGGCGCGGGGGAGTATCAGACGGCGGCCCTCTGCTTTTCCCAGGCTGAGTGGCCGGAGCTGGCGGCCGAGTGCCTGATCCAGGCCGAAAAACCGGAGGAGGCCCTGCCGCTGCTGGTCCAGTCGGCCCTCAGCGGGCGCTGCCTCCAGTACGCGGGCTGCCGGGTCCTGGGCGAGGGGTGCCGTAAGGCGCGGAATCTCTCCCCCATCATCCGGGGCAAGGAGCAGACCGAGGACGAGGAGACCCTCCACCGGCTGCTGCTGGCCGCCGCTGTGGCGGCGGAGCGGGAGAGCGTGGAGCTGGAAGGGGATGCCTCCGCCGCGTCCGGTGAGCTGCTGGACGCCCTGTTCTATGCGCTGCCCGCCTCCTGGAAGGAGCTGAGCCAGGAGGTGCGTGACCGGGAGGAGCAGATGGCCCAGGCGGAGCTGGAGCGCCAGAAGGAGGAGGCGGCGCCCGCGGAGACGGCGGCCCTGACCACCACCATCCAGAATTTCTTCCCGGAGAAGCGGTACGGCTTCCTGCGGGCATACCCTGACAATATCTTTTTCTACGTCACCCAGGTGACCGACCAGGACCTGGCGCTGCGGCAGCTCCTGGCAAAAGGGAACTACAGCGGCCTGGAGGTGTCCTACGAGCGGGGGACCAACCACCTGGGCGCTCTGGCGGCCTCCAACATCCGCCTGACCGAGCGGGGCCAGCAGGAGGCGGACAAGCGGCTGGGCCGGATCGGCCGGGATGAGTTTCAGCAGGGCACCCTTCTGTTCTATCAGAAGGACAAGACCTGGGGCAAGGTGGTGGACCTGAAGGGCAACAAGTGGTCCTTCAAGGACAACGCCCTGGTAGACCCCTGGCTGGAGGAGTACTGCCACACCAACCTCTTTTTCAGTGAGCAGGAGGTGTTGTTCCGGCTGGACACCCTGAAGGACGGCAAACAGGTGGTAGGCCAGATGATGCGGGAGCAGCCCTTCAACGATGCGGAGATCAGCTATCTCCAGCTCAAGCCCTCGGCAGAGCGGCTGGAGCAGTGGGCGGCCTTCAAGGCGGCGCTGGAGGCGCCCCCCAAGCAGGATGAGTCCGACCCCTATGAGGACTGTCCCTATGAGGCCCTGGAGCCGGCCAAGGACCTGCCCGGCGGGGAGAAGAACCAGACCCCGCTGAGCAAGCGGGTGCAGCCCGTGTCCGAGGAGAAGCAGAGCGACGACAGCGTCCAGAAGCCGGCGGAGCCCGCTCAGCCCGCGCCCGCCCCGGCGCCCAAGCCGGAGGACGAACCGGTGCGCAAGGCCACGGCCTGGAAGCTGGGGGACCCCTGCCCCAACTATGACAAGGCCCACCAGCTGCTGATCCGGGGCAATCTGGAGACGGCGCTGTACTACTACAAGCAGGCCCTGGAGCGGGAGGAGAAGCTGGAGTCCACGGTGGCGGATCTGATCGGCCTCTATAACCGCCTGCCCGACAGCTGGCAGGACGCGGTGGACCTGTTCAACCACTACCGGGACTACCTCACCAAGGAGAAGGCCCTGAACCTGGAGATCCAGATCTACCAGAAGGGCAAGACCACCGACGCCCTGGAGCACCTGTGCACTGTGCTGGAGCAGGCCATCCGGGCCGCCAACCGGGGCAGCCGCAAGTCCCACCACATGATCCAGAAGGCCCAGACCTACATCCGCCTGGGCCGGTATGGCGACGCCCTGGAGACCTACCGCAGGTGGCGGGACCTGTACAGCCAGTACCGCAGCACGCCCGAAGGCGACCGGCTGGCCAAGGCCGAGTTGTCGGTGAAGAAGGGGGAGGCCACCTGCTACTACCACCAGGGCGAGTTCGCCGAGGCCGAACGGCTGGCCAAGGAGGTGCTGCGCCTCTATCCCGCCGATCCCATCGCCAACGGCATCCTGGACCGCACCCTGGGGGTGGGCACCTATACCCAGGACGAGTTCAATGACGAGAATTTTGACGAGGATGACGACGGGGACGAGGTGAGCGACGGCCTGCTCAACGGCTATGTGCTCTCCCGTATCCGCAATCTGGATCTGGCCGCGGTGGTCAAGAGCCACATCTCCGCCGGCCACTATATCGGCACGCCTTCTGAGGCCGTGCAGGAGATCCGGAAACAGGTCGACGCCGGCGGCGGCTCGGCCAAGGCCCGCAGCGACAAACTATTTGCGGCGGCCAGGATCGTGGACGAGCTGCTGGACCGGTATGAGCCGGGGCGCAGATACGGCGCCATGTGGAAAAAGAAGCTCACGGTCCAGAACGAGAAGATCTATGCCTCCCGGGCCATTGCGGCCTGGGGCGACTACATGGTGGACAACGCCAATCAGCTGGACACCGCCCGGTTTGCCTACCTGTCCTGCCTGCCCAACCTGGGCCCCAGGGACCGCTGCTTCCGGGACTCGGTGTACTGTTTCCTCCGGTCCTACACCATGGGCCAGCGGGAGCTGTCCAACTTCATCTCCGCCCAGCAGAACGCCAGCAGCCACGACGGACTGGACTTCAGCTTTCTCTCCGAGCGGAGCCTGGCCGACGCCCTGTACCCTGAGTTCCTGGTGGGCGTGCTGCGCCTGATGCGGGAGCTGCGGGGCCGCCGCCTGGACTTCAAGCAGGGCCTGTACGACGCCAAGCCCCTCCGGGAGGGCCTGCTGCGCCAGCTGGGCCGGGTGCTGGAGGAGCCGGTGACCATGCGGGAGGACATGGCCGATTTCAGCCGCCTTCTCAACCGGGCGGGCGACCTGCTGCGCAAGCGGGAAGAGGAGCTGGCGCGGCACATGGAGGAGTGCGCCCGCCACGTGATGGGCAGCCTGGAGGAGGAGCGCAGCTTCCACGAGCTCCAGTCCTCCGACTGGGCCAACTGGCTGGACGCCACCGACTACGCCCGGCTCCAGGAGTTCTGCGACATCCTGCGCCGGGAGTGCGACTACCACAAGGGCATGGACTTCGAGCACCGGGCCGAGTGCCTCAAGGACACCATCCAGCGCATCGACCAGCTCAACGCCGCCATCCGGGAGACCCCCACCCGCCTGTCCTTTGACGTCTACGTCCCCGCCCTGGAGGACATCCGCAGCCAGCTCACCGAGCAGCAGACCAATATGTATGAAATGCTGCCGCCCCAGCTGACCTGGGAGCTGTCCACGCCGCCCCACTACGACGCCAGCGGCGAGGTGCGGGTGTACCTGACTGTGTCCAACCAGCGCAACCACCAGACCGCCGACACCATCGAGTACGAGGGCGACGGCGAGGACATCCTGTCCTGCCGGCCCGAGGACGACCGGGGCAGCATCAACGGCCTGCGGGGCGACACCCACACGGAGGTCATCCTGCTGGTGCGGCTCACCGAGCAGGCCCGGCAGATGGGCAGCTTCACCCTGAACCTGCGGTACAGCTACCGCTATAACCGTACCGCCAAGGACTTCACCAAGAGCGAGCCCCAGGTGACAGAGCTGACCTGCGTGGTGCGGACGGAGCAGTTCCGCAAGCTGGCCAACCCCTACACCAAGAACGTGGGCAGCCCCATGCACGACGAGACCATGTTCTACGGCAGAAACGACGAGCTGGACCGGATCTGCGGCAAGATCTGCCCCCCCGACGCGCCCCCCAGCTACAGCCACGGCATCGCCATCTACGGCCAGACCCGCACGGGCAAGAGCAGCCTGCTCTACCACCTGAAGCGCCGCCTGAGCCAGCCTGCCTACCGGGACCGGGTGGTGATCTGGGAGGTCCAGAACATGGGCGACATCCTGATGGACAGCGGAAACGCGGTGGTGGGCTTCTTCTACCACATCCTCAACATCGCCCAGGAGGCCTTTGACAACCGGCCCGAGCTGGCCGCCGCTCTGGCCGAGCGGGAGGTGGAGAACCCGGCGGAAAAGATCCTGGGGCGGCCGGAGTACGCCTCGGTGCTCTTTGCCAACTACATGCGCCAGCTGGACCGGATCTTCCGGGAGCGGGGCATGGTGGTGGTGGTGCTGCTGGACGAGTTCACCTATCTGCACACCAAGATCAAGGACGGCACCATCACCAGCGACTTCATGAAGTTCTGGAAGGGCTTTCTGCAGAACTACTGCGTGTTCGCCGTGGTGGCCGGACAGGACGACATGCCCGACTTCATCCGGGAGAACCAGAACGAGTTCGCCTGCATGGAGCTGATGCGCATCACCTACCTGGAGGAGGAGCCGGCCAAGCAGCTCATCCGGGAGCCCCTGATGCGGGAGAACCACCTGGCCGAGACCCCCTTCCGGGAGGGCGCGGTGGACACGCTGTACAACCTGACGGCGGGCAGCGCCTACCTGACCATCCTGCTGTGCGCCAACCTGGTGGACTACATGAACGCCAGCGGCGCGGCCATGGCGGGGGAGGCCATCGTGAAGAGCTTCCTGCGGACCCGGGCCTTTGGGCGGATGTCCTTCCTGGACGAGTCCATCTTTGAACCCCAGCTCAACGAGCGGGGCCGGCCGGAGCTGAAGGAGATCAACGAGAAGATCCTGCTGGCAGTGGCCCGGATCTCCCGGACCACCGGGCAGGCCAGCCAGCGGGAGATCTGCGCCGCCCTGCCCGGGGAAGAGGGCGTGAAAAACGCCCTGGACCGGCTGGTGCAGCGCAATGTACTGGAGCAGGTGACCGGCGACGCCTACCGCATTGAGGTCAAGCTGCTGGAGCGCTGGCTGCTGGAGACAAGAGGGGAGTAGAGATGAGAAAGACAAATCGCTTTCTGGCGGGCCCCCAGGTGTCCGGGGACTCCTTCTTCGGGCGGCGGAGCGAGCTGGACCGGCTGGGCGAGTGGATGTTCGGCAGCTCTCCCTGTTACGGGCTGTCCATCGTGGGCCCCCACCGCATCGGAAAGAGCTCCCTGGTGGCCCAGGTGCTGCGGGAGCACGCCGGGCAGGGCAATGTGCTGGTGATCCGGATGAACCTGGCCGAATACCCGGACGCGGCCTCCTTCTGGTACATCTTTGCCGAGGAGCTGGAGGGAGCGCTGCGCCAGCAGGGCGTCTGGGACGATGAGCTGGAGCGCGCCCGGGCAAAGCTGGAATGCGTGGCGGCCAAGGCGGAGAACTGGTATATGCGCATGCGCCAGCCCCTGACGGCCATGCTGAGAAAGACGCAGACGCAGGGCCTGCGGGTGCTCTGGGTGCTGGACGAGTTTGACGCGGCCAGATGGGTGCTGGACGAGAAGTGCTACTTCCAGTTCATCCGCACCCTGTCCTCGGAGACGGACAAGTACAATATGACCACGGTCCTCATCTCCCGCAGCCCCGTGGCGGAGATCGAGCGCAGCGCCGACGGCATCTCCACCTTCCACGGGGTGTTCACCACCTTTCCCCTGTACGGCTTCAGCGACCAGGATATGGACGAGTTCTATGGGGCCCTGACGGATTACGACATCTTCCCCGACGAGGAGATGAAGGGCCGCCTGGCGTACTACTGCGGCCGGATCCCCTATCTGCTCTCCATGTTCGCCCGGGAGATGGCGGAGGACCAGATGCAGCAGCGGACGGTGGACGCCGACCGGGTGGACGAGATCTTTGCCCGGCGGCTGAGGGGCGACATTGAGGACTTCTACATAACCCTCCGCAACCGTTTTCAGGAGGACCACCAGCTGGAGGCCATGCTGGGGGCGCTGTTCGGGCCCATGACGCTGGAGGAGCAGCGGAACGTGAGCGTGCTGGAGCAGCGGGGCTATCTGAGCGAGGACGAGAACGGATATTATTCCATGACCCGGGACTTCACCATATATCTGGAGCTGCAGCAGACGAATATTCCCCTGTTTGAGACGCTCATCCGGGCGGAACGGCGGCTCAAGGAGATGATCCAGAGGGAGTTTCCCGTCATGGCGGAGGTGCGCTACCAGGCGGGCAAACCCAAAGAGGAGGAGATCCGCCGGTGGGCAACGGCCCTGGGCCCCTACCAGAGCGCCGGCCTGCCGGGATATCAGAATTTCCTGGAAAAGACCTACACCAGCTGCCGCACCCTCTCCAACTGGCAGGAGAATCCCTCTTTCCTGGATGGGATCACCCTGGGTACGGTGGTCAGCATCATCAATACCAGCTGGGAGGACCGCTTTGCCAAGTATTTTCCCAAGGAAGGCGGCGACGGGTGGAAGGACCGGCTGGAGGAGTTCCACCAGATCCGCAACCCTGTCATGCACGCCAACGGACACCTGATCCCTCAGGATGTTCTCAAGCGGGTGCTGGAGAGCTGCCAGTGCATCTGCGGGCTGTGAGGCTGAATGGCCTGAGACAGTGCAAAAAAGAGACCTGCCTGCCGGCAGGTCTCTTTTTTGCACTTATTCGCTCTTGATGGCCTCCAGGGCGGGGATCTGTACCGCCTTGTTGGCGGGGTAGTACCCGGAGCCGAGGCCGATGAACACGGAGAACACAATGGCAAACAGCAGAAGCCACGGCGGGATGACGGACACCCGGTTCACCGTCTCGCCGCCGATGATGGCGGGGAGCAGGTTCTCCACCGACGGCCCAAGCGAGACCAGGTTGATGATCACCGAGGTGATAAAGCTGATGACGCAGCCGATGAGGCCGCCGATGAGGCCGATGGCACCGGCCTCGGAGAGGAACATGACCCGGATATCGGTGACATAGCAGCCCAGGGACTTCATGATGCCGATCTCCCGGGTCCGCTCGGAGATGGACATGATCATGGTGTTGGTGATGCCCAGGGCGGCCACGAACAGGGAGATGGCGCCCAGGCCGCCCAGCATCATCTGCTTCTGCCGGGCCTCCTTCTCCATGGGCTTGCGGATGCTCTCCATGGAGTCGGTGGAGTAGCCCATGGACCGGATCTCCTGCTCCACCGGCTCCACCATGTTGATGCCCGAGACCTTGACCATGATGGAGTCGTAGGGCAGGGACTTTTTCTTGTTGCCCTGGACCTTGTCCAGCATCTTGCGCAGGTCGGCCAGGCTGACCATGATGCCGTCGGAGGTCTCGCCGCCCTTGGAGTAGTCCTCCTTGGTGACACCGGAGGGCTTGACCGTAAAGGTGAACTTGCTGCCCTGGGACTCGATCTCCATGGTATAGGTGGCCTTCATGGCGTCAAAGTAGGGGGGCGGCACGTCGGTCATGTTGCCGTTCTCATCCCAGTTGCCGCTCCACCGGTCCACCATGTTGCGGCCCTCGGGGCGGAGCTTGTCCCGGAAATTGTAGGCCAGGTACTGGCCCACGATCACCTCGCCGCTCTTGGCGGGTGCGCCGCCCTCCAGCAGCTTGTAGCCCATTTTCTCTACCTCGCCGGTGTCCAGACCCACCACGGTGGTCCAGTCGGCGATATAGCGCTGGCCGGTGCCGGTGATGAGGGTGATGGAGTCGGCCTCCAGCCGCTGCTTGGGGGTGACGGCCTCCACACCGTAGATAGAGCGGAGCCGCTTGACCAGCGGGTCGTCCAGCTTGTTCTTGCCCCGGCCGCCCTGGGGGGCGTTGACGGTGATGATGGTCAGATCGCCCATCTCGGAGAGCAGCCGCTCCTGGGTCTCCTTCATGCCGATGCCCAGGGACACCATGATGACGATGGAGCAGCAGCCGATGAGCACGCCCAGCACGGTGAGAAAGGTGCGGGATTTCCGGCGCATCAGATTCTGCAGGCACATGCGGAGGAGATCGTTGCGCTTCACAGCTCATCCCTCCCCGCCGGAGCTGCCGGAATCCTCATCGTTCCAGTCGCTCCACTCCGTCTGGACGGCATTGGAGGCCTTCTTCTTCCGCACGATCAGCACCGCGGCCACGGCCAGCACCACAGCGCCGGCGCCGATGGCCACCGGCACCACCGGGAAGCTGCCCTCCTCGGGGGGCAGATCGTCGGGGGAGTAGTCGTCGGGCGGGGGGATGTCGATGGCACGGAGGGTGATGGGAAATTCCTTGGTCTGTACCTGCTGGTCGCCGTTTTCGTAGGAGATCTTCAGCACCAGCTTGAGGTCGCCCTCCTGCTCGGGGGTGATGGCGAAGCCGATGTTGCCGTTGGTGCCCGCGGTCACGTTGCCCAGGTACTGGGTGCGGGCGGGGGTGGAGATGCCGTCGCCCTCCACGGTGGCCTCCAGGTTGGCCAGGTCGTCCTTGCCCTTGTTGACATAGGACAGGAGGACCTCGGCCTCCTCGCCCACGGTCACCGACTCGGGCACGGTGGGGGCGTTGATGTGGAACCGGTCGGGCTGGTACACGGGCAGGGAAATTTTGATGTCCGCGCTGGCCTGGGACCGCTTCTCGCCGTCCACATACTCGTACTTGAAGCCCACGCTGATGCTCTGAGCGCCGCTCTTGCTGTTGGGCACGGTGCGCATGGGCACCTCCTGGACCTGGGTGCCGCCGGCGGCAAGGCTGCTGTAGTAGAAGGTGTTGGTGCTGCCGTCCATGGTGAAGCTCTCGCCGCCGTCCACGGTCACCACCACGTTTTCGATGGCCACCTTGCCGGTGTTCTCAAAGGTGAAGCTGAGGGGGAATTTGCTGCCCGCCGCCACCGAGGTGCCGCCGTAGGAGAAGTCCCGGATGACGATGCTGGGCACCGACGTGTCCGACTTGAGGGTGGCGTTGGCCGAGATGTTGACCTTGTCGGAGGTGGCGGCCTGGGTGATGGTCTCGCCGTTGTCGTAGCTGTACTTCAGGTCGGTGCCGATGGACTGGGTGGTGGAGGAGATCTCCGCCGCCGCCTTCACCTTCAGGCTGATGGAGGCGCTCTTGCCCGGCTCGATGTCGGGCAGGAGGAAGGTGGAGGTGTCGTTGAGGAGCATGAGGGAGTCGGAGGGGGTCACCGAGGCGGAGGGGGAGATGAGCTTGGTGGAGCCCGCGTTCTGGAAGGTGAGGGTCAGGCTCATGGTCTCCCCGGCGGAGATGGGCTTGTTCACCGCCGAGCGGGTCACCAGCACCACCGGCTGGGGGACGCTCTCCCTGGCCTGGGCGGGGATGTTGACCTTGTCGGAGGCGGTGGCCTGGGTCAGGGTGGTGCCGTTGTCGTAGCCGTACTTCATCTCGGTGGCGATGGACTGGCTGGTAGAGGAGATGGTCTTGGCGGCCTTGATCTTCAGGCTGACAGTGGCGCTCTTGCCCGGCTCGATGTCGGACAGGAGGAAGGTGGACACGTCGTTGAGGAGCATGAGGGACTCGGAGGGGGCCACCGTCACCACCGGGGCCACCAGCTTGGCGGAGCCCGCGTTCTGGAAGGTGACGGTCATCTCCCGGGTCTCGTCGGGGGCGATGGGGGTGTCCATGGGGGAGCGGGTGACGATGACCACCGGCTGGGGAACGCTCTCTCTGGCCTGGGCGGGGATGGTCACCTTGTCGGTGACGCTGGCCTGGACGGAGGAGATATTGTTGTAGTAGTTGAACTTCAGCTCCACCCCCAGGGACTGGCTGGAGGAGGAGATGACGTCGGCGGCCTTGATCCGCACCTTGAGGGTGGCGGACTTCTTGCCGGCGATCTCCTCCAGCACAAAGGAGGAGGAACCGCCGGACAGGGTCAGGCCATCGGAGGGGGTGATGGTGACCACCGGGGACTTGAGCTTGGTGGTGCTCAGGTTCTGGAAGGTGAGCTCGATCTCCTTCTCCTGGCCGGGCTGGAGGGGGGAGGCGATGTCGCTGCGGGAGATGAGCACCATGGGGGCGGGGGCAGTCTCCGGGGTGGTGTCCGGAGTGGTGGGGGCGGCCTCGTAGACCACTGCCTCGGTGACGGTCACACCCAGAGTCTGATAGCTGTCCGGCTTGCCCTTTTCGCCGATCTGGAGCTTGAGCAGCTGGCCCACGCCCTTGTAGCGGGTGTTGCTCACCAGAATCTCATAGGACAGGGGCTGGCCGTCCTGAGAGGTCTTTTTCACCGAGACGGTGCCGCCGGTAAAGCTGTCGTCCAGCTTGCTGATGTCCAGGGCCGAGGGTACCTTGGAGCTGCTGTTCTCGCTGATGTCCTTGACGGACACGGCAATGCTCACCACCGCGCTCTTGGACACGCTGCTGAGGGGCTTGCCGTCGGCGCTGAGCACGGTGTAGCCGGTGACGTACAGGTTTCCGCCCTCGGCCCGGGCGGCCAGAGGGACAAGCGCCGTGACCAGGGCCAGCAGGATGAGGACGGAGAAGATGCGCTGAAAACGTTTATGATTCATGGTGCTTGCTCTCCTTGTCGTTGACTTGATTGCGGACGATCTCGCCGTCAATGAGGGTGACGATGCGGTCGGCGTAGGATGCCATCTCCGGGTCGTGGGTGACCAGGATGATGGTCTGATGGTAGTCCCGGGCAAAGGAACAGATCATATTCATGATCTCCACTGTGGTCTTGGAGTCCAGGTTGCCGGTGGGCTCGTCGGCGAAAACCACGTCGGGCCGGGCGATGAAGGCCCGGGCGATGCCGGCCCGCTGCTGCTGTCCGCCCGACATCTGCCGGGGGAAGTGGTCCAGCCGGTGGGACAGGCCCACCTGGCAGAGGATCTTCCGGGCCGCCTCCTCCCGCTGCTTCCGGGGCACGCCCCGGAACATGAGGGGCATGGCCACGTTTTCCGTGGCGGTCAGGTTGGGCAGCAGGTTGTAGGACTGGAACACAAAGCCCAGGTGCCGCTGGCGGAAGGAGGCCAGCTGGTTTTCGCTCAGCCGGGAGATGGGCACGCCGCCAATGGACACATTGCCCCGGGTGGGTTTTTCCATCCCGGCCAGCTGGTTGAGCAGGGTGCTCTTGCCCGAGCCGGAGGTGCCGAAGATGCAGCAGATCTCCCCCCGCATGACATTTAAATTGATGCGCTTGAGCGCCACCACCGTCTCGTCGCCCACAGGGTACTCCTTGCGGAGGTCCTTGACCTCGATGATGGGGCGGCTGCGCAGGTCAGATCCGTTCATCGGCTCTGCCCCCTTTCTGACACAGAGCATACACCCCCACTCTTTGTTTGCCGTTTGCGTCGATTTAAGATTCGTAAAGAAAAACGCAAGGAAAACACAAAAAACGTCCGCCGGACTCATGGTCCGGCGGACGTGTCTGTTTCACGATGTCAGAGGAAGGCGGAGGACGAACTCGGTGCTTCTGCCCGGGCCCGGTCGGGGAGAGAGGGCCACGGTGCCGCCGTGCTTTTCCACGATCCGCTTTGTAATGGACAGGCCCAGGCCGCTGCCCGTGCCCGAGCGGGCGTCGCTGCCCACCACAAAGGGCTCGAAGATGTACTTGGCCCGGTCGGCAGGGATGCCCGAGCCGTTGTCCGCCACCCGGAGGACTGCGGCGCCCTCCTCCACCGATACGTCGAAGAAGAGAATGGTGCCCAGCCGGTTGTGGCGCAGGGCGTTGGAGAGCAGGTTGTCCAGCACCCGGCGGAACTGGAGCTGGTCCAGGGCGCAGAACACGGGGCGCTCCGGGATGGACACCTCCAGGGAGAAGCCGGCCAGATCGATCTCATCGTACTTGCCCGCCAGGTATTCCCGCAGGAACTCGCACAGGTCGGTGCGCTCGGTGTGGAGGACGAACTCGGGGTGTTCCACCTTGCTGTACTCGTGGAAGGCGTTGACCAGCTCGGTGAGGGCCTCCGCCTTGCCCTGGATGGCCCGCAGATAGCGGCCCGTCTCCTCGGGGGGCACCTTGCCGTCGCAGATGGCATCGATGTACCCGGCGATGACGGTGATGGGGGTCTTCAGGTCGTGGGAGATGTCGGCGATGAGCTTCTGCCGGCCCTGGTCCAGCCGCCTCCGCTCCGCCTCGCTCTCGGCCAGCCGGTCGGAGAAGCGGTCAAAGCTCTCCCCGATGAGCCGGATCTCCCGCGGGCCGCCGCAGTCTCCCACCCGCACCACACGGCCCTCCGACTGGGACACCACCGCGTCGTTGAGCCGCCGCAGGGGCCGCCCGATCTTCCGGCGCATCCACCAGATGAACACCCCGGCCCCCGCCAGATACAGGGGGATGAACAGCAGCCAGATCCGCCAGGAGTGGGTGTAGTGCTGGTAGTAGATCTCGTCGGTGATGTAGGCGTTGCGCAGCAGGACCGTCATAGTCTGGCCGGACTGGTCCGGGCAGGTGTCCCGGTACAGATAGGCGTCGGGGAAGCGGGTGTCGGTCAGGTAGAGGAATTCCCGCCGGGTGTAGCTGGTGCGGCCGTCCCCAAAGCCGCCGTACACCACCTGCAAATTGCCGTCCAGCACCATGGTGTCGGTCTGCTCCGGCGTGCCGTCCTGCCCGAAGAGCCGGCGGACCAGCAGACAGCGGGGCTCCTCCCCCTGAAAGGAGGAGAGCTCGCAGACGCTGATCTCCTCAGTCCCGCCCCACAGGGGGACAAAGCCCAGCTCCGCCGGGGTACACTGTGCGTCAAAGCCGTTGCCCGAGGCGTACACCAGGGCACCGCCGCTGTCATAGACGGCGAAGTCGTTGCCAGCCCGGCCCAGGTGCCGCCGCAGGGACTCATAGTCCCCGGCGGCCAGCGCCGGGTCGGACAGCAGTGAATTCCAGTTTGCCGGCTGGTACAGGCTGTCCAGCCAGCTGTTCCACAGGGCGAATACCACACCGGCCATGGCCAGCAGCGTCAGGGTGAAGAGCAGGTAGTTGCGCACCAGCAGGCCGAAGAGGCTCCCCGGTACTTTTTTATTTTTCAAGCTTGTACCCCAGTCCTCTCACGGTGATGATGTAGCGGGGGTTTCTGGGATCGTCCTCGATCTTCTCCCGCAGCTTGGAGATATGCACCATCATGGTGTTGTCGTCCCCCTCGAAATAGTTGCCGATGGCGCCCTCATAGAGCTGGATTTTTGTGAAGATGCGGCCGGGGGAGCGCATGAGCAGGGCCAAAATCTTGTACTCCATGGGGGTGAGTGGGATGGGGACGCCGCTCTTGGTCAGCTGGAAGGCTGCGGTGTCCAGGGTCAGCTCCCGCACGGTCAGCAGGTCGCCGCTGCTGCGGGCGGCACGGCGGAGCTGGGCTTTCACCCGGGCCACGATCTCCACCGGGTTGAAGGGCTTGGCGATGTAGTCGTCCGCACCCAGGTTCAGCCCCAGGATCTTGTCGTTGTCCTGGCTCTTGGCGGAGAGAATGAGGATGGGGATCTCGCTGTACTTCCGCAGGGCGCGGGTGAGCTCGAAGCCGTTCATCCCGGGCATCATGATATCCAGAATGGCCATATCGGGCGCGTGTTCCCGGGCCAGGGACAGGGCGGTATTGCCGTCCTCCGCCTCCAGCACCCGGAAGCCGTCTCCCTCCAGGTACAGCCGCAGCAGGGCGCGGATGTCCGCATCATCCTCGGCAATGAGAATCAGTGGATTCAAGCAGGCGTCCTCCTTTATAAAAATAATTCCTACCGACATTCTATCAGATTCCCCGGGACCTTGAAACCCCCAACGGTACGAAAGCCGAAAATCTTTTTAAATCTTAAGGCGGCGCAGAGAGAGAATACAGCTTTTCCCGCTATGATGGAGACAAGCGCGCGGCGGAGGACTCTGGACCCCGGTCCGCGCTGGAGATAGATGCCCCGACCGGTCTCCCGGCCGGGGCACGCTGATTTTTACTCGGGAAAGGGTGTATATCATGTTTCAGCCGCCCCACATCGCGGTGCTGGTCTGCACCGCCCTTTTCACTGTCCTGGCCTGCCGGTGGGCCCGCAGCGCGCCCAGGGAGGCCGTAGCGCGCTGGCTCAGGGTGGGGGCCGTGGCGGTGCTGCTCTTCGATCCGGCCTACTGGCTCTGGGAGGTGGGCAGCTTCGACCGCATCAACCCGGCCACCTCTCTGCCGCTGTACCTGTGCTCCCTGTTCTGGATGATGCTGCCTCTGGCGGTGTTCGCCCGGCGGGACTGGCTGCGGCAGATGGCCTCGGCCACCGTGTGCACCATGGGACTGCTGGGGGGCGTGTTCGGCCTGGTGTTCAACATCTATCTCAGCCGCTACCCCTTTTTCAGCTTTGTGCCGGTGCGCAGCCTGCTCTACCACATGCTGATGGTACTGGTGCCCGCCGTGATGTGGAGCAGCGGCTGGTACAGCCCCAGGCGGGAGGACCGTTACCGCTGTTTTGTGCCGGTGGCGGCGCTGGTGGGGGTGTGCCTGCTGCTCAACCGGCTGTTCGGCTGGGACTACTGCTACACCGCCGGCGGCGTGGGCACGCCCCTGGAGAAGCTCAGCGGCGTGCTGCCCAGGGGGCTGTTTCTGCTGGTGCTGTACGGGGCCCTGCTGGGACTCATCCAGCTGCTGTTCTACCGGCGTATCCCGGCGGACGAGCCCGGCGGTGCGGACTGGGATAGCGATGGAGAAATTCCACAAAAAGAATTCTGACATCTGTCCAAAAACTGTGAAATACTTCACATAGCACCGTAGTTTTTTCATAGAACACAGTAGATTTTTCTATCGTCTTTTGGCCCTCCAATCTCTAAAATGAGAGACACAAGGGAGGCAACGCCGCCTCCGGTAAGGAAAGGAATCCACCCATCCAAATCAACAGGAGGAATCAAGATGAAGAAGAAACTGGCTCTGATCCTGGCGGCCGTCATGATGCTCGGTCTGTTCGCCGGATGCTCCAACAAGACCCCCACCGGCAGCGGCAATCCCTCCGGCGGCGAAGGCGCCGACGCCATGCGGGTAGATGTGTTCTACTACGACTTCTCCGATGTGTACATCTCTACCGTCCGCACCGCCATGGACGAGCAGCTCAAGGCCATGGGTATTGAGCCCAACAACTGGGACGCCGCCGGCTCCCAACCCACCCAGACCGACCAGGTCAACACCGCCATCACCGCCGGCTCCGACCTGCTGATCGTCAACATCGTGGAGACCGCCACCTCCTCCCCCGCCCAGGACATTGTGAATGCCGCCAAGAGCGCCGGCATCCCCGTCATCTTCTTCAACCGCGAGGTGGCCGACAACAGCGTCATCAACGGCTATGAGAAGTGCGCCTTCGTGGGCACCAACGCCCCCGACGCCGGCCACATGCAGGGCGAGATGATCGGTAACTACCTGCTGGAGAACTATGACGCCGTAGACCTCAACGGCGACGGCGTGATTTCCTACGTCATGTTCAAGGGCCAGGAGGGCAACGCCGAGGCCGAGGCCCGCACCCAGTTCGCCGTGGAGGACGCCGACAAGATCCTGACCGACGCCGGCAAGCCCGCCCTGTCCTACTACGACTCCTCCGCCGCCACCAAGTACCTGGTCGACACCGAGGGCAAGTGGTCCGCCAAGGCTGCCAACGACTACATGGTGGCCCTGCTGGGCTCCTACAACGAGGGCAACAACAACATGGTGGAGCTCATTATCTGCAACAACGACGGCATGGCCGAGGGCGCCATCTCCGCCCTCCAGAACGTGGGCTACAACAAGGGCATCGACGAGAACGGCGAGCCTCTGTCCACCAACATCCCCGTCTTCGGCGTGGACGCCACCGACTCCGCCAAGGCCCTCATCAAGGCCGGCAGCATGGTGGGCTCCATCAAGCAGGACGCCGTGGGCATGGCCTCCACCATCAACGCTCTGGTAAAGAACGTGCAGAACGGTCTGGACGTGATGGATGGTATCAATGCTGACAACGGCTACACTGTGGACCTGAATGAGGATGGTACCATTGAGGTGGCCAAGATCCGCGTGCCCTACGCCATGTACGACGCCACCAGCGAGGGCTAAGATCAGCGCCGAGCTGAACAGCGGCATCAGCCCCTATTGAGAAGCAAACGGCCGAGCGGGGCTGCCATTGAGGCAGCCCCGCTTGCGGCCTGACGCGGAATCACCGCTTGATGCGCGGAAAACGGACCGCGGATGAAGCGATGATTCCGCAAGGTGAGAGGAGGAAGAATATGGAGCAGCCGGCACTGCTGGAGATGCGAGGCATCTGCAAGGAATTCCCGGGCGTCAAGGCCCTGGACAACGTGGACCTGACGGTCCGGCCCGGTACCGTCCACGCCCTGATGGGGGAGAACGGCGCGGGCAAATCCACCCTGATGAAGTGCCTGTTTGGCATCTACCGCCGGGACAGCGGCACTGTGACCCTGGACGGCAAGGAAGTGGAATTCAAAAGCGCCAAGGACGCACTGGAAAACGGCGTGGCCATGGTCCACCAGGAGCTGAACCAGGCCCTGACCCGCAGCGTACAGGACAATCTGTGGCTGGGGCGCTACCCCAAGAAGATGGGCATCATGGTCAGCGAGAGCGAGATGAAGAAGCGCACCAAGGAGATCTTTGAGACTCTGGGCGTCAGCGTCAACCCCAAGGCCATCATGTCCACCCTGCCCGTCTCCCAGCGGCAGATGGTGGAGATCGCCAAGGCCGTGTCCTACAATTCCAAGATCATTGTCTTTGACGAGCCCACCTCCTCCCTGACGGAGACCGAGGTGGAGCACCTGTTCCGCATCATCAACATGCTGCGGGACAAGGGCTGCGGCATCATCTACATCAGCCACAAGATGGAGGAGATCCTCCGCATCAGCGACGACGTGACCATCATGCGGGACGGCCAATGGGTGGCCACCCGTCCGGCCAAGGAGCTGACCATGGACGAGATCATCCGCCTGATGGTGGGCCGGGAGCTGACCAACCGCTTCCCGCCCAAGACCAACCAGCCCGGCGAGGTCATTCTGGACGTGCAGCACATTTCCGGCAAGTACACCCGCCTGAAGGACGCCACCTTCCAGCTTCGGAAGGGGGAGATTCTGGGCATCGCCGGTCTGGACGGCTCGGGCCGCACCGAGGTGCTGGAGAATCTGTTCGGCGCCATGACCCGGGGAGGCGGTACCATCACCCTCCACGGAAAGCCCATCCGGAACAAGAATCCCAAGGATGCCATCAAGAACGGCTTTGCCCTCCTCACCGAGGAGCGCCGGGCCACCGGCATCTTCGGCATCCGGGATATCAAGGAGAACACCGTGGTGTCCAGCCTGAAGGACTACCTCCTGGGCGGCTTCTGTCTGAGCGACAAGAAGATGCGGGACAAGACCGACTGGGCCATTCAGGCCATGCACATCAAGACCCCCACCCAGCGCACCCAGATCCGCTCCCTGTCCGGCGGCAACCAGCAGAAGGTCATCATCGGCCGCTGGCTGCTCACCAAGCCGGAGGTGCTGCTGCTGGATGAGCCCACCCGCGGCATCGACGTGGGCGCCAAGTACGAGATCTACCAGCTCATCATCGACCTGGCCAACGAGGGCAAGGGAGTCATCATGGTCTCCTCGGAGATGCCCGAGCTGCTGGGCGTGTGTGACCGGATCGTGGTCATGTCCGGCGGCCAGGTGGCCGGAGAGGTGGACGCCCGCAATACCAGCCAGGAGGAGATCCTCACCCTGGCGGCCAAGTATGTGTAAAGAGGAGGAGACTGTCTTATGAGTACTGAGTCCAAGGAGCTGGCCAAAAAGGCCCAGGGCTTTTCCGCCAAGCGGGTGGGCAACGCCCTGCTGAACAACGCCCTGATCATCATCATGCTGCTGGTGGCCGTGTATGTGGCCGTCACTCAGCCGTCCTTTCTGACCCCCCGCTCCCTCATCAACCTGCTGTCCCTGACCGCCGCCTACCTGCCCGTGGCCCTGGGCATCGCCGGCTGTATCGTCCTCACCGGCACTGACCTGAGCGCCGGCCGGGCCGTGGGCATCACCGCCTGCGTGTCCGCCTCCCTGCTTCAGGCGTCCGGCGCGGCCAACAAGATGTGGCCCAACATCGGCACTCTGCCCATCCCCGTGGTCATCATTATCGCGGTTGGCCTGGGCGCCCTCATCGGCGCCTTCAACGGCTTCTTTGTGGCCAAGTTCAAGCTCCACCCCTTCATCGTCACCCTGGCCACCCAGCTTATTCTGTATACCCTTCTGCTTCTCTACGTCCAGATGGGCAACAACAACGGCATGGCCATCTCCTCTCTGGACCAGGGCTACCGCAACTTCGTGGTGGGCGATCCCCCGCTGCTGAACTTCAACGGCGGTGAGATCCAGATCCCCAACTACGTCATCTACGCGGTGCTTCTTTCGGCGCTGATGTGGTTCATCTGGAACAAGACCACCTTCGGCAAGAACATGTTCGCCCTGGGCGCCAATGAGGAGGCCGCCCGGGTGTCCGGCGTCAACGTGTTTATGACCACCATCCTGGTCTTCGCCCTGGCCGGCGCCATGTACGGCTGGGCCGGCTTCGTGGAGTCCGCCCGCGTGGCCTCCAACACCGCCAACACCGGCGTCAACTACGAGCTGGACGCCATCGCTGCCTGCGTCATCGGCGGCGTGTCCTTCGTGGGCGGCATCGGCAAGGTCAGCGGCATCATCATCGGCGTCATCATGCTCCGCCTCATCTTCGTGGCCCTGCCTCTGGTGGGCATGGACCAGAACCTCCAGTACGCCATCAAGGGCGGCATCATCCTCTTCGCCTGCGCCCTGGATATGCGCAAGTACCTGGTCAAGAAATAAGAGGAAACAATTCCAGGACCTGTTTACAGCGGCGTCCGCCCGTCAGAAGACGGACGGACGCCAGACTGTTTTTGGGTATATTCACCGATGAAAACTTGTGTTATGATCATATCTGATGAGGATAATGACCAAATTCTGGGGAAGAGCGGGGCCTGATGGGCCTGCTCGGTAAGGAGGAACTGCCATGGAGCCCTACCGTGTGCTGCTGGCGGACGACGAGGAGGAGATCCGCGCCGGTATCAGCCGGAAAATCGACTGGGCCGGCCTGGGCTTTGCGCTGGTGGGAGAGGCGGAGAACGGGGCGGAGGCCCTGGAACTGTCCGAGCAGCTCAGGCCCGACGTGGTCCTCACCGACATCAAGATGCCCTTTATGGACGGCCTGGAGCTGTGCCGCAGGCTGCGCCAGGCTCTGCCTGCGGCCAAGCTGGTGGTGTTCTCCGGGTTTGACGATTTTGAGTACGCCCGGCAGGCGGTGGGCATGGGGGTGTCGGAGTACATCATGAAGCCGGTCAACGCCCCCGAGATGGGGGAGGTGCTCACCCGCCTGCGGGAACAGCTGGACAGGCAGCGCATGGAGCGCCGGGACATGGAGACCCTGCGCCGCCGGTACGAGGAGAGCCTGCCCGTACTGCGGGAGCTGTTCTACACCCGCCTGCTGGACGGGCGGATCCGGCCCGACCAGGTGGCCGACCGGGCCGCCCGGTACGAGCTGGACATGCCGGAGGGCGCCTGGACGGCAGCCCTGACCCGGGTGGGGGGCGCAGGGGAGAGCGAGGCCCAGCGGGACGAGCTGCTGCTGCTCTCCGCCCTGGCCTTTCTGGATGAGCACTTCCAGCTGCCCGGCGCCTGTGTCCGCAGCCTGCTCTACAACGACGCGGTGGCTCTGCTGGTCCGGCTGGAGGGCCCGGAGCAGGTGTACGCCCTGACGGAGGAGATGGAGCGGCTGTGTGCGCTGGCCCGCAGCATTCTGGGCATGTCCCTCACGGTGGGCATCGGCCAGCCCTGCGCCGGGCCGGGGGAGCTGCGCCAGTCGGCCGACGGCGCCCGCTCCGCCCTGGACTACCAGGTGCTGGTGGGGGAGGAGCGGGCCATCTATATCGGCGACCTGGAGCCCGACCGGTCGGTCCGGCTGTCCTTTGGCGAGGAGGACCAGCGGGCCCTGGAGAGCGCGGTGAAGCTGGGCAGCAGGGAGCAGGTGGAGGTATTGGTGGAACAGCTGACCCACCGGGTGCGGGAGACCAGGCTCTCCCTGTCCCAGTGCCACCTGTTCTTCCTGGAGATTGTCACCGCCATGATCCGCCTGGCCCGCTCCGGCGGCGATGAGGTGGAGGAGCAGTTCAGCCGCAGCTTTACCGGCATGGTGTCCTTCTCCGACTTCCACTCCCCCGAGGAGCTGGGCCGGTGGCTGTGCGCCCGGTGCCTGAAGCTGCAGGAGCTGCTGGGCCGCCAGCGGACCGACTCGGCCTGGAAGACTGTGGAGCAGGCCAAGGCCTTTATCGCCGGAAACTACGCCGACTGCGATCTGAGCGTGGAGAGCCTGTGTGCCCATCTCCATCTGTCGGCCACCTACTTCTCCACCCTCTTCAAGCGGGAGACAGGGCAGAGCTTTACCGCCTACGTCACCGAGCTGCGGATGGGCCAGGCGGCCCGCATGCTCCAGGACACCGATGAAAAGACCTATCTGATCGCAGAAAAGACGGGGTACACAGACCCCAACTACTTCAGCTATGTGTTTAAGCGCCATTTCGGCGTCACGCCCTCCAAGTACCGGGCGGGACAGCGGGCCTGAGCAGGCGGAAAGGAGGCGTTATGGGCCACGTATTTCGGCGTGTTGCGGGGCGGCTGGCGGGCCGGTACCGGAAGATGAGTATCCAGATGGTCATCGCCCTCTCCTTCACCATTGTGGCAGTGGTGGGGGTGGTGTTCATGGGCCTGAGCCTGGTGCTGCGGTTCTCCAACGCCACCTCGGCGCTGCTGGAGGAAAACACCCAGCGGGTGCTCCACCAGGTCAACCTGAACCTGGACAGCTACCTGCGGCGGATGATGCGCATCTCCGACACCATGTACTACCGGGTCATCAAATACACCGACCTGTCGGGCGGCAGCCTGTCCGACGGCATGAATCTGCTCTACGAGGAGAACCGGGACGCCCTGGTGTCCATCGCCGTCTTTGACGGCGGCGGGGCGCTGGTGTCCGCCGCGCCTCTGTCCGGGCTGAAGAGCTCCGCGCTGCCCCAGGAGAGCGGCTGGTTCCAGGCGGCCGTGGACAAGATGGAGAATCTCCACTTCTCCGCGCCCCATGTCCAGCGGCTCTTTGACGACCCGGACTACCGGTACCGGTGGGTGGTGTCTCTGAGCCGTTACGTCCAGCTGACCCGTGGCGGCATCACCGAGAGCGGCGTGCTGCTGGTGGACATGAGCTTCGCGGGCATCGAGCAGGTGTGCCGGGATGTGGAGCTGTCCAACGGTGGATATCTCTACCTGATCGACGGGGACGGGGAGCTGATCTACCACCCCCGGCAGCAGCTGATCTACGCCGGGCTCCAGCAGGAGAACAACCAGGCGGCCGCCGCCTACCGGGACGGCACCCGCTGGGAGACCTTTGAGGGCAGCCGCAGGCAGGTCACGGTCAAGACCGTGGGCTACACCGGCTGGAAGCTGGTGGGCGTGGTACCGGCGGACAACCTGGCCGCCGGGCCCCAGCAGCCACTGCTGTTCGGACTGTCTCTGTTGCTCTTCTCCGCATTTCTGCTGGCCTTTCTCAACTTCCGCATCTCCGCCTATATCGCCGACCCGATCCGGCGGCTGGAGCAGTCCATCAAGGAGCTGGAGGCGGGAAAGGAGAACGTGGAGATCGAGGAGGCGGCGGGCTGCTATGAGGTGCGGCGGCTGAGCCACTCCATCCGCTCCATGGTGTCCACCATGCGCCACCTGATGGACGACATCATCGAGCAGGAGCGGCAGAAGCGCCGCAGCGAGCTGGAGGTACTCCAGTCCCAGATCAACCCCCATTTTCTCTACAATACCCTGGATTCGGTCATCTGGATGACCGAGGCAGGCCGGTACGACGAGGCCATCCAGATGGTCACCTCCCTGGCCCGCCTCTTCCGCATCGCTCTGAGCCGGGGCAAGAGCGTCATTCCCCTCAAGGACGAGCTGGAGCACGCCCTCCACTACATGACCATCCAGGAGATCCGGTTCAAGAAAAAATTCTCCACCCGCATCACCGCCCATCCGGGCACCGAGGGGCTGTACACCCTGAAGCTGATCGTCCAGCCCATCCTGGAGAACGCCATCTACCACGGCATGGCGGGGGCGGAGGACGACGGGCTCATCACCGTGGACGCCCGGCGGGAGGGGGATGACCTGGTCATCGACGTGGAGGACAACGGCATGGGCATGCGGCCGGAGGTGGCAGCCTCCCTGCTGGACGAGAACCGGCCGGAGATGCGCACCACCGGATCGGGTATCGGCGTGCGCAACGTCCACCGCCGCATCCGCCTTACCTTCGGCGAGGGATACGGACTGACCATTTTCAGCGAGCCGGACGAGGGCACCCGGGTGCGCCTCCGGCTTCCGGCCCTGGACGAGGAGCAGGCGGCGGCCTGCCGGAGGGAGGACGGCCTATGAAAAAGAGACGCAGAGACCTGATCCAGCTGTCCATTCTGGTGGTGCTGGGTGCGGCGGTGATCCTCTCCCTGGTGCTGCCCCAGCTGCCGGGCAGAGGACGGGAGCTGCAGCCCCTGGAGCTGTCGGTCATCTTCCGGGAGGCGGACACCGCCCTGTGGTCCAACACCCGTCTTGGCATGGAGCAGGCGGCAGGGGATCTGGGGGCGGAGCTGCGGTTTCTCACCCTGACCCGGACCGGGGACGGCGCCGAGCAGACGGAACTGCTCCGCCGGGAGGCCGACGGCGGCGCCGGCGCCCTGGTGGTGGTGCCGGCTGACCCGGAAAATCTGAAGCTTCAGCTGAGCGAGACCGTGGGCAGCTGCCCGGTGGTGAGCATTGAGTCCCCGCTGGAGGGGGCCGGGCTGGTGGTGGCCCCCGACAACGAGGCCCTGGGCCGGGAGCTGGCCGAGGCGGTGCTGGAGGACTGGAGGGGCGGCATGGTGCTGCTGCTGGACACTGCCGTCGGGAGCACCGGCGTGGCCGCCCGGCTGGACGGGGCAGAGGCGGTGCTGACGGCGGCGGGGGTGCCTGTCTTCCGACAGACCGCTGCGCCCGGGCGGCTGGCCGCCGGGCTGAGGGTGCTCTCCAGCGTACAGAAGGCGGAGGCCATCATGGCCTTTGACCCCTACGCCACGGAACAGACCATCCGGGCCGTGGAGGCCGGGGGCCTGGGCCAGCTGGTGTACGGCGTGGGGGTCAGCACCTACGTGGTGGGCGCGCTGGAGCGGGGCAGCGCCGCCGCTGTGGCCGCCTGGAGCGATTACGCCGCGGGCTATCTGGCCGCTGAGGGGGCCATCCGCCTGGCCCGGGGCGAGGCGTACACTGCGGAGGAATTGCCGTTTACCGTTGTGCGAGGGGAGGATATCTATGAGGCGGACAACCAGAAGCTGCTCTTCCCGGTCACGTCCTGACCGCCTGGCGGCGCTGGCCCTGGGGGCGGCTATGCTGCTCACATTGGCGGCGGGCTGCCGGGCCGACGGCGGCGGCAGGGACAACACCCTGCGGGTGGGGGTGGCCCTGTACACCCAGGACGACACCTTTATCTCCACAGTGGCCCAGGACCTGGAGCGGCTGGCCCGGGAGGCCGAGGGGGAGGACGGAGAGCTGAAGATCAACCTGTCCGTGGCCGACGGGCGGAGCAACCAGACCACCCAGATGGACCAGGTGGACCAGTT
Source organism: Pseudoflavonifractor intestinihominis (assembly GCF_040096055.1). Classification (NCBI taxonomy): domain Bacteria; kingdom Bacillati; phylum Bacillota; class Clostridia; order Eubacteriales; family Oscillospiraceae; genus Pseudoflavonifractor; species Pseudoflavonifractor intestinihominis. The sequence continues at coordinate 120,660 of NZ_JBBMFK010000006.1, forward strand.
CCTCAGCCGTGGCTGCGATGTGCTGTGCGTCAACATTGTGGACCGCACTGCCGCCGCCGTGCTCATCGACAAGGCGGAGGAGGCGGGGGTGCCCGTCATCTTCTTCAACCGCCAGCCGGTGGCGGAGGACATCCAGCGCTGGGAGCAGATCTACTACGTGGGCGCCCGGGCGGAGGAGGGCGGCACCCTCCAGGGCCAGCTGGTGCTGGAGGCGTGGCAGGCCGATCAGGCCCGCTGGGACCGGAACGGCGACGGCGTGGTCCAGTACGCCATGCTGGAGGGGGAGCCCGGCCATCAGGACGCCCTGCTGCGCACGGAATACTCGGTCAAAGCCCTCACCGACGCCGGGCTGGAGGTGGAGAAGCTGGCCAGCGACACCGCCAACTGGAACCGGGGCCAGGCGGAGGCCAAGATGAAGCAGTGGCTGGAGGAGTTTGGGGAAGAGATCGAGGTGGTGTTCTCCAACAACGACGACATGGCCCTGGGGGCCATTGACGCCATCCGGGAGGCGGGACTGGAGCCGCCCCTGGTGGTGGGGGTGGACGCCACCGCCCCGGCTCTGGAGGCGGTGGCCGCCGGCACGCTGCAGGGCACCGTCCTCAACGACGCCCAGGGCATCGCGGGAGCCATGCTGGACCTGGTGCTGGCCCTGAACAGGGGAGAGGACCCGGGGGAGGCGGTAGACCTGGAGGACGGGCACTATGTCTGGCTCCCCTACCGGCAGATTACCCGGGAAACGCTGGCGGAGGAAGGGCAGCTGCCCTTACCTGCAAACTGAAAAGGAAGAGCGCCTGCGAACTTGGTTCGCAGGCGCTCTTTTGTGCGCTGATGGGAAAATCAGATGTTCTGGCAGAAGCGGCTGAGGATGGCGGCCGCCTCGGCACGGGTGGCAGTACCGGCGGGGTCCAGCAGGTTGCCGTTCTTGCCGTTGATCAGGCCCTGGCCGTTGGCCCACTTGAGGGCGTCGGCAGCCCAGGCGCTGACAGAGGCGCTGTCGGCAAAGCCAGAGAGGTCGCCGCTGACAGTGACGTCAAGGCCCTTGTACCGGGCATAGCCGTACAGGATGACGGCCAGCTGTTCCCGGGTGATGACATCGTCAGGCCCGAAGAGGCCGGTGTCATAGCCCTTCACAATGCCGTTGGCGGAGGCCCAGGCCACAGCCTCGGAGTAATACTGTCCGGTGGGCACGTCTCCGAAGGGGGCCGCGCCGCTGACAGCGGGGGAGCCCTCCAGCCGGTAGAGGATGGTGACGATCATGCCGCGGGTGGTGAACATGTCGGGGCTGAAGGTGGTAGCGGAGGTACCGGTCATCAGGCCGGTGCTGCAGACATAGCGGATGTCGGGGTAGTACCACTCGCCCTCCTTCACGTCGGTGAAGGGGTTGACCCAGGTGAGGGCGGGGTCGTAGCCGATGACATACTTGGAGAAGTGGCCGGTGACAAAGGTGACGGTCTTGTCCACAGCGTGGTAGGTGGTCTCACAGGGGGTGGGAGCGCCGTCCTCAGCCATGTAGTAGACCACGATGCACTCCGGCTTCTGGCCGTCCTCAGCGGCGTAGGGGAGGGTGACGGAGGCCAGGCCGCCGCCCAGGTCGCTGATGGTGACAGAGCCGCTGGTCAGGGTGATCTCGTATACGGGCATGCCGTTGGCGGCCGCCTTCTGGGCGTCGGTCAGGTCGTCCTCAGACAGAAGGGAGATGGTGAGGGTGACGGACCGGCCCTCCACGGCGGAGGCGGCAGCCAGCGCGGCGGAGTCCAGCGTGATGGTGCCCAGACCGGATACGACCCGCAGGGAGGCGTCCGCGTTGGCGCTGAGGGTCTTGAGACCGTCGGTGGGGAGGGTGATCTCCACGGTGCCGGCCTGACCCTTGACCACGAACTCCACCACGGGGGCAGAGCCGTTGGACTGGGCGGCGGACAGAGCGCTGTTTACCGCCCGGTTCATGGTAAAGGTGGTGACACTGACGGCGGCAGTGCCGGCGGAGACAGCGGGCCAGAGCTGGGTGGTGACCGTGGTGGTGCCGTCGCTGGTGACCGGGCTGCCGAGCATGGGGATGGTGGACTGGGAGTCGCCGTCGTAGGACCAGCCTGCGTACAGGGTGATGGGGGCGGTCACAGGGGTATCGAAGTCGTAGCGGTTTTCACAGGCGGCCTCGGTGTACCAGCCGGTGAAGATGTAATCGGTACGGGTGGGGGCGGTGGGCTCGGCGGCCTTCTCGCCCTCCTTCACGGTCTGAGCGGCCACGTCGCTGCCGCCCTGGGAATCAAAGGTGACCACAAAGGTGTTGCCGGAGGGGACCATGGCGGCATCCAGGGCCTCGATGGCCTCCACCACGGACTTCCAGGTGGCAAGAGGCTCGCTGGCGGCCTCCGCCAGGGCGATGGCGGCGGTCAGCTCGGCGCTGGGCTGCTCCACGGCCTTGGCCTCGGCCAGCTTGGCCGCCAGCTGGGTGACGATGGCGGCGTCCATGTGGCCCTCGTTGGTGGTGCGCTTGGGGATGATCTTGCCGTAAGCGTCGGACAGAGCCTTCAGAGCGGCGTCCACCGCGGCCTGCTGGGCGGTCTCGTCCTTCAGGAGCGTCTCAGCGTCGCTGCGGGCCTTCAGGAAGGCTGCCACCTCGTTGCCGTCCACCACATCGTTCTGGGGGATGGCGGCGCAGAGGGTGTACAGCTCCTGGAGCTTGCTCTTGTCCACCAGGCTGTTCAGGGCGGCCTTGGCGTCCCGCAGGGCCTGGATCATGGCATCCACCTGGGGAACGGTGACCTGCTCGGTCTCCTTGAGGGCCTTGGCCTCGGCGATCTTGCTCTGGAAGGCGGTCCACTGCTCATCCTGCTGGTAGTAGTCGGAGGAGACGGCCTCCATCTCAGTGATGACGGCCTGGAGTCGGTCCAGATCCTCCGCCTTGGCGTAGGCCACCAGGGCGTCCTTGGCGGACTGGAGGGCGTCCTGAGCCTGCTGGAGCTGCTCCTGAGTGGGCGCGTCGGCATCCAGGACAGCCTTGGCGGCGGTCATCTTCTCGGCGAAGACGGCCCAGGTCTCGGGGGTGTAGTCCGCCTGGACCAGCGCCTCGCACTGGGTGTACAGGGCCTGGAGAGAGTCCTTGGAGGCCTCGGAGATCTCGTCCACAAAGAAGTTGTCGATGGCGTACTCAGAGATGCTGCCCGACTTGGTGATGTCCACATAGTAGTCGTCGTAGTCGCCGGTGGTGAAGGTCAGGGTGACGGGGGCGTTCTCACCCCAGTTGCCCACGGCGGAGCACACGAGGGAGCCCACCACGGCGTTGGCGGTGTCCTGGGCGGCGGCGGCCTTGTCCGACTTCACAGCCAGGGTGAAGACCTGTCCGGCGCTGCCGGCGATGTACTCCAGGCCGATGGTGTACTTGGTGTTGGGCTGGAGGCGCAGGGTGTGGGGCAGGGTGCGGAAGTAGTCGCCCGCTCTGGTCTTCAGGGAGAATCTTCCGTCAATGGTGTCGAAGGTGTAGGGCGCGTTGGTCTCGGAGAGGTGGCTGGTGTCCGACTCGGTGGACACGAAGGGGCCGTAGCCCTCGGTCACGTTCTCAAAGTCCTCGTAGAAGTAGTGGGAGCCGTAGTCGCTGGGGGTGTGCTCCACGATGCGGACGTCGTCAAAGTGGACGTAGGAATTCTCGCCGGTGCCGTTGGTGCCGGTGAGGGCCAGGGTGACGGTGCCGCTCTCGGGGGCGGTGAACTCCACCCACATCCGCTGGAGGTAGCGCTTGTACTTATCGGTGTGGTGGATGCCGTAGACCACGTTGCTCTCGGTCATGTAGTTGGTGGCCAGCTGAGTGTCGCCGTCGCTGACGGTGATGGAGGCGGTCTTGCCGCTGACCTCGGCCCACACGGAGGCCTGATAGGTCTTGCCGGGGGTCAGGCCGGTGATGGTCTGGGTGGCGGAGCCGTCCTGGCTGCCGTTCATGACCAGGTAGGTGTTCTCGTGGTCGTTGTCCCAGAACTGGGCGTTTTCCACCGTCCAGCCATAGCCGGGGGTAAAGCTGTCAAAGTCGGCGTCCTTCACCAGGCCGCCCTCGCCCCAGTTGTAGCTGGTCAGGCTGCCGGTCACATCCACATCGGCGTCGCCCTTGTAGATGACGTAGGGAGTCTTGGCGTCGGCATTGATCTTGACCTGATTGCCGTTGATGACCTCCACGGTCTTCATGTCGGTGCGGCCCTTGTCGGAGAGCTTGAACACCTTCACGCTGGTCTGGCCGGCGAAGGTGGCGGGCAGGGTCCAGGTGCTCTCGCCGCCGGAGGGGTTCCAGTGGTAGATTTTCTCCACACCCTCCACGGTGAAGGGGATGAAGATATTGTTGCCTCTGGCCACCTCGTTGCCGTCCAGGGTGATGACGTTGGTGCCGTTCTCCATCTTGGTGACCACGTTCAGCTTCTCACCCAGCACCACCTCGTTGGTGTTCTCCCACTGCATGATGGGGTACTGCACCAGGAAGCGGTTGGGCAGGACGCTGGTGAAGAAGTGCTCCAGGGAGCCGTTGTAGTCGGAGGCGCCCTGCCAGCCGTTGATGCCGGAGACACGGTTGGTACCCCGGAAGAGGCTGCTGCTGCCGAAGATGTCCTGATACTGGTTGTTGACGAACCGGATCAGGTTGCCGGCCAGGCTGTCCTGGGTCACGTGGGCGCCCACGTGGTGGGCCCACACGCTGTGCTGGTCCACGGCGCTGGGGTACTCGGTGGCCATGGCCATGCCCATGGAGTTGATCTTGCTCACCAGGGTGTACATGGGCCAGCGGGTCTTGTGGTACACGTCCACATAGATGAGGTCCAGCATGCCCTCGGTGTCCTCGTTCAGCTGGTCCAGACGGGCGGTCATGCCCTCATCGGACTTGTCCAGGGAGTCGTTCTCGTGGTTGATGAGCCGGGCCACATCGTACCAGGGCCAGCCGCCCAGGGAGGTGGCCAGACGGCCGTAGGTGGAGCTCTCGGGGTAGGTCTCGGTCTCGTTGATGTGGATACCGATGTTGGTGTTGTAGTCCTCAGACACGGACAGCAGGGTCTTGAAGTCGGTCAGACCGCCGGCCGCCTGGTTGTAGTTGGCGAAGTCGTTGTTGTTGGAGTCGTGTCCCTGGCCGTTGTAGCCCTTGATGATGACGGTCTGGGGGAAGTTGTCCAGACCCAGGGACATCTTCTTGATGTTGTCCAGGATGCGGAGGAAGGGGTACTGGGCGGCGCTGCCCACGTCCATGGCGATGGTGTTGTAGCTGCCCATGACCACCTCGTAGCCGTAGGCGTCGGAGGTCTGGCCGTCCTTCTGGCAGTCGTCGCGGCGGGCGATGGCGCCGTCCTGGTAGTCCACCTTGTTGTCCTGGTTGCGGTCGCCGGTGACGGCCACCTTCACCCAGGGCTCAGCGAACATGATCTCGTCGTCCAGGCCACGGTAGGGGAAGCCGGTGCTCCACAGGCCGGTGGTGGTGTGGTCGCCGTTGCGCATGGTCTGGTAGGAGATGCCCCGGTGGCCGTTGTAGGTCTCGTTGTTGATGCTGGCCGCCAGCTCGTTGTTGCTGATGACCACGATGGAGGCCGACTGGTACATGTCGGCTGCGGGGGCGGTGGTCAGGTCGGTGCGCACCTCGCTGGTGCTGTAATTGGCAGCCCGCAGCTCGGCCCCGGCCTGGGCGCTGGACACGGACACCAGGCTGTGGACCGGGAAGTTGATGTTGTAGAGGTGGTAGGCGCTGTCGTCGATGTTCTTCAGCTTCATCTGAAGGACGTTGTTGGTGACAGTGAACTCCACGTCAAAGGTGACGGTCTGGGTCTCAGACACGTTCACGGTCAGGTGGTAGGTGGCGGTGCTGCCGGTAAACTCGGAGGTGACCGCAGGCCTGTACTCCTTGTTGTTCAGCTCCACCACATAGTAGGGAATCTCCTGGCCGTTCAGGGTCTTGCCGTCCAGGGTGTAGCTGATGACCCGGGGGAAGCTGCTGTCCATGGTGACGGACATGCTGTCGGAGGAGATGACTTTCTCCTCACCGGTGGACTCCTCAGCCACGGGCATATCCACGGAGGTGACCTTGAAGCTGAGCAGCTCCATGGTGACGCCCTTCACAATGATGCCGGGCAGGCCGTTGCCGCCGTTGAAGCAGTCCACGGGGCCGGACCAGACCTCGTAGTTGTCCACCCACACGACGGCGTTCTTCTCCAGGAAGCGGACCCGGACCGTGTAGGGCACGGTGCGGTTGCCGAACATCTGGTTGCCGTCGTCATAGTTGGGCAGGCTCATGCTGCCGGAGTTGGAGGTGGCGGCCCAGGCGATGCCGGAGCTGGAGGTGGGGCCCATGGCCACGTAACTGGAGGTGCCGGCATACCGGGCCAGAGCGGAGAAGGAACCCGAATCGGTGGTCAGATTGAAGGTGAACTCCACGTCGCAGTTCTTCAGCTGGGGGGCGCTCTGGTCCACCAGGAAGGCGTTGGAGGCGTTGGAGATGATGAGGGCCTGCTTCTCCGCGTCATAGCGCAGGTTGGCGCTGCCGGAGAGAACGGCCATGGGGTTTTCGCCCTGGGTGGGGTCGGTGGTGAAGTCCCGGACGTAGTTGATCTGGCTGTCCTGGGGCTTGGCCTGGACCAGCACGTGGAAGGAGGCCTCAAAGCCGTCCTGGAACACAAAGGTAAAGGCGGCGCCGCCGGCTTCCTTCATCTCCTCGGTGATGAGGGAGCCCTTCAGGGTGACGGTGCTGCCGGACACGGTGTAGTCGGTGTCCTTTGCCAGCTCCTGCTCGCCCAGTTTGACGGCGGTCAGCGGGTTCTGCTCGGCGGTCTCGCCCAGACGGAGGATCATGTCGGCGGTACCCGCCTCGGCATAGGTCAGGGAGTACTCCTCAGGGCTCAGTTCCACGGCGACCCGCTGGCCCACCACGATGTTGTCCAGCTTGGCCTTGCCCTGGTTGTCGCCGGAGTCATAGCCCCAGACCACCGCGCCTACCTTGCCGGAGCCGGTGCCCGCCAGCTCGGGGATGTCCTGGGAGAAGACCCGGCTGCCGTCGATGGTCACGGTGACCTTGGTGCCGGCAAAGTCCACGCGCAGGTTCTTGGTGGCGTTCTTGGCCCAGGAGCCGGCGTCGAAGGAGGCGACCTGGGTGCCGTTCTTGGTGATCTGCCAGGAGCTGCCGATGTCGTAGACCACGCTGACATAGTTGCCGTTGTCCTGGAGGCGGAAGGCGATGCCCAGACGGCCGCCGGACAGGTTGGTCACGTCGGCCTGGAGGAAGCCGTTCTCCACCTCGGGGGAGCGGCCCACCACAAAGAGCGCCTTAGTCAGCATGCCGTCCACCTTGGACACGGTGGCGTAACCGTTGGCACCCTCGCCGTCCTGGAAGGTGACGGTGCCGTCGCCCGACTTGAGGGCCAGCTCGCCGCGCTTGGAGGCGTCGGTAAAGGTGACCAGGTAGTTGCCCTCGGCGTCGGTCTCGTCCACGGGCTCCACAGGCTCCACAGGGGGCTCCTCGGGCTCGGGCAGGGGCTCCACCTGGACGGTGCCCATCTCAATGGCGCTGACCTTGATGTGGCCACGGATGCTGTCGTCCCCGTCGCCCCACACCCGGAAGCCGATGTGGCCAGCCTCCTGGCTGATGGCGGGGTCGTCGATGGTGCCGTGGGCCACCTGGATGCCGTCCACCAGGACCTTCACGTCGGCGCCGCTGAAGACCAGCCGCAGGGTGAAGGCTTTGCCGGCCTCCACGGCATAGGAGGCGTCGGCAGTCAGGCCGCCCCACTTGTTGCCGCCGTTGCCGCACCAGCCCCATTTGCTGTCATCATAGCTGATGCCGGTGTAGTGGGTGCTGTCGGTGTACCGGTAGAGCAGGGCAAAGCGGGAGGTGGTCACAGGGGTGATGGTGGCCTGGACGTAGCCGTTGGCCAGGGCGGGGGACTGGGCGTCGTAGTAGGCGGTGTTGCCGTTGGCGCCCGTGCCCCACAGCTCCATCTCATTGTCGGCAAATGCGATGGTGCCGGTGCCGCTGTCCGCGCCCACCTGCCAGCCGCCGTGGGATTCCTCGGTAAAGGAGGAGAGGGCGTAGGGCTCCTCCACGTCGGCCTGGGTGACCCGGATCTCGGCGGCGGAGGCAAACTTGGCGCCGCCCTCATCACAGGCGTTTACAGCCACCAGCTTGATGTACTGGATGTAGTAGGGCGTAAAGGAGGCGGTCTTCCACTCGTGGTCTGCCGCCCAGTCGCCGGAGGCGATCTTTACAAACTGATCGCCGTCAGTGCTGGCCCAGATCTCATACTGGGTGATGGTACCGTTGAGCTGGTTGCCCTGCCGGGGCAGGTACCGCAGGCCGTCCACCGGGTACTCCTTGCCCAGATCCAGGGTGATCCAGTGCGTGCTCCGGTCGGAGCCGTACCAGTTGGTGTGCCAGAGTGTGCCGTCATCCCCGTCCAGAACGTTCTTGGGGATGTCGCTCTGATAGAAATCTCCGGCGGTAACGGTGATGCCGTCCACCGGGATGTCGCGGCTCTCGTCGCCCATATCGGCAGCGGCCAGGGGAGAGACCTGGGCCTCCGCTGCCGGAGCGGCGCCGGCAGGGGTCTCCACGGCCAGGGCCGGCATGCCCAGCAGAAGGCTCAGGGCCAGCAGGCCTGCCATCTATCTTCTTGCCATTCTTTTCATATACACGCTCCTTCTCTGATCAGTGTATTCCTTCCTGTGTACCCTTCGGCGGCCTCCTTTCCTGGGGGATTCCGTTCACCTTGGCACAGTATGCGCCGCCGCTCCCCACAGCGGTTTTGCATATGCCCCAAATTCCATATTGTGTTTTAAATTCAAAAGTGTGAGCAGGGAGGATTTGTGCAAAGTGAACATGGTGATCTCACGCCCAGCATATCATAAAATCTGGATGAAGTCCACTTTATCGGAGAAATCAGCAATATAGTCACAATATTCTACAAAATAAATAACGTAATCCGCGTATTTCGACATCTTGACCAGATTGCGGCGGAGAGAGAAGGGAATAACTGTGAGGAAAATAAAAAACGGCTGGAAAGCCGAAAGGCTTTCCAGCCGGAAAAAGACTGGAGCTGGAGGCAGCTATTTTGTGTTGGCGACGGAGAAGAAGTACCGCTCCGCCGAGGGGTCCAGCGCGGAGATGGCGCCGTAGCCGTCGAAGGACAGGTTGAAATTGCTCTCAGCCACGGTCAGACTGTCGCCGTGGATGACCTCCAGCTCTATGGCCTCCAGCGGCGGGCTGCCCGCAAAGGCGGGAGCGAAGTCGAAGCCATAGGGGGCGCTGGAGACCAGGTAGCCGTCCTCGTCTCTTGTTTGGGTGCAGCTGGGCGAGATGTGCTGGGTGGCCTCCAGGACCACGTGTCCGCCTGCCGGGATGGTCACGTCGTAGGTCCAGAAGAGGAACCGCATCATGCCGGAGGCGGTGGAGATCAGGTCGTCCACCCGGATAAAGGCGGCGTTTTCCGCGTAGAGGTCGGCCATCACGCCCTGATCTGGGTCGCCGTACACCGCTGTGGACAGGGCGGGACCGCAGACATAGAGGAGGATCAGGTCGCACAGGACCCGCTGCACCGTATCCTCGGTGTAGTAGACGCTGCCCTCGGGCTGGTAGTAGAAGTCCTCCACACAGCCCAGAAGCGCGTCGGAGAGGGAGAGATTCTCTTTGACAGATACCTGTCCGGTGAGCTCCGGCACTGTCTGGGCGCAAGAGCCGTCGGTGTAGCAGGTGACAGGGCCCATCTCCAGCGTGCCGCCCACCACAATGATGCGGTGGAGCGCCCGGCTGCTGTCATTGCAGGAGAAGGAGTAACGCCGGCTCAGACCGTCGCTGGAGAGGGGCTCATAGCCGTTGAAACCGTAGACAAAGACCTGGGCCTCCGGGTTGGAGAGGGTGCAGTCCACCGCCAGAGTGGCGGACCAGGGGTCGTCCAGGCTGTCCCGGACGGTCTCATAGCCCTGGCTGGGTACAATGTCGTACACCGCCACTGGCACGCCGGCCAGCATTCCCACCGGGTCGGCCTTGGCCCCGGCCAGGGCGTCGCCGCTGTCCATAGCGTTCCGGTAGTCCACCCAGGTGGTGAAGGTACCGACCCAGCTGTCGCTGGTGTCGGGGAAGAGGGCCCCGCCGATGAGGGGCGTGTTGTCCTGCTGGTAGCCGTCCAGGGTGATGGCGGGCAGGGAGGTGGAGTAGGCGGTCAGGTTGTTGGCCTGGGGGTAGCAGAGGGTGACGGTCAGAGCTCTGTCGCTGCTGTTCTCCACCACGTACCGGTCGGTCACTCGGGGCGTGGGCGTGCCACTGTCATAGTCCTGGCCGTAGAGCAGGTCGTCGGTAAAGTCCACGGTCAGCTTCCGCCAGGTCCGCAGGCCCGCGCTGTCCCCGTCCACAATGAGGGGCAGAACGGGGGGATTGTACCACTCAAAGCCCACTGTGGGCTCGGTCTGGGTGGGATATGTGATGCCGATGAGGGGGGCCTGGTCTTCCGCGCCCAGGGGTAGGTAGCACAGGTAGACCCACTGGTTGTCCTCGTCGCCCGATGCCGCGTCCCAGTCGGGGTTGCGCGCATAGAGGTCCAGCCCGGCGCCGTTGATGACCCCTTTGTGGTCCTCCCAGAAGGTGGTGCCCTCCTGGAACATGGTCTCCGCACCCTGGGGAAGGTTCTCCGCTCCGAGGGCAGTCTCAGGCAGTTCGGTTACGGCGCGCAGCTTGCTGCCGTCAAAGACGAAGAGAGCGGCAGTACAGTCCTGGCGGCCGTCTTCATGAACGGTCATGTTGGTGCACAGCAGATACCGCTGGAGGGTGGTCAGGTCGTCCCAGACGTAGAGACAGCCGCTATCGCCGTAGATGATGGTGGCCGGGTCCACCGGCTCCCTGGTCCGGTTGTCAAAGACGCACAGAATCAGATTGTCCCCACCCACGCCTGGGAGGTGGGAGGTGTAGAGCAGCACGCCCAGGGTGCAGCCGTTGCCGGCGGCGGAGTAGTACATCTCCCCGCCCCCGCCGGGATCGGGAAACTGATCTCCCAGCAGCGTACACAGCTCCTCGTTCGGTATGGTGTCGCTGGAGCCGGTAGCCACCGGAGGCGGGGTGATCTCTCCGCCGTGGTGGAGCCCCCGGAGGAGCACAGGCAGGACCACCGCCAGCGCCACCGCCAGCACCAGACAGGCGGCCAGGGAGAGCAGCCTGCCCCACCGGAAGGAGCGGGCGGTCCGCCGGCCGGGGAGGGAGGTGATCCGGCGGCGCAGGTGGTCGGGGGCGCGGAGCGCCTCCACCTCTCTGATATAATCCCGCTTATTCATCGTCAAACCCTCCTATCATCCGTTTCCGCAGGGCTTCCCGGCCCCGCCGCAGCCAGGAGAGGGCCGTGCTGGTGGTGCCGCCCATGATCTGGGCGATCTCGGCGGCGGTGTACCCCTCAAAATAGTGCAGGTAGATGGCGTTCCGGTACCGCTCGGGCAGGCGGCGCACCTCATCCAGTACGGAGCCCTCCTCCCGCTCCGGGGCGGGCAGCGTCTCGCTGAGGGCCACCTCCCGGCGGTTCCGGAACAGGTTTTTGCACCGGTTCAGGGTGCAGCGGATGAGCCAGGCCTTCAGGTGCTCCTCATCGGCGAAGCCCTTGCGGCAGGTGAGCAGCTGCTCAAAGACCTCCTGGGTCACGTCCTCCGCGTCCTCTGCCGACGGGGCGTTGTGGACCGCCACCCGGTAGACCGTGTCCATGTAGTGGTCGCAGGCGTAGGAGAACGGGCTCTCCCGCTGGAATTGTCCGGTCATAGGCTTCCTCCTCCTTTCACCCCTAACACACCTGAGCAGGTCAGATTATTGCGGGATAAAAAATCTTTTTTCCGTTTATTTCGCAGACGGAAAGTTTACAGTCCGTTTACCGAAATTTCAGGTTGCTTTCAGCTTTGACTGCTATACTTGCTCCCATCCTGAGACAGAAAGGAACTTCAGTTATGCGGAACAAATGGATTCCCGCGGCTCTGATATTGGCGCTGCTGCTCTCCTGCGGCGGGTGCGCCGGACAGGAGGAGGCCCAGACCGCCCCACCGGAGGAGAGCACCCCGGCCGCTGCTCAGAACAGTGAGACGGGCGGGGCTGACGAGACCGCCGTGGTCCTCTCCGACGAGGGGATCACGGTGGACGGCCAGGCGGCCTCCACAGACCCGGCCTCGGCGGTCTATGTGGGAGCGGACATCGTCTACTATGAGGACGGCCACGACGAGACCTACGGCGAGGGCACTGCCGAGGAGGCCCACACCGCCGAGGAGGCGGCCGCCCACACAGTGGTCACCATCACCCAGCCCGGCACCTACCGCCTCTCCGGCACCCTCTCCGCCGGACAGGTAGCGGTGGATCTGGGGGAGGACGCGGAGGAGGACCCGGATGCAGTGGTCACCCTGATCCTGGACGGGGTGGACATCACCTGTACGGTGGCTCCGGCGGTCATCTTCTACAACGTCTATGAGTGCGGCAGCAAGGACACGGAGACCGCCTCTCCCACAGTGGACACCTCTGCCGCAGGCGCCAACGTGCTTCTGGCCGACGGTTCGGAGAACACGGTCACCGGTTCCCACGTGGCCCGGATCTACAAGGAGGGCACCGACAAAAAGCTGCACAAGTACGACGGCGCCTTTTACTCCAAGATGTCCATGAATGTGGACGGGGAGTCGGACGAGTCGGGCACCCTCAACATTATCGCCGACAACGAGGGCCTGGACAGCGAGCTCCACCTGACCATCAACGGCGGCAGCATCTTCATCACCGCCCAGAACGACGGCATCAACACCAATGAGGACGGCGTGTCCGTCACCACCATCAACGGCGGGCGGCTGTCCATCAACGCCGGCCGGGCGCGGAGGGAGACGGCATCGACTCCAACGGCTACCTGACCATCAACGGCGGCGAGGTGGTGACCGTGGCCAACGGCCAGTCCGGCGACGGCGGAATCGACTCGGACAGCGGGATCTACCTCAACGGAGGCAGCGTTCTGGCCCTGGGCAGCCGGAACGACGCGGCGGATACCGCCTCCGGCCAGGCCTACATGGAGATGTCCTTTGCCGGGGAACAGGCCGCCGGCAGCAATCTGGTCATCAAGGACAGCGAAGGCAACGAGCTGGTCAACTACACCGCCCAGCGGGTGTTCTCCTCCCTGACCTACACCGACGCTGCCCTGGCCGACGGGGCCACCTACTCCGTCTATGTGGACGGGGTGCAGCAGCAGTTCACCGGCCACAACTTCGGCATGATGGGCGGCGGCGGTCCCCAGGGCGGGCAGCCCCCTGAGGATATGGGGGAGCCGCCCGAGGGGATGGAGAATCCTCCTGAGAACATGGGAGAGCCCCCGGAGGGCATGGAAAATCCCCCTGAAGGCATGGGAGAGCCGCCCCAGGACGGCGAAATGCCGGAGGGAGAGCGGCCTGAACCGCCTGAGGGCGCCGGTGAGGACGGCCAGCAGCCGCCCCAGCCCACCGACGGCGGAGACCGCCAGCCGCCCCAGGGCGGCATGACGGCTGACGGGGAAGGAGAGGCGTCCACCGAGTTCACCCTCTCGGCGGACACCCACAGCTTTTCCGGCGTGAGTGACGCACAGAGTGAATAAGACAAAACAGCGCCTCCGGGTCCAAGCCCGGAGGCGCTTGCTGTTTACAGGGCCTGGGCGATGGCCTCGGCTACCCGGATGCCGTCCACGGCGGCGCTCATGATGCCGCCGGCGTACCCGGCCCCTTCGCCGCAGGGGTACAGCCCCCGGACAGGGGACTGGAAGGTGTCGTCCCGGAGCATGCGCACCGGGGAGGACGAGCGGGTCTCCACGCCGGTGAGCACCGCCTCGGGGGCGGCAAAGCCGTGGAGCTTCCGGTCAAAGAGGGGCAGAGCGGCCCGGAGGGTGCCGGTCACAAAGCCGGGCAGGCAGCGGTCCAGGTCGGCGGGGGTGACGCCGGGCCGGTAGGTGGGCACGATGCTGCCCAGCTTCCTGGAGGGAACTCCCGCCAGAAAGTCCTCCACGGTCTGGGCCGGGGCCCGGAAGTCCCCGCCGCCCAGCTGGAAGGCCGCCTCCTCCCACCTGGCCTGGAAGGCGGCGCCCGCCAGAGGGTGGTCGCTGCCGTAGTCGGCGGGGGAGACCCCCACCAGGAAGCCGCCGTTGATGAGGGCGCCGTCCCGGGCCCGGCAGCTCATGCCGTTGGTCACCAGCCGCCCCTGCTCCGACGCGGCGGCCACCACCGAGCCGCCGGGACACACGCAGAAGGTGAAGGCGCTGCGGCCGTCGGGCAGGTGGCAGGAGAGCTTGTAGTCCGCGGGAGGCAGCTGCTCCCAGGCGGGGCCGAACTGGGCCGCCGACACCGCCGCCTGGCTGTGCTCGATGCGCACGCCGATGGCAAAGGGCTTGGGGACCATGGGTACCCCGGCGTCCATCAGCATCTGGAAGGTGTCCCGGGCGGAGTGGCCGGGGGAGAGCACCAGGGCGTCGCAGGGCAGGTCGTATTGCCCGGTGGGGCCGTCCACCGTCAGGGAGGCCACCCGGCCATCCTTCAGCCCCAGACCGGCCAGCCTGTGGCCGAAGCGGACGTCGCACCCCAGGCGGATCAGCTCCAGGCGGATGGTTTTCACCACGTCCCGCAGCACGTCGGTGCCGATGTGGGGCTTGTGCTGGTAGAGGATGTCCTCCGGGGCGCCTGCCATCACCAGAGTGCGGAGCACGGTGGAGATGCGGCTGTCATGGGTGCCGGTGGTCAGCTTGCCGTCGGAGAAGGTGCCCGCGCCCCCCTCACCGAACTGGACGTTGGAGGCCGGGTCGAGCACGCCGGTGGACCAGAACCGCTCCACATCGGCGGTCCGCTCCTCCACCGGGCGGCCCCGCTCCAGCACGATGGAGGGGATGCCGTTGCGGGCCAGGTAGAAGGCGGCGAAGAGCCCGGCGGGGCCCATGCCCACCACCACCGGCGGCAGGGCGGAGGTGCGGCGCACCGGCGGGAAGGTATAGGGGACATTCTCGTGGAGGGAGACGTTTTTGTCCCGGCAGCGGGCCATGACCCCGGCCTCGTCGGCCACGGTCACGTCCACGGTGCAGACGTAGTGGACGTCGCTCTTTTTCCGGGCGTCGATGGACTGCCGGGCCAGAGAGAGACGGACGACGGCGTCGGGCTTTATACCCAGGATGCGGGCGGCCTTCTTTTTCAGCTGCTCCTCACCGCCGCCGATGGGCAGGGGGATGTTTTGGATTCGAATCATAGTACCTCCGTATGGAAGCGCCCGGACACCGGCCGGGCGCAATAAAAAATGGTATAATGGCTGGAACACAGCCATTATACCATTGCAGAAGGGCAGACACAACCCGCCGGAGTCTGGAGAACTCAGACGCAGACGGGGTAATTGTCGGTGAAGCAGCCGTCGCAGAAGCCGCAGTTGGCCTGGGGCGCGATCTTGTGCAGGCCCTCCAGACTGAGGAAGCCCAGGCTGTCGGCGCCGATCATCTCCTTGATCTCCTCCACCGAGTGGTGGCAGGCGATGAGGTTTTTCCGGTCGGGGATGTCGGTGCCGAAGTAGCAGGGGGCGATGAAGGGGGGCGCGGAGGAGCGCATGTGGACCGCCGTGGCCCCGGCCTCCCGCAGCAGGGAGACGATCTGCCGGGAGGTGGTGCCCCGGACGATGGAGTCGTCGATCATGACCACCCGCTTGCCCGCCACGCAGCTGGCCAGGGCGCCCAGCTTGATGCGCACCGCCTGCTCCCGGCTCTCCTGGCCGGGGGTGATGAAGGTGCGGCCGATGTACCGGTTTTTCACCAGTCCCACGCCGTAGGGGATGCCGGAGGCCTCGGCGTAGCCCATGGCGGCGTCCAGGCCGGAGTCGGGCACGCCGATGACCACGTCGGCCTCCGCCGGGTGCTCCTGGGCCAGCAGGCGGCCGGCGTTTCGCCGGGCCTCATGGACCGACTGGCCGCAGAGCACCGAGTCGGGCCGGGCGAAGTAGATGTACTCAAAGATGCACATGTGGCTGGAGGCGCCCACGCAGTTCTCCCGGATGGAGCGCACGCCGTCCTTGTCGGCCACCACGATCTCGCCCGGGTCCAGGTCCCGCTCGAACTTGGCGCCCACCGCGCTGAGGGCGCAGGTCTCGGAGGCGAAGATCACCGCGTCGCCCCGGCGGCCCATGCACAGGGGACGGAAGCCCCAGGGGTCCCGGGCGGCGATGAGCTTCTGGGGGGACATGACGATGAGGGAGAAGGCGCCCCGCAGGCCCTTCAGGGCCTGGCACACCGCCTCCTCGGCGGAGGCGCAGCGCAGCCGCTCCTGGGCGATGGCGTAGGCGATGAGCTCGGAGTCGGTGGTGGTCTGGAAGATGGCGCCCCGGTACTCAAAGGCGGTGCGCAGGTCGCCGGCGTTGACCAGGTTGCCGTTGTGGGCCACCGCCAGGGTGCCCTTGACGTACTTGAGGGTGAGGGGCTGGGCGTTCTCCCGGCGGCTGCCGCCGGTGGTGGCGTAGCGCACGTGGCCCACGGCCATGGTGCCGCCCAGCCGGTCCAGGATCTCCGGGGTGAATACCTCGCCCACCAGGCCCAGGTCCTTGTGGAAGGACATCTCCCGGTCCTGGATGGAGGCGATGCCACAGGACTCCTGCCCGCGGTGCTGGAGGGCGAAGAGCCCGTAGTAGGTGGTGCGTGCGCAGTCTCCGGCGGGGTCCAGCACGCCGAAGACGCCGCATTCTTCATGAATGGACACGAATATACTTCCTCTCTCAAAGGGATGGGGATGACGGTATGATTTGGCTCAAGACACGACGATTAGCCCTCTGACAGACTGTTTTTCCGGGAACCCCAATGGGGATCCCCGGAAAACAGCGCTGCCGAGAGGGCAAAGCCGGCCGCCGAAGCGGCTGAATATGTTCGGACGGGTCCGATTATACGTAGAACAGCAGGTCCCGGTAGGTGGGGAAGGGCCAGTGGGCGCGGTCCACGATCAGCTCCAGCTGGTCGGCGATGGCGCGGGCGGCCTCCATGGCGGGGAGGACGGTCTCGGCGCAGTAGCGGGCGCTCTCCTTGACACCGTCGGGCACAGCGGCCACGGTGGCCTCCAGGGCGTCGGTGCGGTCCATCAGGGCGCTGGTCTTGTTGGTGATGGAGCGGACCAGAGCGATCTCGCCCTCGGCGGAGACGCCCAGGGAGCTCTTTACCGCCGCGCCGTCGGCCACCTGGCCGGAGTAGGAGATGCAGGCGGGGATGATCTGCTTGCGCAGGATGTCCAGAGAGGTCTTGGCCTCGATGAGGATGGTCTTGGCGTACTCCTCCTGGGCGATCTCCTGACGGGAGTGGATCTCCTCCAGGGTGTAGATGCCCTGGGAGGTGAAGAGGGCCACGTTCTTCTCGTCGTCAAAGTGCTCCAGGGCCTCGGGGGTGTTGTGCAGGTTCATCAGGCCCCGGCGGGCGGCCTCCTCGGGCCAGTCGACGCCGTAGCCGTTGCCGTTGAAGAGGATGCGGCTGTGGGCGGAGAGCTCCCGGCGGACCAGGGCGGAGAGGGCGGCGTCAAAGTCCTCGGCCTTTTCCAGCTCGTCGGCGTAGAGCTGCAGGGACTCGGCCACCGCGCAGTTGAGCATCACGTTGGGGCAGGCGATGTTGAAGGAGGAGCCGGGCATACGGAACTCGAACTTGTTGCCGGTGAAGGCGAAGGGGGAGGTGCGGTTCCGGTCGGAGTTGTCCAGGGGGATGGGGGGCAGGGCGGTGACGCCGATGTCCATGCTGCCAGGGGCGGCGTCGCTGTGGCCCACGCCCTGGATGAGGGCGTCCACCACCTCGGACAGCTCATCGCCCACGTAGACGGACACGATGGCCGGAGGCGCCTCGTTGCCGCCCAGGCGGTGGTCGTTGCCCGCGCTGGCCACGGAGATACGCAGCAGATCCTGGTAATTATCCACGGCGCGGATGACGGCGGTCAGGAACAGAAGGAACTGGGCGTTGTCCATGGGGGTCTTGCCGGGGTCCAGCAGGTTCTCGCCGGTGTCGGTGGACAGGGCCCAGTTGTTGTGCTTGCCGGAGCCGTTGACGCCTTCAAAGGGCTTCTCATGGAGCAGGCAGACGAAGCCGTGGCGGTCGGCCACCTTCTTCATCACCTCCATGGTCAGCTGGTTCTGGTCGGTGGCCAGGTTGGCGGTGGTGAAGATGGGGGCCATCTCATGCTGGCTGGGGGCGACCTCGTTGTGCTCGGTCTTGGCGTAGATGCCCAGCTTCCACAGCTCCTCGTCCAGGTCGGCCATAAAGGCCTTGACGCGGGGCCGGATGGAGCCGAAGTAGTGGTCCTCCATCTCCTGGCCCTTGGGGGCGGGGGCGCCGAACAGGGTGCGGCCGGTGAGGATCAGGTCGGGGCGCTTGGCGTAGTCGGCCTTGTCGATGAGGAAGTACTCCTGCTCGGGGCCCACGGTGGCGGTGACCCGGCGGACCTCCTTGCCGAACAGGCGGAGCACCCGCACGGCCTCACGGCTGAGCACGTCCATGGAGCGGAGCAGGGGGGTCTTCTTGTCCAGAATCTCGCCCCGGTAGGAGCAGAAGGCGGTGGGGATGCACAGGGTGTCGTCCTTGATGAAGGCGTAGGAGGTGGGGTCCCAGGCGGTGTAGCCTCTGGCCTCAAAGGTGGCGCGCAGGCCGCCGGAGGGGAAGGAGGAGGCGTCGGGCTCGCCCTTGATCAGCTCCTTGCCGGAGAACTCCATGATGCCGGTGCCGTCCCCGCAGGGGGAGAGGAAGGCGTCGTGCTTCTCAGCGGTGACGCCGGTCATGGGCTGGAACCAGTGGGTGAAGTGGGTAGCGCCCTTCTCCACGGCCCAGTCCTTCATGGCGGAGGCCACCACGTCGGCCACCGCCGGGTCCAGGGCCTTGCCCTCCTTGATGGTGCGGCACAGGGCACGGTAGGCGTCCTTGGTCAGACGCTCTTTCATCACGGACTCGTTGAACACCATGCTGCCAAACAGCTCGGGAATCTTCTTCATAACGCTCACTCCTTGAATTGATACCTTGGAATTGTGCAGAAATTTATGTAAAAGGACGCTGCGGCAGGTGCCGCAGCGCCTTTGCTGCCATGTTATGGGGGGATGAAAGACTGGGGTACGGGCCGTCAATGGCCCATTCCGGCACCCTTGCCGGTGCTGGCGTAGAAGGCCTCCACCTCGGCCTCCTCCCTGGACAGTCCCTTCTCCTCGTACTGGGCAATGGTGTGGAGCATCCGGTCGTAGTCCCGGGGGAGAATCTTCTTGAACAGGGGGAGGTAGTGGTCGAAGTCGGCCAGAATGAGCTTGGCCTTGGGAGAACCGGTGGCCGCTGCGTGGGCCTGGATCAGGGAACGCAGCTCCTCGGCGTCGTGCCGTTCCTTTACCGGGTCCATGGACACCAGCTCTTTGTTGATGCGCAGGTACAGGTCCCGCTTCTCGTCCAGCACGTAGGCCACGCCGCCGCTCATACCGGCGGCGAAGTTCTTGCCAGTGGGGCCCAGGATGACCACACGGCCGCCGGTCATGTACTCGCAGCCGTGGTCTCCCACGCCTTCCACCACCGCGGTGGCGCCCGAGTTGCGCACGCAGAACCGCTCGCCGGCCACGCCGTTGAGGAAGGCCTTGCCGCTGGTGGCGCCGTACAGCGCCACATTGCCCACCAGAATGTTCTCCGACGGGTCGAACCGGCTGCCTCTGGGGGGATAGACCACCAGCTTGCCGCCGGACAGGCCCTTGCCTAGGTAGTCGTTGGCGTCGCCCTCCAGCTCCAGGGTCACGCCGGCGGGGAGGAACGCGCCGAAGGACTGGCCGCCGCCGCCGCTGCACCGGATGAGGAAGGTGTCCTCGGGGAGGCTGTTGCCGTGGAGCCGGGTGATGTCGGAGCCCAGGATGGTGCCCACGGCCCGGTCGGTGGAGGACACCGGCAGGGACAGCCGCATGGGCTTGCCCTGGTCCAGGGCCTCGCCCAGAGTGGGTTCCAGGATCTTCAGGTCCACGGTGTTCTCCAGGTGGAAGTCGTAGATATCCGCGGGGTTGAACCGCTGGCCCGGCTGGCCCGCATAGAGGTTGTGAAGGATGGCGGACAGGTCCACGGTGGCGGCCCGGGGGTTGGCCGCGGGGGTGCGGACGGCCAGCAGGTCGCTGCGGCCAACCAGCTCATCCACAGTGCGGACGCCCAGCTTTGCCATGTACTCCCGCAGCTCCTGGGCGATGAACCGCATAAAGTTCACCACATACTCGGCCTTGCCCTTGAACCGCTTGCGCAGCTCCGGGTTCTGGGTGGCCACGCCCACGGGGCAGGTGTCCAGGTTGCACACCCGCATCATCACGCAGCCCAGGGCCACCAGGGGGGCGGTGGCGAAGCCGAATTCCTCGGCGCCCAGCATACAGGCGATGGCCACGTCACGGCCGGACATGAGCTTGCCGTCCACCTCCAGCATGACCCGGGTGCGCAGGCCGTTCTGGATCAGGGTCTGGTGGGCCTCGGAGAGGCCCAGCTCCCAGGGCAGGCCCGCGTTGTGGATGGAGGTGCGGGCCGCGGCGCCGGTGCCGCCGTCATAGCCGGAGATGAGCACCACCTGGGCGCCGGCCTTGGCCACGCCGGCCGCCACGGTGCCCACGCCCGCCTCGCTGACCAGCTTCACCGAGATGCTGGCCTGGCGGTTGGCGCACTTCAGGTCGTAGATCAGCTGGGCCAGGTCCTCGATGGAGTAGATGTCGTGGTGGGGCGGGGGGGAGATCAGGGTGACGCCCGGGGTGGAGTGGCGGCACTTGGCGATCCAGGGGTACACCTTTCCGGCGGGCAGGTGTCCGCCCTCGCCGGGCTTGGCGCCCTGGGCCATTTTGATCTGGATCTCCTTGGCGCTGACCAGATACTCGCTGGTGACGCCGAACCGGCCGGAGGCCACCTGCTTGATGGCGGAGTTGCGCTCCGGGTCGCGGAGCCGGTCGGGCTCCTCGCCGCCCTCGCCGGAGTTGGACTTGCCGCCCAGCAGGTTCATGGCCCGGGCCAGGCACTCGTGGGCCTCCTGAGAGATGGAGCCGTAGCTCATGGCGCCGGTCTTGAACCGCTTGACGATGGAGTCCACACTCTCCACCTCGTCCAGGGGGAGGGGCTGGGCGGCGTATTGGAACTCCATCAGGCCCCGGAGTGTGTGGGGCCTGGTCTCGTCGTCCACCATGGCGGTGTACTGCTTGAAGACCTCGTAGTTGCCCTCATGGGTGGCCTGACGCAGCAGGCGGATGGTCTGGGGATTGAAGAGGTGGTCCTCGCCGTCTCCGGGGCGCTTGGGGGAGGCGGGCTCCTCCTCGGGGGGAGCCTCAAAGGCCTTGGAGTGGTTCCGGTCCACCATGGCGCCCATCTCCTCCAGCCCGATGCCGCCCACCCGGGAGACCGTGTTGGTGAAGTGGCGGTCGATGACGTCCTTCCGGATGCCCACCGCCTCAAAGATCTGGGCGGACTCATAGGACTGGAGGGTGGAGATGCCCATCTTGGCGGCGATCTTCACGATGCCGTGGAGCACGGCGGAGTTGTAGTCGGCCACGGCGGAGTGGAACTCCTTGTCCAGCTTGCCCGACTCGATGAGGTCCACGATGGTCTCCTCCACCAGGTAGGGGTTCACTGCCCGGGCGCCGTAGCCCAGCAGGGTGGCGAAGTGGTGGACGTCACGGGGCTCGCCGGTCTCCACCAGGATGGACACGGCGGTCCGCTTCTTGGTGCGGATCAGGTGCTGCTCGATGGAGGACACGGCCAGCAGGGAGGGGATGGCCACGTGGTTTTCGTCCACGCCCCGGTCGGACAGCACAATGACGTTGGCGCCCTCCCGCCAGGCCCGGTCCACCAACAGGGCCAGGTGGTCCAGAGCCTGCGCCAGGGAGGTGTTTTTATAGTAGAGCATGGACACGGTCTCCACCCGGAAGCCGGGCTGATCCATGGCCTTGATCTTCATCATATCGGTGGAGGTGAGGATGGGGTTGTGGATCTGGAGGACCCGGCAGTTGTCGGCGTTCTCCTGGAGCAGGTTGCCGTCGTCGCCCACATACACGGTGGTGTCGGTGACCACTTCCTCCCGGATGGCGTCGATGGGCGGGTTGGTCACCTGGGCGAAGAGCTGCTTGAAGTAGCTGAACAGGGGCTGGTCTTTGGGATCCAGCACAGCCAGGGGAATGTCCACGCCCATGGCGGCAGTGGGCTCCACCCCGGTCTCCGCCATGGGGAGGATGGTGCTGGTGATGTCCTCGTTGGTGTAGCCGAAGGCGGTGCGCAGCCGGACCAGGTCCTGGTGGCTGCGCCGCTCCACCCGGCGGTTGGGGATGGGCAGGTCCCGCAGGTGGATCAGGTTCCGGTCCAGCCACTCGCCGTAGGGCTGGCGGGCGGCATAGGTCTCCTTCAGCTCCTGGTCGGAGATGATGCGGCCCTGGACCGTGTCCACCAGCAGCATCCGTCCGGGCTGAAGCCGGTCCTTGCGGACGATCTCCATGTCGGGCAGATCCAGCACGCCCACCTCGGAGGAGAGGATGAGCCGTCCGTCGTCGGTCAGGTAGTAGCGGGAGGGCCGCAGGCCGTTCCGATCCAGCACCGCGCCCACCACATCGCCGTCGGAGAAGAGGATGGAGGCCGGGCCGTCCCAGGGCTCCATCAGAGTGGCGTAGTAGCGGTACAGGTCCCGGCGGGCCCGGGAGATGTTCCGGTCCTCACGCCAGGGCTCGGGGATGGCCACCATCACCGCCAGCGGCAGGTCCATGCCCGCCATCATCATAAACTCCAGTGTGTTGTCCAGCATGGAGGAGTCGGAGCCGGAGGCGTCGATCACCGGCAGCACCTTGTCCATGTCTCCGGCCAGCAGGGGGGTGTACATGGTCTCCTCCCGGGCTAGCATACGGTCGGCGTTGCCCCGGATGGTGTTGATCTCGCCGTTGTGGGCCATGAGCCGGTTGGGGTGGGCCCGCTCCCAGGAGGGGTTGGTATTGGTGGAGAAGCGGGAGTGGACGATGGCGATGGCGGACTCGTACTCCTCGCTCTGGAGGTCGGGGTAGAACCGGCGGAGCTGGTGGACCAGGAACATGCCCTTGTAGACGATGGTGCGGCTGGACAGGGAGGGCACGTAGGTGCTGCCGTTGGAGTGTTCGAACACCCGGCGCACCAGGTAGAGCTTCCGGTCGAAGGGAAGGCCGGTGGGCAGGTCGGCAGGCTTGCCGATAAAGGCCTGCTCGATATAGGGCATCTTGGCCAGGGCCTTCTGGCCCAGAATCTCGGGACAGACCGGCACTTTCCGCCAGCCCAGGAAGGTGAGCCCCTCGCGGGCGGTGAGCAGCTCAAACATCTTCTTGGCGCGGCGGCGGACGTTCTCGTCCTGGGGGAAGAAGAACATGCCTACGCCGTACTCTCTGGGGCCGGGGAGGAAGATGCCCACGTCCCGGGCGGCGTTGACGAAGAACCGGTGGGAGATCTGGAGCAGGATGCCCACGCCGTCGCCGGTCTCACCGGTGGCGTCCTTACCGGCCCGGTGCTCCAGCTTCTCGACGATCTTCAGCGCGTCGTCCACCGTCCGGTGGCTGGGCCGGCCGTGGATGTCCACTACAGTGCCGATGCCGCAGCTGTCATGTTCAAAAGAGGGGGAGGAGAGCCCCCGCTGTCGTTTGGTTTTCATCGTGGTTGCCCCTTTCCGGGCGGACCGGGGAGTATCCTCCGGCGCCGCGCAAGGCGTGTCCGGCCGGGCGGACCGATCACACCTGCCGCAATTGGCCGAAAATAGAAAAACGAAGATGCTCCGCCCATGGGGGTCGGAACACCTTCGTTCTCAACTGATAGCGTAAGTATAGGAGCTGAAAAGGCATTTGTCAAGAGGAAATTTTCGCAGGCCGGACATTTGTCCCGGAGAGAAGGAGCCGGAGGACAGCGCCTCCGGCTCCCGGTCGATCACTCAATATGGACATGGTTGTGGATATGCTCGGAGCAGTAGCAGTAGTAGCCGTTGCATTTGGAGCAGTAGCGGAACTCCTCGTCGGGGTAGTCGGTGTCGGTCTTGCCGCAGACAGCACACTTGTGGATATACCCCTTCTGCTGCTGGGCGTGGCGGGTGGCCTGCTTGAAGTTGATGGTCTGGCGGGAGGTCTGGTGCTTGGCCCGCCCAATGGTGCGGGTGAAGAACCCGGCGATGTCCGACCAGAAGAAGAGCAGGTAGTTGAGCATGGCCACCAGAGGCGGGATGACCATCACCAGCATGAAGGGCCCGTACATCACGGTGTACACCAGTCCCTTGCCGATGCCGAAGAGGAAGAGAGCCGCGTCAAACCAGGCCAGCCACTTGGCCTTTAGGGGGATGACAAAAAAGAGCAGGATGGTCAGATCGGGGAACAGGGTGGCCATGGAGAAGAAGAGGGACATGTTCAGATACTCCGCGCCGGCCAGGGTGGGGAGGGGAGTGGTGAAGCCGCCCAGGAACAGGGCCAGGATCAGCCCGGCCAGGATGTTCATCAGCACACCGGTGCCGTAGAACACGGTGAATTTGGTGGAGCCCCACTCCCGCTCCACCGCGCTGCCGATCCACCAGTACATGTACAACGAGAGGATAAACAGGAGGGGGTTGTCGTCCAGGGGGATAAAGATAAAGGTGATGAGCCGCCACACCTGGCCGTGGATAATGTAATAGGGACTGAAGGCCAGATAATTGGAGATGGGGAAGGGGCCGAACTGGTCCAGAACATAGACGATGGCGGTACCGATGACAATGTACATCATCAGGTTGGGGATGGCCAGCCTGGGATGCTTCCGGCAAAAGCGGTCAAACCAGCTGTCGATGGAGCGCAAGGCAAATCCTCCTAACAATCAGATTGTGTTGTGCATCATTCTACCCGCTTTTCTTAGTAAAGTAAATAAAAAATCTGTGAACATTCTTCCGCCCGGCGGAAAAGTATGTTAAACTGAAAAAAACGACAAAACACACCTTGAGGAGGCATACGCCATGAGCGTGGTAAGAGATATGTCCCTGGCCGAGTCCGGCCGCAGGAAGATTCAGTGGGTGCGGGACTTTATGCCCGCCCTCAGCGGGATCGAGGCCCGCTTTGAGAAGGAGAAGCCCTTTGCCGGGCTGCGGGTGACCGTGTCCGTCCACCTGGAGGCCAAGACCGCCAACCTGGGCCTGGTGCTGGCCAAGGGCGGCGCCCAGGTGCGGCTCACCGGCTCCAACCCCCTGTCCACCCAGGACGACGTGGCCGCCGGTCTTGCCAGTCTGGGGGTGGAGACCTTCGGCATCCACGGCGCCACGGCGGAGGAGTACGAGGACCATCTGGTCCAGGCCCTGTCCCACAAGCCCCACCTGATCGTGGACGACGGCGGCGACCTGGTCCACTTGCTGGGCGGCAAGCGCTCCGACCTGGCGGAAAACCTGATCGGCGGCTGCGAGGAGACCACCACCGGCATCCTGCGCCTGCGGGCCCGGGAGCGGGAGGGCATCCTGCCCTGTCCCATGATGGCGGTCAACGACGCCAAGGCCAAGCACTACTATGACAACAAGTACGGCACCGGCCAGTCCGTGTGGGACGCCATCATGCACACCACCAACCTGATCGTGGCGGGCAAGACCGTGGTGGTGGCCGGGTACGGCTGGTGCGGTAAGGGCGTGGCCATGCGGGCCAAGGGCATGGGCGCCGACGTGGTGGTCTGCGAGGTGGACCCCTTCAAGGCCCTGGACGCCACCATGCAGGGCTTCCGGGTGATGAAGATGGACGAGGCCGCCAGGATCGGCGACGTGTTCGTCACCGTCACCGGCTGCAAGGATGTGATCACCCCCGCCCACTTCGCCGTGATGAAGAACAACGCCCTGCTCACCAACGCCGGCCACTTTGACTGCGAGGTGGACGTGGCGGGGCTGGCCAAGATGGCGGTGAAGCGTGAGCTGCGCCGGGAGAACATCGAGGGCTTCACCCTGCCCGACGGCCGGGTGCTCAATGTCATCGGCGAGGGCCGCCTGGTGAACCTGGCCGCCGGAAACGGCCACCCCGCCGAGATCATGGACATGTCCTTTGCCGTCCAGGCCCTGGCGCTGGAGTGGCTGGCCAAGCATCGGGACAACCTGGAGAAGAAGGTCTATAACGTGCCCGACGAGATCGACGACCAGATTGGCCGGGTGAAGCTGGCCGCCCTGGGGCTGTCCATCGACACCCTGACCCCCGAGCAGGTGGAGTACCTCAACGGCTGGAAGGCCTGAACATTTTGTCTCCCCGCCGCCGGTTTTCCGGCGGCGGGGATTTTCTACTTGACAATATCGAACATCGATAATACAATGAGAGCGGGAAGAATAACGATATTCGATATAAGGAGGTGAGACCATGGCACGGGAAAAATTCCGCACCCTGACAGAGCAGATGTTCTATGTTCTGCTCAGTCTCCAGACCGAGTGCTGCGGCATGGATGTGATGGAGCGGGTGGCGGACATGACCCAGGGCCGGGTGGCGGTAGGGCCGGGCACCCTGTACAACCTGCTGGAGGAGTTCGCCAAGGCGGGCATGATCCGGGAGACCAAGGTGGAGGGACGCAGGCGGAGCTACCTGATCACCCCGGCGGGCCGGGCGGCGCTGGCGGCGGAATATGAGCGGCTGGAGCGCCAGGCGGCGGACTACCGGCAGTACCGGCTGAACGAGGGAGAGGAGGACGGCCATGGTGAGACGGAGATACTGGCCGGAGCAGTTCCTGTACTATGACGGCGAGGGCATTGCCCGGCATCTGGAGAAGATGGCGGCCAGGGGCTGGCGGCTGGAGAAGATCGGCGCTCTGTCCTGGCGCTATGGCCGGGCGGAGCCTGCCAAGGTGCACTGCGCCGTGACCTATTTCCCTGAAGCGTCGGAGTACAACCCCTATCCCACGGACAGCCAGGAGGAGTTTTACGACTACTGCCGGGAGGCGGGCTGGGAACTGGTGACCGAGTGGGACCAGATGCAGATTTTTTCCACCGAGCGGGTCCATCCCGTCCCCATCGAGACCGACGAGGCGGCCCGGGTACGGGTCATTCACAGGGCCATGCTGCGCAGGTTCCTGCCCGCCAACCTGCTGCTGTTTGCGCTGCTCGTGATTCAGTTGGGGATTTTCATCACAGGTGTTCTCCAAAATCCCGCCGCGAATCTGTCCAAACCATCCGTTCTGCTGATCACCCTGGCCCTGGCGCTGATGGGGCTGAGCGTGTTTCTGACTCTGACAGGCTACCTGGCGTGGTACGTTCGGGCCAGGAAGGCGGCCGAAACAGGGAAACGTCTGGCAGGTACGGAGCAGAGGTTCCGCACACTGACCGTGGCGGTGGCGGCTCTGGGCGTGCTGTCCGTCGTATTTGCGGCGCTGAGCACAGCGGGCTCCAGGGGCGGCCCGTGGTATGCCCTACTGGTGACCGTGGAGGCGGCCGCCTTCGTCGCTCTGGTGGCCGGTGTGAAGGCGTATATGAGGCGGCGGGGCGTGGAGCGCAAACAAAACCGGATCATCACTCTGGCTGTGGCCGCTGGGCTGAGCCTGCTGATGATCAACGTCATTCCAGGGGCGGTCATCGGGCCCCGGGCTGCGGAGCTGCACATCGTTGACCGGACCGTCCTTCCTCTGGCGCTGGAGGACCTGGGCATCCCGGAGGAGGAGGGGCTGGTCAGCACCTGGGAGAGCAGAAGCTCTCCGCTGGTGGCGTTCAGGGCGGGAGAACAGAGCGGCCCATATGACAGCGGTCTGCCCTGGCTGCGATATGAGGTATCCGACGTGAAGCTGCCCATGCTTTTCGATCTGTGCCTGGACGGCTATCTGGACCGCTACGACAATGAGTACGGCCGCCTTACAGGGGGACATTTCCGCCCCCTCAACGACCCGGCCTGGGACGCCGAGGTGTGGCAGGTGTGGGATGACGAGGGCCCCTGGCCCTACTATCTGGCGTGTAAAGACGGCCGGATTGTGTGGCTCATGACGGACGACTTCCTGACGCCGGAGCAGACAAAAACCGCCTCGGAAAAGCTCTTTGGTGGGACAATTTAGGGAAAGTGTGAATTTGGAGGCAAAAAAGCCGTTGACAAACGGGGGAAATCTGCTACAATACATTTCGCAAAAGTGAATACGCCTTATCAAGAGCGGTGGAGGGAACGGCCCGATGAAGCCCGGCAACCTGCGCATGTCGCAAGGTGCCAAATCCGGCGAGAGAATCGAAAGATGAGGATGGACTGACTCCATGCGCTCCGCCGGACAGCGGAGCGCTTTTTTGTCCCCGCCATCCCCGCGGCAAACACAGAAAGGAAGAATGTTACTATGGCACACCGTCTTTTCACCTCCGAGTCTGTTACGGAGGGACATCCCGATAAGATCTGCGACCAGATCTCCGATGCGGTTCTGGACGCTATCCTGGAGAAGGACCCCCAGGCCCGCGTGGCCTGTGAGACCACCGTCACCACCGGCATGGTCCACGTGATGGGCGAGATCTCCACCCACTGCTATGTGGACATCCCCCACATTGCCCGCCAGGTTATCCGGGAGATCGGCTATGACCGGGCCAAGTACGGCTTTGACTGCGACACCTGCGCGGTCCTCACCTCCATCGACGAGCAGTCCCCCGACATCGCCATGGGCGTGGACAAGTCCCTGGAGGCCAAAGAGGGCGGCGCCGACGCCGAGCTGGAGAACGGCGCCGGCGACCAGGGCATGATGTTCGGCTACGCCTGCGACGAGACCCCCGAGCTGATGCCTCTGGCCATCTCCCTGGCCCACAAGCTGGCTTACCGCCTGGCTCAGGTCCGTAAGCAGGGGCTGGTGGACTACCTGCGGCCCGACGGCAAGAGCCAGGTCACCGTGGAGTACGACGAGAACGGCGTGCCCGTCCGGGTTGACACCGTGGTCATCTCCACCCAGCACAGCGCCGACGCCACCCTGGAGCAGATCCGCAAGGACATGGTGGAGCTGGTCATCAAGCCCACCATCCCCGCCAATCTGCTGGACGAGAACACCAAGTACTTCGTCAATCCCACCGGCCGCTTCGTGGTGGGCGGTCCCCAGGGTGACTCCGGCCTGACCGGCCGCAAGATCATCGTGGATACCTACGGCGGCAGCGCCCCCCACGGCGGCGGCGCCTTCTCCGGCAAGGACCCCACCAAGGTGGACCGCTCCGCCGCCTACATGGCCCGCTACGTGGCCAAGAACATCGTGGCTGCCGGCCTGGCCAAGAAGTGCCAGATCGAGCTGGCCTACGCCATCGGCGTGGCTCACCCCGTGTCCGTCCTCATCGACACCTTCGGCACCGGCACCGTCTCCGACGAGGCCCTGTCCGCCGCTGTCAGCAAGGTCTTTGACCTGCGGCCCACCGCCATCATCCGCAAGCTGGACCTGCGCCGCCCCATCTACCGCCAGACCGCGGCCTACGGCCACTTCGGCCGCACCGACGTGGATCTGCCCTGGGAGCGCACCGACATGACCGAGGCCCTGAAGGCCGCGCTGTAAAACCCCCGGAACGGGAAGAAAAGCGTAGACAAAGGCAGAACTTTACGGTAAACTATAGGGGCAGACGCCATGCGTCTGCCCCTATCTCATGCTGAAAACAGGAGGCCGATTGACGTGCTGAATGTCCTCTATCTCCTCAACTTCGCCGGCAAGGCCGGGACGGAGCGGTACGTGGAGACCCTGGTGAAGTACCTCAACCACAAGCATATCCGGGCCTTTTTCGCCTATAATCAGGGGGGATTGCTGGTGGAGCGGATGGAGGAGGCGGGCGTCCCCATCCGGCAGATCGACATGAACAGCCGCTTTGACTTCAAGGCGGCCAAGCGCCTGGCCAGCCTGTGCCAGGAGTGGAACATCGACGTGATCCACTGCCACTACCTGCGGGAGCACTATATCGCCCTGCTGGCCAAGCGGTACAACAAGCACATCCGGGTGGTGTACACCAACCACTTTGTCCTGGCCAATAACGCTATTACCCGTCTGTCCAACAAGTGGATGGACAGGCGGCAGGACCAGATGATCGCCGTGTGCAATCTGGGCAAGCAGCAGCTCATCCGCAACGGCTGGAGCGCGGACCGGATCTCCGTCATCTTCAACGCGGTGGACCCCGCCGCCTGGGCCGGGGACCGGAGCGAGTCCACCCTGCGGCAGGAACTGGGCATTCCCGAGGACCGGTTCGTCATGCTGTGCGCCTCCCGGTTTGCCGACGACAAGGGCCACCACTACCTGCTGGAGTCGGTGAAGCGGCTCAAGGAGATCTCCGACGTGCCCTTCACCCTGGTTCTGGCGGGAGACGGCCCCCTGCTGGAGGAGCGGAAGGCCCAGGCCAGGGAGCTGGGGCTGGAGGACTGCGTCAAGTTCATCGGCTTCCGTAAGGACATCAAGAACCTGTACAAGGCCAGCGACCTGTATGTCAACTCCTCCCGGCACGAGGCCCTGTCCTTCCTCATCATCGAGGCCATGGCCGCCGGACTGCCCGTTGTGGTCACCGACATTGCCGGCAACCCGGACATCGTAAACGACCAGACCAACTGCGGCTTGCTGGCGGAGTACGACAACCCCGACTCCATGGCTGGCGCCCTCAAGCGGATGATGGAGGAGCCGGAGCTGCTGGCGCGCTGCCGTGCCAACGCCCTCAAGGCGGTGGACGACCGCTTTGAGGTCCACAAGATGGCGGAGGCCACCTTCCGTATCTACGAGAAGGCGGCTAAGAGGTAATCCCGCCGCCCTGTCACAACTTTTCCACAAGATTGGAGCCTATGTCTATGTCTGTCGCACAAAACAGTGCCCTGGTCCGCTTTTTTGCCGCCCTGTGGGCCGTCCTCAGTGACGGCTGGGCGGACAGCGTGCCGGGGAAGATCCTCCGGCGGATCGAGATTGCCGTCCGCCATGGCGTGGAGGGCAGCGCCCTGTGCCAGTTCGTCTGGCGGGACGGCCGCATCCCCGGCGGCTGGCCGGAGAGCCTGACCTGCCGCATCGTTACCTTTATTATCAACATCCCCTGCATGATCCTCCAGTGGCTGTACAAGATCTGGAAGAACATGTGGGACGGCAGCATCGCCTTCCGCATCGCCTCCGCCCTGGGCGGGGCCACCTTTGTGTTCCTGGGCCTGTCCATGCTGCTCATGCTGGTGGTGGACCACGACAACTGGAACAACGCCTACACCCTGCTTTGCATGTACGGCGTGATGATGCTCTTCCTGGCCGGGTGCATGGCTCGGCCCAAGCACCGGCTGGACCTGGACAAGATCGGTCCCTACTACACCCTGTTCATGGCCTTCGTGTGCTACGCCTTCCTCACCAGCCTGGGCACCGACTTCTCCTCCGGCCTGGTCAGCGGCGTTACCGGCAGCCTATCCTGGCGCTTCTTCGTCTTCCACGCCATTGCCTTCCTCATCACCGTTCTGACCGTGAGCTCGGTCCAGAAGGTGGAGCAGCTCCAGCTGGTGCTGGTGGTGTCCCTCTTCGGCCTGACTGTTGCCTCGATTTACGGCTGCTATCAGGGCTATATCGGCGTGGAGGTGGTGGCCTCCCAGCAGGACCTGATCCTCAACGCGGGCATGCCCGGCCGGGTCTACTCCTTCTTCGACAATCCCAATAACTACGCGGAAATTCTGGTCATGCTCATGCCCTTCCTGCTGGCCCTGTTCCTCAATGCCAGGGGCTGGCGGGGGAGAGTGCTGGCCGTGGTGGCGCTGGCCATCTGTGCGGCGGCCATCGGTCTGACCTACTCCCGCTCCGGCTGGATCGGTCTGGTCCTGGCTGTGGCGGTGTTCCTGGTGCTCCTGAACTGGCGCTTCCTGCCCCTCTTCATCGTGCTGGGCCTGCTGGCCCTGCCCTTCCTGCCCGAGAGCATCATGAACCGCATCCTCACCATCGGCAACATGAAGGACAGCTCCACCCGCTACCGCTTTGCCATCTATCAGGATGCGGCCTACCTCATTGAGGACTACGGCCTGCGGGGCGTGGGCCTGGGCACCGACGTGATGCGGCAGGTGTTCAAGGTGTACCCCACCATGTACGACGGCAACTACCCCATCCACACCCACAACAACTACCTCCAGATGTGGGGCGAGCTGGGCTTCTTCGGCGCCCTGACCTATGTGGCCATGGTGCTCCACCAGCTGAAGGTGGGCGTCAAGACCTACTACACCTGCACCGACCGCCGGATCAAGAACATCCTCTCCGCCGCTGTGGGCGCCTTCTTCGGCATCTCGGTCATCAGCGTGGCCGAGTACACCTGGTTCTATCCCCGCAATATGTTCGTCTACTTCTTCCTCTTCGGCGTCATCGCGGCCTGTGTCAAGCTCGCCCGCGCCAGACAGAGCGCCGAGGCATAAGGCATCATGACAAAACAAGCGCCCGGACGGCATCGTCCGGGCGCTTGTTTTGTCTCGGGACCGGCGGTCCATGGACAGAAAAATCCCCCGGGGACATGGTCGGGGGTCATAAGAAAGCAATATCGGTTTTCGCAGGAACGGCATGGCTTCGGTCATGCCGTTTCCTGTTTCATCAGCTCGTCCACGGGGATAAATCCCACAAG